>CAVGEJ010000120.1:0-7955 GCA_963628215.1 Eubacterium sp. CAG:180
TAGGTCCTCCTTTTCTATAACAAAAAGCCACCGCATAACGGTGACTTTTCGTTTGTTATTTTATTCTTCCATGTCAGATTTCCTGTAGCAGGAAATCGTAAATTCCAAGATGTCGGATTCCGTAATCATCGGTCCATGCCGGCATAGCGGATTTTGTTATCACAATCCGTTTGGTAAAATCATTCGGTAGCTTGAGGAAGGGGCGGATCTCCTGCTCGGTTTTCTCCTGCGTGTCCAGATTCAATGCCGATTGGATATAATACTTCTCCCCCACGCTTTCCGCATTGACAACAAAATCAATCTCGTAAGTCCGACGCTTCCGATTCTCTCCGGTGCCCTCAATCGTTTCAACCACACCGACATCCACAGAGTATCCCCGTCTGCAAAGCTCATTGAAAATCACATTTTCCATCAAATGCGTTTCTTCCAACTGACGGAAGTTCAGCCGTGCATTGCGGAGTCCGGTATCCACACAGTAAAATTTGCTCGGATAGGAGAAGTACCGTCTCCCCTTGACATCGTACCGATTGGATCGGGTAAACAGATAGGCATCGGTCAGATAGCCAAGATAGGTTCCTACGGTTTCACTGTCAATCCTGGTCTGACGAACCGTCATCAGGGTATCCGCAATCTTACTTGCGTTTGTCAGAGAACCGACCGCAGAACATAGCGCATCTGCAATCAACTCCAGCGAATCCGGATAGGCAACGCTGTGCCGTTCCAGAATATCCTTCAGATAGGTTTCTTTGAAAAGGTCGGAAAGATATTTCTTCTTGCCTGCGGCATCATTCTGGAATACCGTCATCGGCAACCCGCCATAGGTCAGATACTCCGCAAAAGCATCGGATTTGTCCCCACCGCGGTAGGAATAAAATTCAGAGAACGACAGCGGGCTGATATGAAGCTCGTCTCCCCTACCGCGAAACTCGGTGGCAATGTCTCCGGAAAGCATTTTGGAATTGCTTCCGGTAACATAAATATCTGCATTGCCCTTTTGCAACAGCGAATTGAGAACATCGTAAAAGGAAATCAGAATTTCCGGATTATCCTGTATCTTCTTTTTTCCAACAAACTGGATTTCATCAAGAAATACATAATACTGCTTTCCGTCCTGCGGTGTCCGTGCCTCCAGATATTCTGACAAAGCTATCGGGTCCCGATATTTTGCATTCAGAACATTGTCCAAAGCAAGGCTGACGATCTGCCCCTCCGCAACGCCGTTTTCCAAGAGATACTGCCGATACAGCGTAAACAGCAAATAGGACTTGCCACATCGTCTGACGCCTGTAATTACCTTCACCAACCCGTTGTCCCGCTTTGCAATCAGCCCTGCAAGATACGCATCCCGTTTGATCTGCTTTTGGTTATCCATGTGCGTTCTCCTTTCGGAATTTCTGTGATTTGTCACGATTTTTCCGGTACTCATTATAGCATATATTAAAGTGTCTGTCAATAGATTATCCGAAAGTTTCGTGATTTATCACGGAAATTCCGGAAGCAATATGAGTCTCGTGACAATTTTCCGATAATTGACGAAAGAAAGCCACAACCATTTCCTTTTTTCTAACGCCCATAGTACCCCCTTACAGCCCCATCATGTTCTTAACCACCTGATCCGACAATTTGATTGTTCCTGTCAGCACCAGCATATTGAATACGATCTCCCCGACATAAGTCCAGACCTGATTGACAGCGGACGCATTCGGGTTGACCGACGGTGCGCTTGATACGAACAGCGAATAGATGATGCAGGCAAGCACGATGATTGCGCCCTCCAGACAGACAGCGATATACGAGCGGATGAAGCTCTTGCCGACCTGCCCCGTCTCCTCGCTTGCAAAGGTCGCAAGCGGCAGGGGTGAAATAGCGACATACATATACAATTTGAAGAAGCGCCCGTACACGGTTAGAATCATGACAAAGGATAGCACCGTAATGAGCAGACTGCCGATCAGCGTTACCGCCCACAGCGGGATGCTCTCCCAGAAGCCGCAGTCCTCAATGGTCTGCACCATGCTGTCCGGCAGATAGATGGTTCCTTGCCCGCCGATACCGGATGCGGTCATGATTTTCCCGATCACGCCCTGCACAATCCTGAAGATTGCCATCATCAGATCCAGCCCCCAAGTGATGGCGGCTTTCGCAAGGACGAACCTCAAAAAGAGCTTGATTGCCTGCTCCGGTCGCTTCACCTCAGAAAAGGAATTGTAATGCTTCATGATGCCCATCAGGAAGAACAGGACCAGCAGTGCATACCCCACCGCTTTGAGCGTCCCGTTGATATTCACCATCACATTCCAGACCGCCCCACCCTTAAACGATTCCGGCGACTCCGTCAGGAGCCGCCAGATCTCATTCAGCTTATCGTTCCATGTGCCGAGGGCGTTTTGGATGTTTTCTACGATCCAGTTGTTAGACATCCTGCCGCCTCCGCATCATCCGCCGGTAATCAGGAACAGAATTTCTTTTGCAAAGGTAATGATGACGCCGCCGGCAAGCGTCAGAAAGCCGTTTGCCCGTTGGCTTGGGTCGTGGCTTTTGAGTGAAAGCCCAATCTGCACAATGGCAAATCCGAGCATAATCATACCGACCGCCCGCACAAGACCGAACAGGAAATCCGAGAGGTTGTTGACCACTTCAATCGGATCGTCCTCCGCCGCAAAGCAGGTCAGCGCAAGCGCCGACACCATGACCGCCGCAAGCAAAAGGAACACCCAAAGTTTCATGGCTTTCCGCGCACCACGCGGCATCCGCTGTTTGTTTTTCTTCATTCCGTTTTTCCTCCTTTCAAAAACGCACATAAATTCGCCGTTTCATTCTCGTCATACGCCGCAAGGTTGGGGTAAAACTCGCCGATGATGTCCTGCATGCAGGGAAGCTCTGCCGCCCTCACGCCGTAGTCCTCCGCACGCACCAACACGATCTCCGGCGCATCGTCCCGTCTGCCATGCACATACGCCTCCGCGCCGCCGTCCCGCCCTTCGGCAATCTTCGGGTGGCTCAGAATGTCGTACTTCAGATCGTACACCGGGCTTTCCCCTCGGATAAAGGCAATGGCATAGCGGTTGTCGAGCATTCGCACCTCATCCGGTGTCAGCAGTTCCCTGCCCGCTACCTGAAAGTTCGTGGAGAAGTTCCCCCGCAGACCGTCGGTTCTGCCGTAGGAATTGGTGTCAATCGTCTCCCTGCCGAGCAGCTTGGAGACATACTCGTGTGTGGACTGCTCGTTGCCGCCGAGATAGACAAACTCATCGCAGTTGCCGACAATGGATTCCCATTGCTTTTCAAACAGGGCTTTCAACTGTGCCATGTTCTGGAGAATAATGCTGACGCTGATCCCTCTGGAACGCATAACCGAGAGAATCTTATCAAAGTCATCCGGCAAAGAAATGTTTGCAAATTCGTCCATCAGGAAATGCACCGGAACCGGCAGACTTCCGCCATGCTTGGTGTCCGCCGAGGAAAACAACGCCTGAAACAACTGCGTATACAGCATCGACACCAGAAAATTGAAGCTGGTATCGTTATCCGGCAGAATGGCAAACAGAGCGGTCTTTTCCTCCCCGATGTGGGACAAATCCAGTTCATCGTATTCCGTCATGGCGGCAAGACTGTCGAGGTTGAATTTCTCCAGTCTCGCCGCCAGCGTGATCTGTACCGATTTCAGTGTCTTTGCAGAGCCGGAACGGTACGCCTTGTAATACTTCACGGCGATGTGGTACGGGTTCTTGCTCTCCAGTTCGGCGAACAGCTCGTCAAGCGTGCTTGGCATGGCGTTAGCGTTCTCCTCGTCAGGAATATCCCCCGCACGCAACAGTTCCATGACCATGCCGAAGTTCTGCTCGTATTTGGGAGCTTCGTACCAAAGGTAATACATCAGCGCCAGCAGAAGCATGGATGCCGCCGTGTCCCAGAACGGGTCGTTTGTCTGGCTTCCCTTCGGCGTCGTTGCCTTGAACAGATTCGTAACCAGGCGTTGGACATCATTGTCGCTTTGCAGATAGACGAACGGGTTATAGCCGTGGGATCTCCGCATATGGAGGAGGTCCAGCACCCGCACCTTGTATCCGGCACTCTCCAACAGGTATCCGGTGTCCCTGAGCAGTTCCCCCTTGGGGTCTGTCACTACAAAAGAGGTATTCGCCTGCATCAGGTTCGGCTTTGCGTAAAAGCGGGTCTTACCCGCGCCCGAACCGCCGACCACAAGGGTGTTGAGGTTTCGGCGGTGGCTGTGCGTGTCATACCCGATGGCAATATGCCGTGTCAGAATCTTGTTGCTCTCCGGCGGCTCCTGCCGGTACTTCCGGTCAATGTCCGCAATCTTCCCCCAATGGGCGGAACCGTGTTCCTCCCGCCTGCGGTAGTTCGGCTTGGTATAATGGCAAACAAGGATAACCAGACCGTACACGGCAAGCAGGATCAATGCCGTGGGAAACGATGCCCCGCAGAACGACAGCCGAAAGGGATGCGACAGAGCATCCCCCAGCTTCGGAATCATCTGCGGCAGTCCACCGCCGAGGCACGGGGCAATCAGGAGCGAGAGCCACAGGACCGCCGCCGCACCGATGGCAAGGAACACCACTGTTCCTGTTTTCCTTTCTTCCGTATTTCTCATCGTGCGTCCCTGTCCCGCTTCTTCTTTCTGGTCGGTGCGTCGATGACGCGGAGCAAAAGGTCGCTGACATCGTAGGGACATCGGTCACTTTCAATCAGGTCGTTCCTGCGGTCATTGAGGGCTTCAATCAGCACCCGCTTTTCGTAATCGTTCAGTTCCAGGATTGTGGTTTCCTCCTTCACCTTGCGTTCCTCCCCTGTTTTTCCGCCTGCGGCTGTTTCTTCTCCTGCCCGCGTCTGAGCGAATCGAGCATCCGGGCAGTCATTTCCTTGACAGCCCCCTGCACCTGCTTCAGTTTGTCGCGCACCTCCTCGCTGTCCATCTCGCGCAGGTCTGCCGGTACGCTTTCAATGGCGACCAGATTGCCGGGGATGTCAAACCGGTGTGCCAATGCGCAGGCAATGCTCCTTGCGGCAAAGGCGGCGTTCTGCGGGCGGTAGCTCTCACCCTCGGTTCTTGCCAGTTCTGCGTGTGCCGCCGCTTGTGTGAGTGAAGTGAACATTTCCTCGTTGCTCATACCGGGCTTTGCATACACACACTTTTCCTGCGGGTCGAAATATGCGCCGCTCTCCGCATGTTCGGGGTAGTCGTCCGCAACATAGATGGTCACGGGGCAGGCATGGATAACCGCTTTCATCAACTCCCGCTGACTGCGCTCCGGTTTCGGCTCTATTGTCACGCCATCCACCGCCGCAACATCGAACACCGACTTGACATCATAGCCCCGATGCTTCTGTCCGTCCTTTCCGGTATAGTCCTTCGGGGTCAGGATCATCACGCCATGACTGCCCTTTCGGACGCTTCCGCCCTCCTTTGCCCATGCGTCAAAATCCTTCAATTGGGTTGCCTGCGGGTTCTGGGCGAAGATCAGCAGTTGGTTATTCGGTGAATAGCGGTCAAAGCGGCTGACCACGCCGAGAAATGCGCCGTAGCGTTTGGCATCCGCCACGGCGTCCAGTGCGGCATCCTCTATCATGGAAAGGCACTTCTGCTTGCGCTCGGCAAAGCTGCTCTGTGTGTGTTCCGTTTCCGCTGTGCGCTTCTCCTGCGCTTGTTCCGCTCCTTTTTTCGGGAGCAGGGTTTCCAGATCACTCATATGCTTCTCCTCATCTTTCTTTCGGTTTTACGGGGGCAGTTTTGGGCGCGTCGGGAACGGGAATCTCTGCCGTTTTCTGCTCCGCTCTCGCCGTGCGCTTGCGCTCCTCCATCTGTCGGATTTTCTTTTTCACGGACGGGCGGAATTCAGGTTCTCCGTTTTCTCGGTGCGAAGGCGCAGACGGCTCGGCTTCGGATTTTGGCTCGGACGGAACACCGTCCGTCCTCTCCGGGGAAACCTCCGTCCGAGCCGCCGTAGGGTTTTCGGGTTCTGCCTTCTCCCCGTCTGTCGGCTTTTTCTCCAGTTCGTCCAGCACGCGATCCTCATAGCTTTTTTCGGGTGTTTCCTGTTCGGGTTCTGCAGGTGCGTCACCGTCTGCCGTTTTTTCCGTTTCCGCCTGTTCGCGCTCGGCTTTCTCCCGAACGACATCGGCACGGATGGAGGCGCTGTCCACACGCACGAGCTTGAACCGCTCGACGATGCGGGCGATCTTGCTGTCGTCCTCGGCTCTGACCAGGACATCGAACACGCCGTCGCTCCGTTCCTTTTCTTTCAGAATCGTATACAGGACGCCGTACTGGTTTGCGACCTCCTTGAATTTGGTCAGGTCCTTTGCGTCAAAGGTATAGACCTTGAGCGCCTTACCGTTACGGAGCATATTGGTCAGTCGCTCCGCACCTTTTGTTTTCTTCTGCTGTCTGGCGATGGAATAGACCAACGCCCCCAGTTGGACAGCCCCTTTGCCGGAAAGTCTTACGACATACTCCGTCCCTTCCAGCACCATTCTCACCACCTGATCGGCGGCTTCACCGGATGTGTTCATCCTTTTCCTCCTGTTCCTGTTCTTGTTCTTCCTGCTTGATACTGTTGGTTCTTGCCCGCTCGTCCACTTCTTCAATCCGGTCAACCAATGCCTCCACCGCGTCGCTTCGTTCGGCGATGTCACGGCATAGCACCATTTCGCGGCGAAGTGTCCGGATACGCTCGGACAGTTCGGAAATCTCTGCCCGAATGGGGTTCATGGCTTCGGTGTCGTGCATCCGGCGCAGACGGTTGCGCAATTTTCCGCGCGCCATCAGGAGCGTTTCAAACTCGGCGGAGATGCGCTCCGTAAAATCGTGGAGATCTCCTGCGGTTTCAATCCGATTCCGTCCGAGCAGGTCTGCCTCTGCGGAATACTGCTTCATCCGCTTTGCCGCCTCCCGCAGTTCCGCATTGTCCTCCTCCCGTTTCGGATAGACCTTCGGCAACTCGCCGAGGAGGTAGCAGAAGTGCAGATAGAGAGCGTAGAGTCCTCTCGGCTTCTCATGCGTCGGCTTGTGATACGGCTGAAAAAACGGGCGGGGCTTGGACCAGTTTTCCTCCAGTCTTGCCCGCACATCTTCCACGGTGTAGCCCTCTCCGAGCCGATCCAGACGGAAGAATTTGCCCGCGCCGTCCGGTCGGATGCGGAGATACTTTCCTCTCCATTCCAGCGTATATCCCCGGCTTTGAAGGTCATCGGCAAAGTACCTCCACACCGTATTGCGGACAATGGCTTCGTCCATGTCCTTTCGGATCTGCGACCGCCAGGTGAACAGACCGTTTTCCTCGCGGTGTCGATTCCCGATCTCCCGATTGGTCTGCCCTGCGGGATGCGCAATGACCGACAGCCCGTATTCCCGACAGAGCGCGTCCGACACCTCCCGTAATTTCCGGTTGAGCGCCTTGCCGCTGTAATACTTCTTTCCGTCCACAAACGACACGCTGTTGAGGCAGAAGTGGTTGTGGATAGTTCCGGTGTTCATGTGCGTAGACACCATCACTTCAAACCTCTCTCCCCACATCCGCTTGGCAAGCTCTACGCCGATCTTGTGTGCGGTCATGCCGTCCACCTCGCCGCGCTTGAAGCTCTGGTAGGCGTGGAAACAGACGATCCCGCCGACCTTCCCGCCGTGATGGATCTTGGTACTCAGAAACTGCCGTGCGGCAATCTCCGGTTTCGTGTCGCAAAGGATTCCCGTCACAAGCAACTGCTGCTCGGTTTTCATTTCATCGGCACCGTATTGCAGCACCCGATTCACCGCATGAAAGGACGCAACCGCAGGAAACTGCCCCGTATCGGTTTTGTCCCGATTGGCGATATACTTCATAACGGTTGCAACATTGTCACCGTGGACTGCCCAGATGCTCGTTACCGCCATGTTCTGCGTCTCCCCTCCCAATCTCCGAACGACTGCCCGAATACGGCATCCATCCGGTTGA
>CAVGEJ010000121.1:0-7903 GCA_963628215.1 Eubacterium sp. CAG:180
ATTTGCCCCTTATAGGGGCCGTGCAAACCACCGGTTGAACCGGTGGTTTTGATTTCATTTCATTTTATCAAACGGTTCAGTCCAGTACCGGCATGGACCAAAGAAGGTTTTTGCCGCAGGCGTTCAGCGCCTCGGTCGCTTCGGCTTCGGTCATGGGGCGGCTGAGGAACGCAAAACTGCCGTCCCGCACGATATAGCTGTCGTAGCCGAAGAACGGTTTCGTTTTCTCCGCGCAGTTCGCGCATCCCGAAAGGACAAAGCAACGGCGAACCCGACGGAGTGCGGGAGAGGCGTAGTCCGCCTTTGTCGCAACGCGCCACGCGGGAAGCTGCAGATTTTCGGCGGGAGACACCGCGTTCAGAATATCCGCAACCACGGCACTTGCGGTTGGCAGTTTGCCCGCGCCCGCGCCGTAGAAAAACGCCCGCCCGAGCATATTCCCGTCCACCAGAATCCCGTTGTAGACCCCGTTGACATGGCGGAGCGGGTTGCCCCCCGTCACCATGTGCGGCTCGACCAGTGCCAGAACCCGATCCCCGATCCGCTCGGTGTGACCGATCAGTTTCACCGCGCAACCGAGAGACTCCGCAACCTCGGTCTGCTCCCCGGTCAGGCTCGTAATGCCCTTGACCGGGATTTCCGATGGCGAGAGCAGAACCCCGAAGGAAAGCGCTGCAAGAATCACGATCTTTCGCGCCGCGTCCAAGCCCTCCACATCGGCGGTCGGGTCTGCCTCGGCATAGCCGCGCTTTTGCGCCTCGGCAAGCGCCGACGCAAAGGTAGCGCCCGACTCCCCCATTTCGGTCAGAATGAAGTTGGTCGTTCCGTTGAGAATGCCGCTGACCGACAGGATGCGGTTGGAAGCAAGATCGTCCCGAAGCGGGCGGATAATCGGAATTCCGCCGCCCACGCTCGCTTCAAACAGATAGGACACGCCGTGCGCGCGGGCAATTTCCAACAGTTCCGCGCCAAAGGTTGCCACCACCTCCTTGTTGGAGGTCACCACGCTCTTCCCCGCCTCAAGCGCCGCGCGGGTGAATTCGTAGGCGGGGTGCGCGCCGCCCATCATTTCGGCAACCACACGGATTTCCGGGTCGGCAAGAATCGGCGCGATATCGTGCACCACACGGTCTCCGAGCGGATGGTCGGGGAATTCGCGGCGATCCAAGATATAGCGGATATCGATTTCCTCCCCCGCGCGGGCGGCGAGGAGCGCGCGGTTTTCGGTCAGCACCTCGGCAGTCCCCGAGCCGACCACGCCAAAGCCGAGCAAAGCAATTCGGATCATAAAAAATATTCCTTTCCAAAGAGTCTTTTCTATATCATACCACAAAATCGCTCCAAATGCAATAAAAGTCTTGAAAACAGTCAAAAAATATGTTATACTGTTAGAAACAGAGAACCGAACCGCTGCCGAAAGGAGGCTTTTGCATGGGAAAACTTGAAACAAGGTTGAACAATGTCAAAATCTTTACGCTGTACCTGCTGAAGAACGTCAATCTGCCGCTGGACTATCTCACCATCGGAGAAATGCTGATGCGAACCGACTATGTGATGTACCTCGATTTCGCGGAGGCGTTCCCGCAACTCGCCGACAACGGGCTGATCGAAGAGGTCGGAAAAAACGAGCAGGGCGACCCGCTCTATGCCGTAACGCGCCGCGGATGTCTGGTGGCGGAGGAACTGAAGAGCGATCTGTTCCAGTCGGTACTGGACAAAAGCCTCGCCTGCGCCCTGCAATACCTCGATTTCCGGAAGCGCGGCGTATCGGTTATGTGCTCTTCGGAGCGGCAGGCGGACACCACCGTCAACGTCACGGTCACCCTGAAGGAAAAAGACAAGATTCTTCTGCAGGCAACCGTCAACACCGACTCCGACTACCACGCGCAGCAGATGAAGGAGCATTTTCACGAACACCCGGAAATCGTCTATCGCGGGCTGACCGCCCTGATGACGGGACAGGTGGACTATCTTTATAAGTAGAAATTCCGTTTCGCGTCGGGTTTGCGGGCTTTTTTCCGCGATCCGACGCGTTTTTTCACACGCCCTCCCCCGAAAAATCGGATTTTTTCGGAAAATCTTCATCTTTTTTTATAAAAAGGGTTGCAAAAGCGGAAAAAGTGTGCTATACTAAGTACGGTAGAGTATAGGAGTGTTTGGGAGTGGGTTCAGGGGACCCGCTCTTAATTTTTGGAATGGAGAGAAACCGATGAAAAAAAGCGGAGGAACCATCGCGTCCACCGTCAGGGCACTGGCAGAGCCGATTGCCCGTGACCTCGGGTACGAACTTTGGGATGTGGAATATGTCAAGGAAGGCGCGGACTACTACCTGCGGATTGAAATTGACAGTCCGGAGGGTATCACGCTCGACGACTGCGAGAAAATGCACCGCGCGATCGATCCCATTCTGGATGAAGCCGACCCCATCGACGACGCATACCATCTGGAGGTTTCCTCCTGCGGAATCGAGCGCGAACTGAAAACCGACCGTCACATTCTTGCCTGCGTCGGTTGGCGGGTCGAGATCCGTCTGTATGCCGCGGTGAACGGCGTGAAGGTGTGGACGGGAATCCTTGCGGGGCTTGACGACAGCGGCGCAATTCTCCTTGACGCAGACCCCGACGGGGAGCGGCATGCGTTCCCGAAGGAAAAGGTTGCCTCGGTGCGCACCGTATATGATTTTGACGCCGATTCCCAAAATTGATGAAATTATGACCGGAAAGGATAGTACAAAAGAATGAACGCAGAGCTTTTTACCGCGCTGGAACTGTTGGAAAAGGAAAAAGGAATTCCCGCAGAGTACATGATCGAGAAGATCGAAGCGGCGCTGATTTCCGCCTATAAGAAGGAATACGGAAACAACACCAACGTCCGCGTGATGATCGACCCCGTGAAAAAGGACGTCCGGGTCTATCAGCAGAAAGAGGTCGTGGAAACGGTGGAGAACCCCGAAACGCAGATCTCGCTTGAGGACGCGCGGGCGCAGGCAAAGAAGTACACCGTCGGTTCGGTTGTGGAAACCGAGGTCAAGCCGAAGAACTTCCGCCGCCTGAGCGCCGCCGCCGCAAAATCGGTCATCATTCAGGGCATCCGCGAGGGCGAACGCCGGATTCAGCAGGAAGCTTACGAGAACAAGCACGAGGAAATCATCACCGCAACGGTCAGCAAGATGGATTCCGAAACCGGCAACATTCTGCTTGAAACCGACACGGGTCGCGCAGTGCTTCTGCGCAGCGAGCAGATTCCCGGCGAAATCTTCCACGTGGGCGACAAGATCAAGGTCTACGTTCTGGAGGTCAACAAGGAAAGCCGCGGTCCGATTGTCACCCTGTCGCGGGCGCATTCGGGTCTGGTACGCAGAATGTTCGAGTTGGAGATTCCCGAAATTGCCGACGGCATCGTAATGGTCAAGGGCGTTGCGCGGGAAGCAGGCTCCAGAACCAAGATCGCGGTGATGTCGCGCGATCCCGACGTCGATCCCGTGGGTGCATGCATCGGCAGCCACGGCTCGCGTATCTCGGCGATTGTGGACGAGTTGCGCGGCGAAAAGGTGGACATCGTGAAGTACTCCGAACAGCCCGAAGAATATGTTGCGGCGGCACTTGCGCCCGCAACGGTTCAATCGGTCACGATGACGGGCGAGCGCGCCTGCCGCGTGCGGGTTGCCCCCGACCAGTTGTCGTTGGCAATCGGTAAGGAAGGACAGAACGCAAGACTCGCGGCGCGCCTGACCGGATGCAAGATCGACATCAAGGCGGAAGGCGACGACGCGGAGGACGGGGAATAAGCCCTCCCCTGCCCTATGGAAAAGAAAGTGAAAAAGATTCCCATGCGGCAATGCATGGGATGCAACGAGCACAAGCCGAAGGGAGAACTGATCCGCGTGGTCAGAAGCCCCGAGAGCGAAATTTCGCTCGACTTTACGGGAAAGAAGAACGGGCGCGGCGCGTATCTTTGCAAAAACGCCGCCTGCCTGCGGAAAGCCGCAAAAAGCCATCGGATCGACCGCGTGTTGGAATGCACGATTCCCGACGCGGTGTATGAAGAGATGGCGCGGGAGATCGACAACAATGGGAACGCCTGACCGCACGCTCGGCGCGCTCGGACTTTGCGCCAAGGCGCGGGCACTGGTCTGCGGAACTCCGATGGTCTGCGAGGCACTGGCGGGCAGGCGCAAGCCGATGCTTGCAGTTCTCGCCGCAGACAACTCCGCGGCAACCGACAAACGTCTGGAGGACAAATGCCGCTACTACGGCGTGCCGACGGTTCGCATCGCGCAGGACGGCGAAGCCCTTGCGCGGGCAGTGGGTAAGAGCGGCAGGCTTGCGGCGGTGGCGATCACCGACGAAAATCTGTGCCGGCTTGTGAAGAGCACGCTGGACACACGGAACGAGAATCACAATGCGTGACGCATCTGTCTGCGGCAGGTGCGGAATCAGGAGGAAATATGGCTGATAACAAAACACAGTTCAAAATCAACAAACTGGCGAAGGACCTCGGTCTGAAAAGCAAGGATCTTTGCGATATGCTCGCAAAGCGCGGAAAGGAGGTCGCGGTTCAGAAATCGCTCGAACCGGCGGAATTCGACATCCTGTTCGATTCGCTGACGGGCGAGCACCAGATCAGCGACATCGGCGACTATCTGGACGGGAAGTCCTACATTCCGTCCAAGAAGAAGCCCGCGAAGAAAAAAGAGGAGACGAAGCCGAAGGCAGAGCCTGCCGAAGCGCCCAAGACGGAGGGGAAAGCCGAGCCGAAGCCCGAAGAAAAAGCGGCGGCAGAGGTAAAGCCCGCCGCGCCCGAGGCAAAGAAACCGACGGCGGCAAAAGCGCCCGAGGCGACCAAGGAAGCCAAGGAGAGCAAAGCGCCGGCGGTTGCAAAGACTTCCGAGGCGCCCAAGGCATCCGCCCAAAAAGCGCCGGAGACAGCAGCAAAAGCGCCCGTCGCGCCGAAAGCGGCGGCAGCCCCCTCCCCTGCGCCTGCCAAGGCGGCAGACGCGCCGAAGGCTGCGCCCGCTCCCACGCCGAAACAGCCCGAGGCGGCAAAACCCGCTTCTCAGGCGCAGACGCCCGCCGCACAACGTCCTGCGGCTTCCGCAGGCAACACGGGATACCGTCCGCAGAACGGCATCCCGGCACAGAGACCGACTCAGACTCCCGCCGCAGGCTACGGTGCTAACCGTCCCGCAGGCGGCGCACAGACCGGCGCACGGTCCTATTCTTCCGCACCCTCCGGCGCAAGACAGTACGGTCAGAGCGGCGGCTATCAGCCCCGTCCGCAGACCGGAAGCTTTGGCGCACAGCAGGGTCGCACGGGCGGCTACGGCGCGAACGGCAGCGGCACGTCCGGCGCATACGGACAACGTCCTGCGGGCGGAACTTACGGGCAGAGACCCGCAGGCGGCTCGTTCGGCGGAAACGGCTTTGGCGGACAGAGACCCGCAGGCGGAAACGGCAACCGCGGCGGAAACAAGAACGGCGGGCGCGGCGGGCGTTTCGGCGGCGACAAGGGCGATTATGTACCGAGCGGACCGCGCGAAACCTTCAAAGCACAGCCGATTGTGCGCGGCGCTTCGACCAACGTCAACCCCGACGGTACGCTGAAAGGTCCTCGCGTGGTCAACACGAGAGGCACCGAGGGCAACGTCGACCTTTCCAAATACGATGAAAAGCTTGACACGTTCGTTTCCGACCGCGAGCAGAGCAATCTGCGCGGCGGCAAACAGCAGGTCAAGAAAGCGCCCCAACAGCAGACGGGCGCGCAGGGCAAGGGTGCGGGACGTGCAAACGGCAGACAGGCGTTCGGCAAGAACGCCAAGGGCGGCAAGCGCCCGGCGCAGATGCAGTCCCCCATTATCAAGCGCCCGACCTCGATTGAACTGCCCGACGACATTCTGGTCAGCCAACTGGCTTCCAAGCTGATGGTCACGGCGGGCGAGGTTGTGAAGAAACTCTTCATGATGGGCATGATGGTTACGGTCAACCAGAGCATCGACTTCGACACTGCCGCGTTGGTGGCGGACGAATTCGGTGTGGAAGCAACGCACGAGGTGGTAGTCAGCATTGAGGATCGCCTCTTCGACGACGCGCAGGACACCGAGGAACAACTGGTTTCCCGCGCTCCCGTTGTCTGCGTGATGGGTCACGTCGACCACGGCAAGACCTCGATTCTGGACGCCATCCGCAACACGCACGTCACGGCGGGCGAAGCGGGCGGTATCACACAGCACATCGGCGCTTACCGCGTCAAGGTCAAGGGCAGAGAGATCACCTTCCTTGACACCCCCGGTCACGAGGCGTTCACCGCCATGCGTGCAAGAGGCGCGATGGCAACCGATATTGCAATTCTGGTTGTTGCGGCGGACGACGGCGTGATGCCGCAGACCGTTGAAGCGATCAATCACGCGAAAGCGGCGGGCATTGACATTGTCGTTGCCATCAACAAGATGGATAAGCCGGGCGCGAACCCCGACGCCATCAAGACCGAGCTCACCAAGTACGGTCTTGTTCCCGAGGAATGGGGCGGCGACGTGATCTGCGTTCCCGTCTCGGCTCTGAAGCACGAGGGCATTGACGATCTGCTGGAAAGCGTTCTGTTGGTTGCCGACATGAAGGATCTGAAGGCGAACCCGAACCGCCGCGCGAAGGGTATTGTCATCGAGGCGAAACTCGACAAGGGCAAAGGTCCTGTTGCAACGGTATTGGTTCAGAACGGTACGCTCCACGGCGGCGACATCATCATTGCGGGCACGGCGGTCGGTCGTGTGCGTTCGATGATGGATCACACGGGCAAGATGCTCAAGGATGCAGGTCCGTCCGTTCCCGTTGAGATCACGGGTCTTGCGGAAGTCCCCTCTTCGGGCGACGAGTTCCAGGCGGTTGAGGACGAGAGAATGGCGCGGACGTTGGCGGATCAGCGCCGTGCGCAGGCGAAGGAAGATGTCTTCAAGGCAAACGCGCGCGCAAATCTGAACGATCTGTTCGCGCAGATTTCCGAGGGCGTCAAGACGCTCAACATCATCGTCAAGGCGGATGTGGGCGGCTCGGCGGAGGCAGTCAAGCAGTCGCTTGAGAAGCTCTCCTGCGACGAGGTGAAGGTACACGTCATTCACGCGGCGGCGGGCGGTATCACCGAAGGCGACGTCACGCTTGCGGCGGCTTCCGACGCGATCATCGTCGGGTTCAACGTTCGTCCCGACAAGGCGGCTCTGGATTCTGCGGAGCGCCAGAAGGTGGACATTCGAACCTACCGCGTGATTTACGAGTGCATTGGCGAGATCGAGGCGGCGATGAAGGGCATGCTTGCGCCGAAGTTCAAGGAAGTTCTGTTGGGTCACGCCGAAGTTCGGCAGACGATCCATGTTCCGAACATCGGCACGATTGCGGGCTGTTACGTTCAGGACGGCAAGATCACGCGCCAGTCCCAGATTCGCGTTTTGCGCGACAGCGTTGTGATTTTCGAGGACAAAATCTCCTCCCTCCGCCGTTTCAAGGATGACGTAAAAGAAGTCGCTTCCGGCTACGAGTGCGGCGTTGGCGTTGAAAAGTTCAACGACATCAAGGTTGGCGACGTTCTCGAGGCGTATATCATGGAGCAGATTCAGGTGTAAGAAGAAGACCTTGGGGCTCTGCCCCAAGCCCCGCTTAGGGGACTTCTTAAGGAGAAGTCCCCTAAGAACCTTCAAGAACTTTAACTCAATTGGATTTATGTCTCTATCTTTTCCGTTGTACAGATTTTAATGTAGCCATATTCCGTGCTACTATTTCCGGCTGCTCCGAGACCAATCCCGTCAGCGGGATTGGCACGGCTTACGCCTCTCTCCGCTACCGGATAGAAATGGTTCAAGTTAGTTATTGACCAAAGCGGAACGACACGCGGGTCGTTCCCTACGGATTACGACCCT
>CAVGEJ010000122.1:0-7885 GCA_963628215.1 Eubacterium sp. CAG:180
CTGTCTGTCTGTCTGTCTGTCTGTCTGTCTGTCTGTCTGTCTGTCTGTCTGTCAAGGCATTATACATGACCCGCGCCCTCCTTGTCAAGTCTTTTTCTGAAATTTTTCTGCTTCCATTATACCTTTTTTTACGTCCAAATTCAAGATATAAAATCGTCAGTTTTCAGAGCGGATCACATACATTTTCGTCGTACAAACAAAATCGGAACGGCAAAATTGTGGCATTTGCACAACTTCGGTTTACAGCATTTTCCTACTGCCCCGCCTTTTTCAGATTTTTCTTCCTCCACTCGGTTGGCGCCATGCCAACCGTCTCCCGGAACACCTTGTAAAAATGCCGTGAACTGGAGAAGAACAGGAAGCCCGCAATGCGGTCAACGGTATAATCGGTGGAAAGAAGCAACTGCTTGGTGTATTCGATGCGCTGCAGGACAATGTATTTTGCGGGCGTTATGCCGACATTCTTTTCAAACATCCGCAACAGCGTACTGGAACTGATGAAAAAGGAGTTGCAGATGGTGGTCGGGCTTAACTGCTCGTACAAAAGGTTCGCGGTCACATAGTTCCGGATCTGCTCGAACATCACGCGGTCGGGCTTTTCCCGCTCGGCATTGCGCGTGTAGTTCATTTTGTCGAAGATATCCACCAACTGGTGCATCAGCCGGAGATTGTCCTGCCGCGAATCCTGAAAATTGTAATTGAGGAGGATGCTGTGCATCTCGTCGATCTGCGCCTCGATGCTGACCGGCTCCACGTAAACGCCGCCCGTCATCTGGTATGCCAGAGTCAGCGCTTCGAGAAAGCGCCCGCCGATGTTCACCCATTTCTTTTCGTAAGGGTCTTCGGGGTCGGCATACCAACGATGTCCGCAAATGCGATTGATGATGTAACTGTCCCCCGCCTTGACCGGGTAGACTTTGCCCTTATATTCGATATATCCCTTGCCGCTGACCACATACTCAAACACCAACAGCCGCGGCGCGATCTGATCCCCCGACTCCGGATGACAGTAGTATTCGGGGTCGGGGCGCGTGACCCCCGCCTGCACGGGCGCAATCAGATTGTTCAGCTTGCGCGGCACAAAATCCGAAAAATAGAAATCCTCCATCAGCGAATTGACATAGCTTGTCCGTCTCCGCTCGCGCTTGGATTTCTCGTCAATCCGCTCCTGTAATTGCTTTTTGTCCATCGGTCTCCCCTCCCGCCGTTTCTTGGGTGTGATTTCAGTATACCACATTCCCCCAGAATTTTCAAGAGAAAGAAAAAAATTTGACCCGCAATCGTTCCGCCCTCCGTTTTCACGGAGTTTTGCGGAACGGTTGCGGGTCGTCTGACCGAACGGGCTCAGAAACTCAGTTCCTTCCTCTGCTCAGCCGAATCGTAGAGCGCCTGCAGAAGCTTGGCACTCTCCAGAATGTTGTCGATGTGCGTTTTGGTGTGCTCTCCGGTTTCGATGGCAGCCAGAAACGCCTCGTCTTCCTTCTGATACATATTTGGAATTTTGTAGATCGGGTGTTTCTTCATCAGCGCGCCGTCCTCAACCGTCCACCAATCAAAGTCCTTGCCGTAGTGCAGACGGATGCCTCCCTTGTCGCCCATGAAATCGACAAACATTTCATCCTCGCCGATGTTCTGTGCCCACGCGCCGTTGAAGGAAATGCTTGCCTTGTCGGTGCGGATGTAGCCCGAAACCATATCGTCCACGTCGTTGGTACCGTTCAGATCCTTGGTATCCTCCGCCCACATCGAGGTGTAGACATAGTCCTTCATGTTCTTTGCCATTTCGTTGTAGGTGTCGCAGGTAACGGTTTTCAGCTTTGCGCCACCCAGCACATACAGGATCAGGTCAAGGAAGTGAATGCCCCAGTCGATCAGCACGCCGCCGCCGGACTGCTCTTTGGTGGTAAAGGCGCCGCCCAGACCCGGAATGCAGCGATAGCTGCGGAAGGAGCAGTACACATGATAGAGATTGCCAAGTTTGCCCGAAGCGTTCAGCGCCTCGATCATCTCCACCGACTTCTGATACCGGTTGCAGACGCCGATGTTCAGCAGCTTCCCCTGCTTGTTTGCTTCCGCCGCCATTTCGCAGGAAAGCGGATAGCTGACCGTGATCGGCTTTTCGCACAGAACGTGCTTGCCGGCGCGGAGCGCATCCATGGTAACGGTGTAGTGCGCATAGTTCGGGGTCAGCACCCAGACTGCCTCCACCTCCGGATCCTTCAGTGCAATGGTATAGTCGGTGATTGCCTGCTCGCAGCCAAAGTCACGAACTGCTGCTTCCGCCTTCTCCGCAATCAAGTCGCAGGCGTACTTCACCCGGACGTTATCCATTTTTGTAAATGCCGGAAGGTGCGCGTTCTGCGCGATTCTTCCGCAACCGATGACCGCAATGCAATGTTTTTTCATAGAATGATCCTCTTTATTTCAAAGACTTCGCGGGTTCTTCCGCTATCTGCATTATATCATCAAATCCCGTTTTTGTCTTTATCCCATGCAATCCGCTTGTTTAACATTTTTCGCACTTTCCGGTCTGCGATTCCGGCGTACTCCGGGCGGGAAGCCGGACTTCCGTCCACGGGCGCTCCGCCGCAACTCTCGCCGCCTGCATCACGCCGATCACCGTTACCGTCTCCTCGGGCTTTACGGGGACGTCCGTGCCGTCAAACATCGCAAGGATGGCGGCAATCAGCCGTTTGAAATAATCCCCGCCGATGTTGACATAGGGCAACCGCTTTTCGGGGTCTGCGCTCTCCGGGGAGATTGCAAACCCCGGCGCGTGACGGCTGTCGTACAGGCACAGGTTCGCGATCCGTCCGTCGCGGTACTTCATGGCGAGCACCGTATTCCGACCTCCGGACAGCGCCATGACCGACCCGACATCCGCCCCCATCAGCCGCACGGCAATCTCCACGAAGTGAATCAGATAAATGTCCAATCTGCCCGAACCGCTGACCGTAACCGAGCGGAGCGGTTCCTGCCAATCTGCCAGTTCATCCGCAAAGCGCAGAGCCGAGGAAGAGAACAGCTTCACGCCGTACTGCTTTGCAAGCGCAAAGATGGCGCGCGCCGTCTCCGCGTCGGGCGAAAAGGTCTTGTCCATGTAGCAAGGCTTCCCGCAAGGGAACACCTGCCGGGCGTAATCCAAATGGCGCTCCGGGTTGTCGGGAGAGAGCACGATCAGATAATCCGCCTTTTCGCAGACTTCCGCAATGGACGAGCACTTCTGCGCGCCGAACTTTTCGCACCATTCGTCGGTTGTCACGCCGTCCACGGGAGAAACGTCCACCTCCGCCCATGCGTAAGCGACTTCAAACCCGGGATTGATCTCCTTAATCCATGCCGGATAGTTGTTCGCATGCCATTCGCTCAGATAATAATCAATAAAGCCGATCTTTTTCATACCGCAATCGCACCTCCATATCGGTTCTTCCTGTCTATTGTAGTACAAAAAGCCGCGTTTGTCTTTACCATTTACCGAGCGATTGTTTCACAGTTGTTTTCAAATGCGGAGGGATATCGGAAAATCATAAAGAAGGACAACCCCGTATGCCCGCAACGTCCAAAGTTGCCGACAGGGAAAAATCTGCGGTTTGCGGATAGCGGTTGTCCTATTGAAACAGGAACAGGTTAGTCCGGGCGGCTTTTTGATATTGGTTTCAAACGCAACATCCAACGGCATTCCGAACCGCTTTTCCGCAATTTCCGAATACTACGCCATAGGAATCGAAAAAGCGATCGTTCTGCAAATTCATCAGCAGTTGTTCCGTCCGCGTCAGTTTCACTTTGCTTTCTCCTCACCGAACACGCGCAGAACGACCTTTCCCGCACTCTTGTTTTCCGACAGCAATGCGTGTGCCGCCTCTGCCTCGGTAATCGGAAGAACGCGCCAGACAGCCGGTCGGATTTCTCCCTGCGACACCTTCTGCCATACGTCCTTTACCAACCGCCGCAGAATCTCCGCCTTGAAGCTCTCCGGCTTGGAACGCAGGGTGCTTCCGATAATCCGAACGTTCCGAACATACAGCTTCCGCATATCCACGGTGGTCAGGTCTCCCGCCAGGGTTGCAATCATAATCCATTTCGCCATATATCTGAGATGCGGCAGGCATTTTCCCATCACGTCCCCGCCCAAGCAGTCGATTGCAAGTCGAACCGGTCGACCCTCGGCATCCAGTCTGCGCAGAACCTCCACAATATCCTCGTTCCGCGTGTTGACAATCAGGTCCGCTCCCGTCTTTTCCACTGCGGAGCGCTTATCCTCGTCAATAATTGTTGTCACCACATAAGCACCGAACGCCTTCGCCATCGGAATGACGACACTTGCAAGCCCGCTCGCACCCGCATGCATCAGGAACACGTCTCCCGCCTTCAGTCCGCCCTCGATAAACAGGTTCAGGTACGCCGTTGCAAAGGCTTCCGGCATTGCCGCCGCTTCTTCCATCGAGCAGCCTTGCGGAATCGGCATCACCATATCATACCGAACCGCAACATACTCCGCATATCCACCGCCGCCGAGCAGGGCACAGACGCGGTCGCCAACCTTGACTGTCCCGTTCTGTCCGGCGGCTTCTCCGACCTCCACAACCGTTCCCGAAACCTCCAGTCCCATCCAATCGGGGCATCCGGGCGGGGGCGGATAGCACCCCTCTCTCTGCATCAGGTCGGCGCGGTTGACCGCCGCATACGCAACCTTTACCAACACCTGCTCCGCAGAGAGCGTTGGCATCGGAACTTCGTCCCACACAAGGCTTTTATCTTCCCGAATCAATACCGCTTTCATTTCTTACACATCCTTTCCCGTAAATACCGTATCCGCAAGCCGCCGTGCATCCTTCAGGAGCGGCTGTGCGGGCGTTGCCAATTCGTCATGCTCCGTAACGCACAGAAAGAGACTGTTTGAGAGCAACGGGGCAACCCTGCGGTGTCTGCCGCAACATTCTCCGACGCACAGAAACAGGCTCGGATACTCCAACCGCGCCAGTTCCGCGCTCGCGCAAAAGTTTTCCGCAAGTTCGGTTGGTGTTCCCGCCGCCGTTACCACCTTACAGATGTCCGCCCCTCTGCGGTGCTGCTCCGCAACCATCGCCATGACCCGTTCCGCTGTCTCAAAGCAAAACGTATGGGACGAAATCAGCACCTCCGCGCCCTTTTGATGAAGCTGACCGATCAGTTTCATTTGCTGATCAATTGCTTCGGAATCATCGGACAACTGCTTCGCATTCGGGCAGTACAGATCCCCCATGATGTCAATCAGGGTCGCGCCGCAGTCGGCTGCCAACAGCAATTCGGAAGCCAGATCGGAATCCGTCCGCCCCGCGTTTACACCGGTGCGGTAATTCGTCACATAAATCGGTTTTCCGTTCGCGGCGCGAAACAACTCCGTTAATACCTGCGGCGTGTGGTATTCCCGTTCCAGTTGCTCCAGTTGAACGCCGAATGCATCCGCGCCGCCGTCCAGTCCGCGCCCGATCAGTTCCATCGCCCGTTTCGGAGTGCGTGCCTGCACCATGACCGTAACCGTCGGGCGATCCGCAAGAAGAAATCGTGTTTTCACTGTTTGTTCCGCAGGATATTGCGTCCTCCATCCATCAAAATGTTGACGCCGTCCAGAAACGTGCCCTCATCCGATGCCACATACAAAATCAGATTCACGATTTCCGAGGGCTCTGCCGCACGTCCCAAAGCGGTTTTCATCGCCGCCATTCCGGGGCGAGTCAGAACAGGTCCGGGAGAGACGCAACAGCAACGGATTCCGTATCTTGCGCCGTACTGCGCCATGGATTTTGTAAAGCCGTTCATGATTCCGCTCTTTGAGGTGGAGTATGCGACATTCAATTCGCAGCCTTCCTCTCCCGTAATAGAGCCGATATTGACAATGACCCCGCTTTTCTGCTCTCGCATCTGCTTCAGAATCGCATGGGCAAAGTAGAACTGCCCCTTTAGGTTTACATCGATTCCCCAATCGTAAACCGAGATCGGAATATCGGGGAACTCACCCGACGCATGGCAGATTCTTGTTTCCGCGCCTCCGGCAAAGCAGACCAGAACATCAATCCGTCCAAAGACTTCCACCGCCCTGTCCCGCACAGCTTCCACCTGCTCATAGCAACGGACATCGCAGGCAACCGCAACAGCATGTCCCGTGTGGGTCTCGCAAATCGCATCCGCGCACCTCTGCACCGCTTGCGGATCAATATCCGCCATCACAACCGATCCGCCCAGTTCCGTAAATCTTTGGCAGAAAAGCAAACCCATTCCGGATGCGGCACCTGTCACAACCGCAACCTTTTCGAAAAAATTCATATCATCCCATCCTTTCGGTATTATTGCCTCTATTATAGCATCCCTTTGACGGAAGCGCAATAGCGAAACCGAAACAGATTTGCTCTTTCCGATACAGAATCAAATCTTTATATTGACTTTTTTGTTCAAACGGAGTATAATGAAAGCATCTCTGAAAAAGAAGGAGCAAGCCATGTATCTCTTTTCCGACATGACCCTGACCGGATTGACCGAGGTCATAACGGTTTATTCCAAAAAAGGAGAACGCTTTCGGATGTCGGACCGTCCGACATGGGGGCTGTCCCTTTGCATCGACGGAAAAATCACATACACGCACGGCAGGGAGAAAATCCTGTCCGATTCCTCCTGCGCAATCCTGATTCCGCAGAACGCAACCTATGAGTTGTACCGAAATACAGAAGGGCATTTCCCACTGATCAATTTTCTTGCCGACGGGCTCACGGTAACGGAATTTCAACGGCTCACCCTCCCCAATGCGGAAGCCTGCCTGCATACCTTTGAATCGCTGCATCAGGCATTCGTATGCGAGAAAAACCATCTGCGCGCCATGCGGTATGCCTATAAGCTGTTCGATCAACTCCAATGCGATACTTCCTCCGCGTTCGACATTCTGAAGCCTGCGGAGACCTATCTGCTGGATCACCTGTGCGACCCCGATCTGCGGAATCAACGGCTTGCGCAGGAGGCGAACATCAGTGAGGTCTATTTCAGACGGCTTTTCACGCAAAAATACGGAGCGTCCCCCAAGCAATATATCCTTTCGGCGCGGATTGAGCAAGCCAAACAACGGCTGATCGGCTCTCGCGACAGCATCACCGCAATTTCAGCCACCTGCGGCTTTTCGGATATCTACCATTTTTGCCGGCTCTTTCATGAAGCCGTTGGGTATACGCCGACAGAGTACAGAAGGAGATGGAGCGGGATGTAATTTACCGCCATTGCGAGTTGATTTGCGTCTTTCTTTTCCAACCGTATTCCTTCAAGTGGGTATTTCACCTTCCCCGCTCACCGTGAGCGTGGGCAGGGATCAGAGGGCAGGCAGAGTTCCGTCTTGGCAGGAAAAGTATCTTTTTGCAACTATCATTCGGCAACTTGGGGAAGGGGTGGATCTCCTGCTCGGTTTTCTCTTGCGCGTCCGGATTCAACGCTGACCGGATCTAATACTTCTCCCCCACGCTTTCCGCATTGACAATAAAATCAATCTTGTAAGTCCGACGCTTCCGGTTCTATCCGATGCCATTGGATATCCGAAAAGTTTTGTGACTTATCACAGAAGTTCCGAAAGCAATGCAACCACAACAGTTTTCCGATGATTGGCGAATGATTTTTCCGACGATTGGCGGGATTTCAATCCGATGACGGGCAATAGAGAACCAAAGGTATTCCGTTTTTCTAACTTCCACAGCTTCTTTGCTCCATAGTAAACTCCCGTTCCCCGCCATCCGGTATTTCCCGAATCCGGTCCTCCGCAGCTTGGCAATACGCAGGGTTGTATCTACTCCGGCGGATTTACTTGTTTGGAATTGTAATCGAGTAGGAGGCTACCCATTAGGTGAGCAGCCGACCTCTCACACCACCGTGC
>CAVGEJ010000123.1:0-7857 GCA_963628215.1 Eubacterium sp. CAG:180
CACAGGTTCTGCTGGATATCCTTTTTTTACCGAAAAAGTAAATGCTGTTGCCCTGCTTTTCGGTCGGAAGTTCTTGACAAACGTGAAAAATTCTGATATAATGAATAAAAAATAAAGAAAAAGCGAAGGAATCAAAATATCAAAATGATGAAATTTGAAGCGACCTACGGCGTATATCCCACGATGATAACGCCTTATCAAAAGAACGGCGCGGTCGATTATGATGCTGTGGAAGTCCTGACCGAATGGTATTGGAAACGCGGCTGCGACGGAATTTTTGCGGACTGCCAGTCGAGTGAAATTCAATTTCTTACGCTTGACGAGCGCGTGAAGATTCTGCATACCGTTATGCGAAAAGTGTACGCACTCGCAGAGCAGGATTCTTCCCGCCCGCGCATGACCGTGGTGGCATCGGGGCACGTGTCGGACGGTTTTGCGGATCAGGTGCGTGAGCTGAACGCTATTGCCGCCGAGAAGCCCGACGCGCTGATTCTCATCTCCAACCGTATGGACATTGCCAACACCTCGGACGAGGCATGGATTGCGGACACCGAGCGCCTGATTGCCGAACTGCCCGCAGATATGCCCCTCGGAATTTACGAATGCCCCAAGCCCTATAAGCGTTTGCTCTCCGAAAAGATGCTCCGCTTTTGCGTGGAGAACGGGCGGTTTTACTTTGTCAAGGATACCTGCTGTGACGCGGATCTCATCAGGACGCGTCTGGAAATCTGCAAAGGCAGTCACCTCAAGCTGTTCAACGCCAATGCGCAGACGCTTCTGGAAACGGTCAGGGCGGGGGTCTACGGCTACTGCGGCGTGATGGCAAACTTCCACCCGGATCTCTATACGAGATTGCTCAAGGGGGATCTGAACAGCTCCGATGCTTCCCTGCTGCAGGATTTTTTGGGGCTTGCCGCAACCGTTGAGGGACAGACCTACCCTTGCTGTGCAAAGTATTATCTCAACAAATTCGAGGGAGTTGCAATGGAGCCGGATGCCAGAAGCGCCGATGTGCGGAATCTGACCGCATACCAAAAATCCTGCGTTGACCAACTGGCAGAACTGGCGAACACGATCCGGAGTAAACACTGAGGTACTGCGGTTAGCAATACGATCGTAATAAGCAGTGCCTGATCATCAAAATCAGAAACGAGGAATTGATTATGAGAAACAGAACCATCGGAACGCATCCCGCAATCGGTATCCGCCCGATCATCGACGCCCGCCGCGGCGCGCTTGGCGTGCGGCAGTCGCTGGAGGAGCAGACCATGAACATGGCAAAGAGCGCCGCACGGCTCTTTGAAGAAAGCCTCCGCTATACCGACGGCACGCCCGTGCGTGTGGTCATTGCCGATACCACCATCGGTCGCGTAGGGGAGACCGCTGCCTGCGCGGAGAAATTCAGGCGCGAGCAGGTCGCCGTTACCCTGTCGGTCACGCCCTGCTGGTGCTACGGCTCGGAGACCATGGACATGGATCCGCACACCATCAAAGCGGTCTGGGGCTTCAACGGCACCGAGCGCCCCGGCGCGGTCTATCTTGCTGCAGTTCTTGCCGCGCATGCGCAGAAGGGACTGCCAGCGTTCGGCATTTACGGGCATGACGTCCAGCCTGCAACCGCAACCGAAATTCCCGCGGACGTGAAGGAAAAGTTGCTCCGCTTCGGCAGAGCTGCCATCGCCACCGTGACCATGGAGGGCAAGTCCTATCTCCAGATCGGCTCGATGTGCATGGGTATTGCCGGCTCGCAGATCAACCCGGATTTCTTTGAGGACTACCTCGGCATGCGCGTGGAATCGGTCGATGAGGTCGAGGTTCTGCGTCGCATGGAGAAGGGCATTTACGACCGCGAGGAGTTCGACCGTGCCATGGCATGGGTGAAGGCGAACTGCCCGGAGGGCTTTGACAAGAACCCCGAATTTATCCGCAAGTCCCCTGAAGAGAAGGCGAAGGACTGGGAATTCACCGTCAAAACCGCGCTGATCGTGCAGGATCTGATGAGCGGAAACGACCGTCTGCCGGCAGGAAACGAGGAGGAAATGGTTGGTCACAACGCCATTGCCGCCGGCTTCCAGGGGCAGAGACAGTGGACGGATCACTGGCCGAATGCCGACTTCACTGAGGCAATCTGCAATACCTCGTTCGACTGGAACGGTGCCCGCGAGCCATTCGTGCTGGCAACCGAAAACGACACCCTCAATGGTGTTTCGATGCTCCTCATGAAGCAGCTGACCAACCGCGCCCAGCTGTTCGCCGATGTCCGCACCTATTGGTCTGGCGATGCGGTGAAGAAAGTAACAGGCTACGAGATTGAAGGACACGCAAAGGAGGCGGACGGTTTCATCCACCTCATCAATTCCGGCGCCGCTGCGTTGGATTTCACTGCCGAGTCCCGCGACGCAAAGGGAAACCCGACTGTCAAGGCATGGTATGACACGACCGAGGCGGATCGCGCTGCAATGCTGAAGGCAACCGACTGGTGCGCCGCCGACAACGGCTATTTCCGGGGCGGCGGATTCTCGTCCCACTATGTGACGAATGCCGAAATTCCCTGCACCATGCTCCGCCTGAACTGGGTCAAAGGCTTGGGACCGGTCGCCCAGCTGGTCGAAGGCTGGACGGTCGCTCTGCCGGAGAAGGTCAACGATATTCTTTGGAAACGCACCGACTACACATGGCCCTCGACATGGTTTGCGCCGCGCTGTGACGGCAAGGAGGGCAGCCCCTTCCGCACGGCTTACGACGTGATGAACCATTGGGGCGCGAACCACGGTGCCATCAGTTACGGGCACATCGGTGCGGATCTTCTCACGCTCTGCTCCATGCTCCGCATTCCGGTGTGTATGCACAACGTCCCGGCGGGTGATATTTTCCGCCCCGCGTGCTGGAACGCCTTCGGCTCTGACCCCGAGGGGCAGGACTACCGCGCCTGCGCGGCTTACGGTGCACGGTTCCGCAAGAACTAAGTGGGCGAATCGGGATGAAAAAACAGTATGTGATCGGTCTGGACTACGGTACGCTTTCCGGCAGGTGCGTGTTGGTGGATGCGGAGAACGGGAAAGAAGTTGCCGAATCGGTCCTGAACTATGCGCACGGCGTGATGGACGAAGCTCTGCCGGATGGGCAGAGGTTGCCGCCGCAATGGGCGCTGCAGCATCCGCAGGATTATCTGGAGGTCTTGAAATTTACCGTTCGGGATGTGCTGAGAGCAGCAGATGTCACACCGGAGCAGGTTAGGGGGATTGGGATTGATTTCACCGCCTGTACGCTTCTGCCCGTCGATGCGGACGGAATCCCGCTTTGTTGTAAGTCTGAGTGGGAACATGAAAAGCATGCCTATGTCAAGTTGTGGAAGCATCACGCGGCACAGGGGCAGGCAGACCGCATCAACGCGTTGGCGCATAGCCGGGGAGAA
This sequence comes from Eubacterium sp. CAG:180, assembly GCA_963628215.1. Taxonomy (GTDB): domain Bacteria; phylum Bacillota; class Clostridia; order Oscillospirales; family CAG-272; genus UMGS1865. Next base: position 3,416 of record CAVGEJ010000123.1, read on the forward strand.
GAATGGATTGGAGCCTGTGGCGGTAAGCTGTCATCGGAATTTGCTTTGCCGAAGATTTTGCAAACGCTGGAGGAAGCGCCGGAGGTCTATTTTGCCGCAGCGCGCTTTACCGAGGCGGGCGACTGGCTGTCGCGCGTTCTGACCGGGGTGGAGACGCATAGCGCGGTCTTTGCAGGCTACAAGGCATCCTGGAATGCCGGTAGCGGCTACCCGTCAAACGATTTCTTCTGTACGTTGGATCAGCGGATGGACGGGATTGTCGGTAGCAAGCTGTCGGAAAAAGTTCTCGGGGTTGACAGAATCGCGGGACGGCTGAATGCACATGGTGCAGAGCTGACCGGATTGCCCGAGGGAACACCGCTGGCACTTCCGATGATCGATGCGCACGCCGCCATGCCTGCGCTTGGAATCACGGGCGACCGAGAACTGATGCTGATTGTCGGAACTTCCGCGTGCCATATTGTCAACACGCGGGAAAAACGAACGGTCAACGGAATCTGCGGTTATGTGAAGGACGGCGTGATTCCCGGCTTCTATACCTACGAGGCAGGACAGGCAGGTGTGGGAGACATCTTTGATTGGTTTGTCAGAAACGGTGTTCCCGCCGCCTATGCGGAGGAAGCAAGCAGGCGGGATGTCAGTCTCCACAAGCTTCTGCGGGAGAGAGCAGGGAGGCAGAAGCCCGGAGAGCACGGACTGCTCGTGCTGGATTGGTGGAACGGCAACCGGAGCGTGTTGGTGAATGCGGGACTGTCCGGGATGATTCTCGGCATGACGCTTTCGACGAAACCGGAGAATATTTACCGCGCGTTGATCGAATCCACGGCATACGGACTGCGGGTCATTACGGAGCAGTACGAGGCGAACGGAATCGCGATCGACGGCATCACGGCAGCGGGTGGCATTGCCATGAAGGACACTATGATGATGCAGATTTATGCCGATGTGCTCGGCAGACCTATTCGCATCGGCGGCAGTACGCAGGCGGCGGCGCTCGGCAGTGCGATGTACGGCGCAGTTGCGGGCGGGCTGTATCCCGATATTCATGCCGCCGCAGAGAACATGGCGTGTCCGGCGGTCAGAACCTATATGCCGGATGCGGAAAACCATGCCGCTTATTCCAAACTGTATGCGGAGTATAAAAAACTGCACGACTACTTCGGCAGGGAAAACCCGGTGATGGAACATCTGAAAGCGGCGCAAAATCAAATGCGGACATACCACCCCAACGCGAGTCCATCAAAGGTTATCGCAGAATAACTTGCGAAAAAGGCAAATATTTTGCGAAACAACCGCAGATTTTGCGAAATGAACCAACATCGTCTCAAAAAACTATAGACTTGTTCGATAACCTACAAACAATGACGAAGTCTGCAAAAATATCCATCATTTAGAGTGTGTTTCTAAAGTCACCGATAAGTAAATTTATGCAAGTCAAATCGGCGCAGCTGCCAAATGAACAAAGGCAAGAAATATTCAAGCGAGCTTTTTATAGCTATATTATACACGATAAACGCAATTTTTGCAAGATGTTATTCGGTTTCTTTCAAACAATTGTGCTTAGAAACACACTTTAAAAAAGCAAAAGAAAATTTATATAACCAATATTTAAGGCATCACCGCGCAATTCCGACGGTGCGAATCACAACTTGTAGAGTCGAATTTTTCGTCAGACGATACAAAAAATCGCAGGCTGTAGCAGAGCTACAGGCAAGCGTTTTTGTGAAGGATCACGGAAAAGGCGCGAGCGAGAGCGCAACTGAAGATTGTGAATTGCGCGGTGATGCCTTGAGAAAGGATATTCCAATACAGACTTCCTTGCTTTCCTCCGAGGCTTTACCGCCTCGGAGGTTTTTTGTTTATAATGAACGCGGGGTTATTTGAGGGTTACAAAATTTGGTCCTGTCAATAGTTTTTCGCAAAATTGTATCTGGGAAAATGAAGTTTTGCGCCGGGAAGTCCGGCGAGGGGGCTGCTAAGCCCCGCTTGGGTGCCTCGGAGCATGTCCCGGCGGCGCTGTCAAGGGTGCCGCGTCAGCGGCATTCATCGGAGTGATCGGCTACGGTCACGCAGACCCTTGACAGCGGAGGCGGGATATGCTACCTCATGCAATTTCGCTTTCGCAATTGCTGTCGGTCATGTATTTCATGCAAAGATACCGCTTTGATCCCCACTCCTTTCCCGACACATACCGCAGTCTGGCGCAAACCAGCATCAGAGCAGAATTTCCGTCCGGAAAAGTGCCGACAACGCGGGTACGTCTCCGGATCTCACGGTTCATGCGCTCAATGACATTGTTTGTGCGGATTTTCAGCCAGTGCTGTGACGGAAAATCCATATAGGTCAGCGTTTCCTCAATCCCGTCCTCCACCTTTTTTGCCGCCTCCTTCAGCTTCATCGCACGGAGCTGCTCAACAACGTCTTTTGCTTTCTTTCGCGCCGCTTCCTTGCTCTCCTGTGCATGGATTGCCTTGAGCATCCTTGACACCTCGCGCGTATGCTTCCGCGGGGTTACGGAGAACACGTTCCGGTAAAAATGTACTGTACAACGCTGGTATTTTGCCTCCGGAAAGACCTCTGCCACGGCATTGCACATTCCGAGACATTTGTCTCCCACCATAAGCTTTACGCCCTCCAAACCGCGTTCTTTGAGCCAAATAAGGAAGTTTTTCCAGCTTTCTGCATCTTCTTTCATGCCTTCTGCGGCTCCGATGACCTCACGGTAACCGTCCTCGTCCACGCCGATTGCCACCAGAATGCTGACATTTTCAAACTCTCCGCCCCAATTTCGCTTGAGATAAATCCCGTCCACATAAACATACGGATATTTTCCGGACAGCCGGCGGTTGCGCCATTCCTCAATATGCACATACGCTTTCTGATTCAGCTCACTGATGGTGGAAGCCGATACACGGCTGCCCCAAAGGGCTTCCGAAATATCTTCCACGCGCCGGACAGAAACACCGGCGAGATACATCTCGATCAGGGCTTCCTCAACCGAGCTTTCACGGCGGCGGTAGCGCTCAATGATGGCTGTTTCAAACGGGACACCTTTCAGCTTCGGAATATTCAGCGTTACCTCTCCGGATGTGGTTGTCAGTTTTCGGCTGTAGTGTCCCGAACGGTACCCCTGCCGTGACTCGGTGCGCTCATATTTCGCCGCATTCGTCAGTTCATCTGCTTCCTTGTTCAACAGCTCATTCAACGTTTCCTCTACGCTGTTTCGCACCAATTCTTTCAATTCGCTCTTGACACTTTCCTCGTTTAACTGTATAATGGGGTTGGACATGTTCAAATCTCCTTTCGAATGTTTGTGTGGTAACTTCATTCTACCAGAGTTTTTTGAGCATGTCTACCTTTTTGCTCTTTTTTTCTTTTTGCGAAAAATATTATACCTTATCAGAAAGACACCTACCCGACCGCCCGTAGAAAAGAAAAATCACCGCCGATCTTGCGGTGATTTTTCTTCAGCGCACCTCCTCTCCCCGGCGTTCCGCAATCGGAACAGCCGCAGTTTTCGCCCAAGAATCTCTATCTTTCATCGTAATTTCTCCTCTCCAAGTCAACCTTTCTTTGCAATTTCAGGCGTAGATAATCGTTGTAATCCTTTCCGGCAGGTGGCAGATGCGTCCGGACGGTCTTGACGGATTCTCCGAGTGCCGCACGGATTCCGATTGCCGCCGCCCGTCCGGTGCTGTCGTTATCCAGACAAAGATCCACCTGCATGACATCCGGATGCCTCACCAAAAAGTGCGACAACGCCATCGGAACCTTTGCCTGCCGGATGTCCTCCGGTGGCTTGTACACACCGGACAGGGAGAGCAAATGTTCCCGTCTGTAATCGTTTCCCGCCTGCTTCATCAGCGTGGCGAAGGAAAGCAGATCAATGGCGCTCTCAACCCCCCATACCTTCCGGCAAGAAATCTCTGCCTCCAGACAGAAGCCAAATCTGCGGTCACTCCCTGCAACATCCCGCTTGACGGCGGTTCCGTCCGTCGCTCTTGCCGAGCATTGGCGGGGCTTTCCCCGCTCGTCAAAGCCATAGAATAAGGCGAACCCGTGGTCTTTCTCTTCGGCAATTCGCCCCTCGGAAATCATGCGATCCACGATTTCCGCATCCAATCCCCGCCCTGTGAGATACCGTCTGACGCGGTCGCAACTGTCATTGTGTGGCAGTTTCATCAGCCGTTTTTCCGGTTGCGGAGGTGCGGCTCTCGACGGCGGTAACATGGCGCAGGTTGTCCCTGCAAGGATTTCCACCGCATCCGGCAGGCGCATCCCGCGCACGCGAATGAGATAATCCAGTGCCGTATGCCCGCCGATGCCGTGTGACCACCAGAACCATTTGCCACGGGAAATTTTCAGACTGTCGTGCGTGCGGGTGCAATAAACGCCGTTCCCGCACTTGACCAACTCCTGCGGCTCCCGCTCGTGCAGATAGG
>CAVGEJ010000124.1:0-7823 GCA_963628215.1 Eubacterium sp. CAG:180
ACTTCTCCTTAAGAAGTCCCCTAAGCAGGGCTTGGGACAGAGTCCCAAGGTCTTAACCCCACCACAGGAGGAACTATGCTAAACGACGAGAGAATATTAAAGAATCCCCTGTTTGAGGACCTGACGCAGGAGGAGGTTGAGGGCATCCTGTCCTGCGCCGACGCAAGAACCGTCCGCGTGGACAGAGGCGGGACAGTGGGACTCCGCGACCCGAAAGAGCCGCTGTTCGGCATCCTTCTCTCGGGAAGCCTCTCCACAACGCGCTACGACGCGTTCGGCAACCGCTTCCTGCTCCTGAAAGCAGAGGCGGGAGAGGTCTTTGGGCTGTCGCTCGCTCTCATCGGCTCAGCGCCCGAGGACTTCTTCCTCACCGCCTCCGAACCGAGCGAACTCCTGCTCATGCGGGCGGATAAAGTCCTCTACGGCTGTACAAGCGACTGTACCTCGCACCGCAGACTCTACCTCAATATCATGCGCCTGCTTGCAAAAAAGAATATGGCGCTCATCCGCAAACAATACCATATGGCACAACGTACCCTGCGGAGAAAACTTTCCTCGTTCCTCAGCGAGCAGTCGGGACTGGCAAAATCCAAACGCTTTACCGTTAAAATGGATCGCCAGGAACTGGCGGACTACCTCGGCGTGGATCGCTCGGCGCTCTGCGCGGAACTTTCCAGAATGCGCAAGGAAGGGCTGATCGACTACTACCGCCACGATTTCCTTATCAAAGGCGCGCTTGTGGAAGAAGAACCGGAATACTGATAATATAAGACCGCCGGAAGCAATGCTTTCGGCGGTCTTGGTTTTCATTTCGTCTTTTTCAGTTCAATCCGAAGTCCCTCGGCAACCGAAACGCTACTCGCGCCTACCATGGACATCTCGCCGTTTACAAGCAACGACCAGTAGCTTCCGTCCACATTGTAATCGGCGGTAATTCCGTTTACGACTTTGATGTAAAGCCCGTACTCGCTGTCCTCTCCGGACACAAGCCCGACTTCCACAAGCGCGTCGGCAACGTTTTCCTTGTCGGTCTTAATCACAAATTCCTTTTGTGTGCCGTCAAGATCGGTTACGGTCAGGCTGAACGATACCGCCCCTGTGCCGCGCACCTCAGGCGCGGCTTCGTCGGTCGCGGCTTCCGTGGTCGACGGCGCTTTTGTGGCAGGCGCGTCATCCGCCACGGGCGGCGCGAGCGTCCCCGCCGGCGGCGTGGATATAATCCCCTTGCAGGCGGCGAACAGTCCCGTAATGGTCAACAGGCAGAGAAGCAGAGACAGGGCGCGGAAAAAATTGTTTGTGCGTTTCATTCGGATACCTCCTCCGACACCGTAACATTGACATTGACGTCAACCGTCAGGTCGGCTTGTTTTTGTTTTTCGAGTTTATGCAGAACAACGAACGCCACCGTAAAGTGCGTGGTAGCCGTGAGCACCCACGACAGCGGGTAGCAGGCGTAAAGAACTTCCAACGTGTGGTCGGCGGCAAAGACCGTGTAAATCCAGATGATTCGCGTTGCGCAAGACCCGACCAACGAAATCACCATTGCGCGGAAGGATTTTCCCAAGCCGCGCAGAACGCCGCTGCCGACGTCCATCAGTCCGCAGGTGAAATAGGTTGCGGAAAGGATGCGCACGGGAATCATGCCGATTTCAATAACCGATTCGTTCCCCGGCGCAAAGATGGAAAGAAGCGATTCGCCAAACAGAATCACCAGTCCGCCGAGCGCGATTCCGAGAATCGTAACCGTTCCCATACAGCAGAAAATGCTCTGCCGCACGCGGCGGTAATCCCGCGCGCCCGCGTTCTGCCCGACAAAGGTCAGCGCCGCATGGTAAAGCGAGTTTTCCGCGATGTAGATGTAATCGGTGAGACTGCTTGCCGCGGTCTTTGCCGCAACCGTTGTCTGCCCGAAGCTGTTGACCGAGGACTGAATCAGGACGTTGGAAATGGAGAACACCATTCCCTGCAGTCCCGCGGGGATGCCGATGGCGACAATCTTTTTCAGCTTGACGGGGTCAATTTTCAACTCACGCAGATTCAGATGGCAGTGACCGTCCAGACAGATCATATGCCGCAGGATCAGAATGCAGGAAATCCACTGCGACACGGCGGTCGCAATTCCGACGCCGAGCGCGCCGAGTTCAAACACGATCACCATGACAAGGTTCAGGCAGACATTCACCGCGCCCGCAACCGACAGGAACACGAGCGGGTGGGTGGTATCGCCCGTGGAGCGGAGCATGGCGGCGCAATAGTTATAGACCATATTCGCGGGCGCGCCGACGAAATAGGCGCGCATATAGGGAACTGCCTCGTCCAGCACCGCAGGCTCTGTTCCCATCAGGGTCAGGAGCGGGCGCGCGAGGAAAAAGCCGACAACCGCGACAACCGCACCGCAAACAATGGCGGTGAGAACCGAGGTGTGAACCGTCTTTTTGACCTCGTGATACTGCCGCGCGCCCAGTTCCTGCGCAACGCAGACGCCTGCGCCGACCGACAGCCCGAAAAACAGGTTGATAATCAGGTTGATCAGCGCGCCGCAGGAACCGACCCCCGCAAGCGCCGCCTCTCTGGCTTCCGTGGTCTCTCCGCCCCAACGCCCCACCACAACGGTGTCCGCCGTGTTGAACAGCAGTTGGAGGATTCCGGTTGCAATCAGCGGGAGCGTGAAAAGAATGATTTTCGGGAGCAGTGCGCCCGAGGTCAGGTCGCGATCCGCTTTGATGGCTTTGGTTGACATGATGTTATCCTTTCGATTTCGTTTCGTGTCTACCTATTATAGCACATCCCCGCAGATTTTGCAATGGGAAAAGCAAACAAAAAAGAAATTTTCGCGCCGCATTTTTGCGCGCCCTGTAAAGTCGCTTTAAAGATTATGAAAAGAGTGTAAAAAAACGATTCCGTGTGTTTTTTTTGCGTTCGGCTGTTGACATTTCCGTGAAATTGCGCTATAATAAAACTATCATCACGCGGCGCTGACCGCAGAAAAAAAGGAGTAAACACCATGAAAAACATTCTGAAGTCCGTTCTCGCCCTTTCTCTCGCGCTTGTTATGCTGCTGGCTCTGGTCAGCTGCGACAAGTCCTCGTCTGTCAAGAAGGCATTCGAGAAGGAAGAGTACACCGTTGAGTCCATCGACAGCAGCAAGCTGACCGAAAGCGCAACGCTGCAGGGTCTGCTGAAGGATGCCGGCTACACCGACGAGCAGATCAAAGACCTTGCAAACTATGAGTTGATCTACGCTTCCAAGAGCCTGACGCAATTCGCTCTGATTATCAAGTTCCCGGGCTCTGGCGATCTGAAGTCCTTCCTGACCGTTAAGAAGGACGACAAGGACGATACTTCCGCTTACGACGCGGCGAAAGAGGACGGCAGAATCAACGGCAACTGCCTCTTCTTCGGCACTTCTTCCGCGAAGGATATTTTCAAGAAGGCTTAAGGAAGACCTTGGAGGCGCAGGGAGACCCCTTTCGTAGGGGTCTCCCTACCCTCCAAACCTCCCTAACCCTCCCCGAACTTCCCCCAAGAGCACCCGCCCTTACATTGCGAAAAATTGTTTCGCGTTGTTTGGAGGCGGGTGCTCTTGGGGGAAGTTTTTGTCGGTTGGGGAGGTAGAGATTTTTTGCAGAGTGCGGCTATCGCGCTCTTTTTGGGGGTGGGGTGCGTAGGGAGAGTGTATGCCTTTCATAAGTGCAGATTTATCCCCCCTCATCAGTCGCTATCGCGACAGCTTCCACCCCAAGGGGAAGCCTTTTTACAAGAGTCCTTTCGCGCTACACGACAAGGCGATAAGCGGGAACAATATTGCCCGCCCTCATCCGTCGCCTTCGGCGACACCTTCCCCCTCGAAGGGGAAGGCTTCCATTGATTCTGCATACTTTATAAAGAGTGCTTCAAACTTTAATCCATCAATAAATATTCTTCGAAAAACAGGTCTACTCTTCAAAAAGCAAGTCCAAATGAAAAAAGTCACGCGCCATAGCCTTCCCCTTCGAGGGGGAAGGTGTCGCCGAAGGCGACGGATGAGGGCGGATCGCAAAGGCAAACCACAACACAAAATGGTATTTCCTATGTTCGCACGGCGTAAAGAAGGCTTCCCCTCGGGGGGAAGCTGTCGCGTAAGCGACTGATGAGGGGGGGGATAAATCTCCGCCCGCGAACGTTTACACCCCCTTGCTCCCCCGCCTACTAAAAGAGTGCGAAGCCGCACCATATAAAGCATTTGCACCTCCCGCCCAAGCCCAAAAACTTCCCCCATGTCCCCGCATGCGTGAAATCCTCATGGGAATGCGAAAAAAAGATATTGATTTTGGAGAAGGAGTGTGATATAATAGAGAATGATAGACAGATTCGATAAAAAAGAAGGAACAAAAAGAGAAAAGGAGAACAAAAATGACACAAATTCCGAGAAGTGAGTACCCCCGCCCCCAATTGGTGCGCGAGGACTGGCAGTGCCTCAACGGCGCGTGGGAGTTCGAAATTGACGCAGGAGAAAGCGGAGAGGCGCGTGGGCTTCCCACAGCGGAACACCTCGGCGGGAAGATCACCGTCCCGTTCTGCCCCGAAAGCCGCCTGTCCGGCGTGGCGCATACCGACTTCATGCGGTGCGTCTGGTACGCAAAGGATCTCAATATCCCCGCCGCATGGAAGGGCAAACGCGTCCTGCTCCACTTCGGCGCGGTCGATTACCTCGCAACCGTCTGGGTCAACGGCAAGAAGGTCGGCACGCATGCCGGCGGCTATACTCCGTTCAGCTTCGACATTACCGATTTCCTGAACTTCGAGCATGACCGCGTGACCCTCTCCGCCTTCGACGACGTGCGCTCCCATAATCAGCCCGCAGGCAAGCAGTCCGACCGCTATGCCTCCTACGGCTGCTCCTATACCCGCACCACGGGCATCTGGCAGACCGTCTGGATGGAAGCCGTTGAGGATCTGCACATCAAGGGTCTGCGCACCACGCCCGACACCGCCGCCTGCGCGGTTACAACCGAATGCCGCCTTGCGGGCGACCCGACGGGCGCAGATCTTTCCGTCCGCGTGACCTTCGGTGGCAAAGAGGTCGGAACTGCGACCGCAAAGGGCATCACCGGGAACAGCGTGACCCTCACCGTCCCGCTCTCCGAGGAGCACCTGTGGGACGTCGGCGTTGGCAACCTCTACGACGTGGAATACATCCTTGCGCGCGACGGCAAGACCGTTGACCGCGTAACAAGCTATTTCGGTCTGCGCAGCGTTGCGCTCGTCGGCAGAACCTTCCGCATCAACGGGCGGGTCGTGTTCGGCCGTTGGGTACTGGATCAGGGCTTCTACCCCGACGGCATCTACACCGCGCCGACCGACGAGGATCTCAAGAACGACATTCTCAAATCCATGGAACTCGGCTTCAACGGCGCGAGACTGCACGAAAAGGTCTTTGAGCCGCGCTTCCTCTGGTGGGCGGACCGTCTCGGCTACCTCTGCTGGGGCGAGCAGGCAAACTGGGGTCTGGATATCACCGAAGCGGGCGCAATTGCAAACTTCCTGCCCGAGTGGCTCGAGGCGGTGGAGCGCGACTACAACCACCCGTCCATCATCGGTTGGTGTCCCTTCAACGAGACGTGGGACTTCCGCGGCAGACGGCAGGCGGACAGCGTGCTCATGCAGGTTTACCGCGTGACGAAGGCGCTGGACGCAACCCGTCCCGTAATCGACACAAGCGGAAACTTCCATGTGGAAACCGACATTTTCGACGTGCACGACTACGAGCAAGACCCCGCGAAATTCGTCACCTACTACGCGCAGATTGACGAAGGCATTGTCACCGACCAGTGCGAGCGCAGCGCCAACCACAACAAGCGGAACAGACAGCACTACGACGGCAAGTCCCCCGTGTTCGTCAGCGAATACGGCGGTATCCGTTGGACAACCGAGGACGGTTGGGGCTACGGCAAAGGACCTGAGACCGAGGAAGAATTTCTCGCCCGTTACAAGGGTCTGACCGACGCCCTGCTTGACAACGAGAACATCATGGCGTTCTGCTACACGCAGCTGTTTGACGTGGAGCAGGAGCAGAACGGTCTGATGACCTACGGGCGGAAATTCAAGTTCGACCCCGCTGTCATCCGTGCGATCAACACGCGCGCGGCGGCGATCGAGAAGAAATACAACAAGTAAGCGGGGCATAGCATGAAACGGCACGGCACAGCGCGGCGGGCACTTGCCCGCGCGGCGCTTTGCGCAAGAATCCTGATTACCGTGGCGGCGGTTGTGCTCTGCGCGGTCGGCATTTATATCCACATCCTCTACCCGGCGGAAAAACTGGACGAGTTGTGGTTCTATCTGACCGGCAGTTCGGGCGCGGGGACTGCCGCCGTATGGCAGGCGTTTGCCGTTCTGATCGATCCTTGCCTTGCGGCGGTCGCGCTTCTGCTCCTTCCGCAGTACGCCTTTTCGCGCCATCCGCTGGAGCGGGAACGCGTATCGCGCAGGACGGGAAAAGTGCGCAGAGTGCGCCTGCTTCCCCTGCGGCACAAGTGGCTCTTTACTATCGTCAGCGCGCTGATTCTCGTTGGAATCGGGCTTGGGCAGGTGGGCGCGTTCCGCTATCTGCGGTCGCGGTTTACCGAGTCGGAATTCTTTGAATCCGAGTACGTCAGCCCCAAAACCGTGGGACGGGTCACAGCGCCCGAGGAAAAGCGGAATCTGCTGTTCATCGAGTTGGAATCCTTTGAAACGTCGTTCTTCTCGAAGGAGCACGGCGGGCTTTGGAACGAGGAACTGATTCCCGAACTTTACGCGCTGCTCTCCGACCCCGACGCGATCTATTTTGCCTCGGATTCGGGCACGCACGGCACGCTCAACGCATACGGCACGACATGGACGACGGCGGCGCTGATCGGCTACACGGCGGGGATTCCGTTCAAAGTTCCCGTTGGGAAGAACAATTCCTACCACTCCGAGAATTTCCTCTCGGGCGCATGGGCGCTCGGGGACATTCTGGCGGCGAACGGGTATCGGAACATTCTGGTCTCGGCGGCAACAACGACCTTCGGCGGCGTGGGCGAGTACTTCACGGCGCACGGTGGTTACACGATTGTGGACAAGAACGCGCCGTACTTCACCGACGCGGCGGGAAACCGTTTGGAATTCTCGATTCCGCAGTCGCAATGGAACGAGTGGGGCTACTCGGACGCGGCGGCATTCTCGATGGCGCGGGAGGTACTTACGGCGCAGGCAACAAGCAGTGACGAGCCGTGGCACATGGTGATCAAGACGACCGACGCGCATTTCAACGGTTATCTTTACGAGACGGGGAACGGTTACGAAGGCAGTGTGCGCTCGCATGCGAAGCAGATTGAGAACGTTTATGCAACGACCTCGCGGGAGGTCGGTTCGTTCATTGCGTGGCTGAAGGAGCAGTCCTTCTACGCGGACACGACGGTGGTTCTGGTGGGCGATCACCCGAACATGCTTGCGGGCATTTGCGGGGAGGTTTCGGCGGACGCGCGGGGGCGGTACAATCTGATTCTCAATTCGGCGGTAACGACGACCGAGACGAAGAACCGCGCGTTCACGGCGTTTGACTTCTACCCGACGGTTCTTGCGGCGGCGGGCTTCACGATCCGCGGCGACCGTCTCGGTTTAGGCGTGAATCTCTTCTCTTCCGTCCCCACGCTCGCGGAGCAATACGGCATGACGGTTCTGAATGCGGAACTTGAGAAAAACTCCGATTTCTACATCGACCGCATTATGGGGCGCAGGGATTACGAAGCGCTGGAGAGGTGAGGGGAAGACCTTGGAGGCGCAGGAACCCCTCTTTCGGAGAGGGGTTCCTACCCTCC
>CAVGEJ010000125.1:0-7731 GCA_963628215.1 Eubacterium sp. CAG:180
GTGTAGCCATATTCCGTGCTACGAATTCCGGCTGCTCCCGCGCAAAATCCCGTCGAGCGGGATTTTGTCGGCTGTCGCCTCGCTCCCGCTACCGGATAGAAATGGTTCAGGTTAGTAAATGGACGGCAGGCGGGTTGATTTGCGGGGTGCTCCCTACGGATTGCGCCCCTGCAGAGTGCGTAAGCCTTTCGCAATGGAATGTTGTAGGGAACGACCCGTGTGTCGTTCCGTGTCGGTTGAAAGCCGCCCGTTTTCTGCTTTCTTTTCTATTATACCGTATTTTCAGGAAATTGTCAAGAAAAAAACTTGCTTTTCGGCGCAGGTTGTGATAAAATAGTAGGAGAATGCAAAGCGAAAGGAATTTTTGGCATGAATTTATGGGATCAGCGAACCGTGCGGCAGGTGATGACCATGTTCGGGTTGTCGTTCCGCAAGGAGTTCGGACAAAACTTTCTGACCGATCCCGAGGTGATCGACGCGACCGCCGACGCCTGTTCTCCCACGGAGGACTGCACGGTTCTGGAGATCGGACCGGGCATCGGGACTCTGACGCGATCCCTTGCGGCGCGCTACAAACGGGTGATTGCGCTTGAAGTTGACCGCAGTCTGATTCCGGTTCTGCGTTACACGCTCGGGGATTGCCCGAATGTGACCGTGGTAAACGAGGACGTGATGCAGACCGATCTTTCGGCTTTGCTTGCGGAAGCTTTCGCGGCGGGGTCGGTTGCGGTCTGCGCGAATCTGCCGTACTACATCACCACGCCGATTCTGATGAAGTTGCTCGAGAGCCGTCTGCCCTTTTCGGGCATTACGGTCATGGTACAGGCGGAGGTGGCGGATCGTCTCTGCGCCTCGGCGGGGGAGAAGGCATACGGCGCGATCACGGCGGTGCTGAACTACTACGCCCGCGCGGAGGAAATTCTGTTTGTCCCTGCGGATCGTTTCGTCCCCGCGCCGAAGGTCAATTCCAAGGTGATCCGCATCACGCTGTGGCAGGAGAAGCCCTGCGTGCCGCGCGACGAAGCGCTACTGTTCCGCACGATCAAAGCGGCGTTCGGACAGCGGCGGAAAACGCTTGCAAACGCGTTGGCAACGGGTTACCCGGAACTCGGGAAGGAGCGCGTGGCAACGATTCTTGCCGACATGGGACTGGCGGCGGACATTCGCGGCGAGCGGCTTTCGATTGCCGATTTCACCGCGCTGTCGGATCGGATCGGCGAGGCGCTCGCGGGGAAAGAAGAGTAAAAAAGAAGGAGAAAACAGGCATGATTGAAGCGGTACAGCTCCGCCTCATGGGCTATGAGAACCGTCCTGCGGCGGATCTGCGGCTTGTGAACGGCAGAGTCTACGGAATCTACGATACGGGGGACGGCATGGCAGGCGCGCTGTTGCGCGCGTTGGCTGGCGCGGAATTTCCCGCCGCAGGCACGGTGCGCGTGGGCGGTTTTGACACGGTGACCGAGCCGGAAAAGGTCGGGCTTTGCTTGGGGTTCTGCTCTTCGGAGAGCGGCTATTACGATACGATGACGGTCTGGGATCTGATGCAATTCGTTGCGGGCATGCGCGGCGAGGACGGCGAAAAGGGCGCGCGGGACATCCATGCGATTCTGGAAAGTCTGGACATTGACGATCTGCGCAACCGTCGGCTCGGTACGCTTGCCCCCGACGATTTCCGCCGCGCGGGACTGGCGCAGGCGCTGATCGGGAATCCCGATATGCTGTTTCTCGACAATCCGACCAAGGGTCTGAAGCCCGACGAGGCGCAGGCTCTGCGCGAGGACATCGCGCGGCTTGCGGGGGACGGCAAAACGGTGTTCCTTGCAACCGACAATGCAACCGAGGCGGAAATGCTTTGCAACCGCTTCCTGTTCTGCGACGGGGAGGGGATTTCAGCCCCCATGGAAAAAGAAGAATTAACCGACGGAACGCCGACCCCTGCGCGGGCGCTCTTTCTCAAACTTTCCGCGCGGGAAACAAGAGAGGAGGGGACGGAACTGTGAGCAGTATGTTTCGGCGTGAATTCCGCGGGCTGTTTTCCGGTCCTGCGGGGTGGACGGTTCTGATCGCGCTCGTATTCGGCGCGGGGATTCTGACCACGTTCAACAACTTCCTGTCCCTCTCTTCGGACGTCACGCGGATGTTCCCGATTCTTTGTGACGCGCTGATCCTTCTGTGTCCGCTTCTCGCGGCGCATTCGGTTTCCTACGACCGTGCCAAGCACAACACGGCGTGGTTGCGCTCCCTGCCGCTCTCGCGCGGCGCGATCCTCTGCGGCAAATATTTCGCCGCGCTCTCGCTCTTCGGCATTGCGGCGGTCTATTTTGCGCTTTTCCCGCTTCTCATCGGCATCTGGGGGAAGGTTGCCTACGGCTCGGCGTATATCGCCCTGCTCGGGTGGTTTCTCATTGCGGCGGCGGCGCTTGCGGTGTCCTTTCTGGTTGCTTCCCGCGTGGAGCGGCGGTGGCTTGCGGTTCTGCTCGGCGCGGTTGTCTGCGCGGTGCTGTATTTCCTCCCGCTTCTCGCGGCGCTGATTGCGGCGTTCCCGTGGGTCGGCATTCTTTTCTTCGCGCTTCTTGCCGCGGGAGCGGTTCTGCCGTCGGTTCTGCGCGACGTGCGCGCGGGCAGGATTCCCGTGCGCGGCATTGCGGTGTTTGCGGCGGTTTCTGCGGTGGCGGTGCTTCTGTTCTTTGTTGCAAAACGGTTTTATACGGCGATTCTGCCTGCAGTTCTGGACTACCTTTCGGTGTTCAGCCGTCTGGACGGCTTCCGCGACGGACATTTCGACCTGACGGGCGTGGTTTTCCTGCTTTCGGTTTGCGTTGTCTGTCTGGTGCTGACGGCGGTTTTGCCCGACCCGCGGCGTGAAAAAGGAGGTGCGGCTCATGCGTAATCAGGCGATACGGAAACGGCGGTTGCTTCTTTTCGTCACGCTCGCCGTGGTGATTGCGGTGAACCTCGCGGCGGTGTTCCTGCCTTACCGCGCGGCGCATCCCGACGTTTCGGGAAACGGCGTTTACACGCTGACCAACGCTTCGCGCAACTATGTCAGGGCGTTGGAGCGCGACGTGCGGATTACCTACTACGCCGCCGACCCCGACCCCGACATCCGCTCGTTTCTGGATCTGTACAAAGCCCCGCGCGTAACGGTGACGGTCTCCGAGCCGCCCTCGGCGGACGAGGATCAGACAATTCGCATTGCCTGCGGAGAGGACGCGCGGACGGTTGGCATTTCGGATCTGTTCTACTATTCCAGTACGACCTACTCGCCCGAGTACGGCTATCTTTCGATGACCCAGTACGCGCGGATCACCGCGCAGATTTCCGCGATGTCGTCCTCCGACGAGGCGTATCAGGCGTTTACCTACTATTTCGGTCCGGACGTGATGCAGGCGCATTTTTGCGGCGAGGAAGTGATCACCTCGACCCTGCGCAATCTGGCGGGCGGAACGCTGCGGACGGTCTGGGTGCTGACGGGGGAGGTTGGGCAAGCACCCGACTGGTACGTGATGCTCCGCCTGAAGATGCACGGTTTTGAAGCGCGGGCGGTCTCCGAAACCAATCTTTCGTCGCTTCCGGACGGCGCGCTCCTGTGGCTGACCCCGCAGAAAGACCTTGACGAGGACGGCGTGGCGGCGCTGAAGGACTTCCTCTCGCGCGGCGGTCGGCTGTTCCTGACAACGCTTTATTCGCAGATGCAGTTGCCGAAGCTTGCGGAGGTGCTTGCCGCCTACGGTTTGTCGGCGGAGACCGAAAAGGTGAATCTGGTTGGCGACACGGTGAGTTACGGCACGAGTTCGACGGTTTCCGCAACCTTCTCGCCGAAGCGTTCGGATCACGCGATCAACGAAACGGTCGGCAGCGGGATGATGATCAGCTACGCGCACGAGATTCTGCTTTCCGAGGCGGAGGGAGTGGAGAATGCGTCTCTGCTCAAGACTTCGACTTCGGGGCAGAGTGTGGAGCAGTCCGCCGACGGCGAGGGCGAGCAGACGGTAACCGAGGGTACGTTCACGGTTGCGGCGACGGCTGTGCGGTCTTCGGATTCTTCCCGCGTTGCGTGGCTCGGGATGCTCCCGACCTCGAATCTGGACTATTACGCGAACGACGCGGAGAGCGCCTACACGGCGGCGATTCTTTCGTGGCTTGCGGGGGATGACCTGCAATTCCCGATTGGCGAGTCGCACGTTCTCCCGTCCGCTCTCCTGAACGTTTCCGTGACGGTTTTCGTTGTCTGGATCATCGTTTTCGCGATCCTGATCCCGCTTTCTCTTCTCGCCGTTGCCTTGGCACGGAGGTATGTGCGGAGGAAGGGGTAGGAAGACTTTGGAGGCGCAGGGAAACTTTTGGATTGACCGGAAGGCGAGAAGGTTTCGAAGCGCGCGGCTGTTGCGCTCGGCAGGTCGGATTTTTCCGAAAGCCATGTTCTTTTTGTTGCCGCTGATTTTTGCGCGACCCGAACGGAAAAACATCCCGTGCGGGTCGCCTTTTTTGTGCGGGAGGGGTAGACAAGCCGGGCAGTTTGTGTTATAATAGTCATACAGTAAGAAGTTATCCCGTAAAGAAAAACAAGGAGCGCATATGAATTATACAACGAAAAACCGGAACGCGATCGGTCAGGTAACTCTGCAGGTTACGGAGTCTGAGGCGGGCGTGACCCTGCTGGAATTCCGTGTGGATTTCGGAGAGCCGACCGTTCCGCAACCGATTGAGATTCGATGGGAGGAGCCATGTGTGGAGATGCTCGCCTGCCTGCGCGGCAATCCCGATATCCGGCGCACATTGAACCCGAACTGGAGAAAACAGCGCTCGGCGGCAAGGCTGGCGTCGGGTGCGCCGACCGTGACATGGCTTGGAAACGAAGGCATCAACCGTTTGACCGTTACGGTGTCCGACGCGAAAACGCCGACCGAAATCTGCGGCGGGGTGATTGAGGAAAACGCCTGCATGGACTGTCGGGTGGCCTTTTTTACCGAGCGCATCGGCGCCGTCTCCTCCTACCGGGCGGAAATTCTGCTGGATCGCAGACTCACGCGCTACGAGGACGCCTTGCGTGCCGCCGATCGCTTTTGGGTGGCGCACGGTTATCCCCATGCCTATGTTCCGGATGCGGCAAAAGACGCGGTCTATTCCTGTTGGTATTCCTTCCACCAGCAGGTGGAGCCGGAGGCAATTCTGGCGCAGTGTCGGCTGGCAAAACAGCTTGGCATGAAAACGGTGATTGTGGATGACGGCTGGCAGACCGATGACAACTCGCGCGGTTACGCATTCTGCGGAGACTGGGCGGTGGCGCAGGGGAAGATTCCCTCCATGCGGGCGCTTGCCGATGCGGTTCATGCGCTGGAGATGAAGCTGATTATTTGGTATTCCGTGCCGTTTGTGGGAAAGTACACCAAAGCTTACGAACGGTTTTCGGATATGCTGCTCGGTTCGGCGGGGCGGGATTTCTGGGCGCTCGATCCCCGGTATCCTGCGGTTCGGGAATACCTGATCGGTTTGTATACGGATGCCGTGCGCACGTGGAATTTGGACGGTTTCAAACTCGATTTTATTGATTCCTTCAGGCTGAAGGACGAGACGCGGCCGGAGGATCCGCGCCGGGATACCGAATCGCTGGAAGACGGAACAGACCGATTGCTGGAGGGCGTTTCGACGGCGCTCCGCGCAATCAAACCGGATGTTCTGATCGAATTCCGACAGACCTATTTCGGACCGGCGGTGCGCAAATACGGCAATATGATCCGCGTTGCCGACTGCCCGGACGATCCGCTCTTCAACCGCGTTACCGGGGTGGATATGCGGTTTCTGCTGGGGACGGTTCCGGTGCATTCGGATATGCTGATGTGGCATCTGCAGGATTCCCCGGAGGCGGTGGCATATCAGATGATTACCGTTTTGCCGACCGTGCCGCAGATCTCGGTTCTGCTCGATCGGATTCCGGAGGCGCAGCGGGAGGCGCTTGCTTTTTGGCTGTCCTTTTGGCAGGCGCACCGGGACACGCTGTTGTCCGGCGATCTCCGCGCGGATCATCCCGAAGCGCTCTACAGTCAGGTGCGCATGACAAAGATCGGGGAGCGTGTGGTCATTGCCTACACCGACCCGGTGGTAACCTTGCCGACTTCCGGCAATCTGTATGTCTGCAACGCCACCGGCGCGGAGAATATCTGCATAGTCGGTCAGGGTACGCCGCAGAATTTCCGTATCACGGTGCGCGACTGCCGGGGACGGGTGACGGAGGAACGGACGGAAATGCTCTGCTCCGGTATCACGCTCCTTTCCGTCCCACGTTGCGGACTGGCGGAGCTGGTTTTGTAAAGTCTGTACCGCGCAATTCACAATTTGGCGCGCCTGCCTGCAGCCCGGCTGCAATCTGCGGATTTTTGTTTCGTCTGACGAAAAATTCGACTCTACAAGTTGTGATTCGCACCATCGGAATTGCGCGGTGATGCCTGAAAGTTCTTGAAAGTCTTGAAAACTTCTTGGGGGAAGTTTTCAAGTGGGGGTCGGGGCAAAGCCCCGAGGTCTTACGAGGTATTATTATGAATGAACAAACCCGCCGGCGGAGCGGAACTGTTGTCAGCGTTACGGGAATTGCCCTGAATATTCTGCTGTTCGGCGGGAAATTTGCGGTCGGCACACTGTTCGGGTCGGTTGCAATCCGCGCGGACGCAATCAATAACCTGTCGGATGCGGGATCGCAGCTGATCTCGCTGATCTCGTTCCGCATTTCGGCGAAACCCGCCGACCGCGAACACCCGTTCGGACACGCAAGAATCGAGTATATCGCGTCCATGACTGTCTCGTTTTTGATTCTGGTCATCGGCGTGGATCTGCTCAAGGAGTCGATCAAAAAGATTGTTACGCCCGAGCCGCCCGAGCGCTCGTGGGTCGCGGTCTTTGTATTGATCGGGTCGATGTTGGTAAAGTTGTTTATGGCGTTTTTGAACCGCACGGTGGGAAAGAAGATCGACTCGCCCGTCATGCTTGCAACGGCAACCGACTCGCTTTCCGACGTGCTGTCCACCGGCGCGGTGTTGGTGTCGGTTCTTCTGCCGCTCCTGATTCCTGCGTTTACCTTTAACATCGACGCATACATGGGCGTTTTTGTCGCGGTGCTGATCCTCATTGCGGGGTGGAAACTGCTGATGGACGCGAAAAACGCGATTCTCGGAGGTCCGCCGCCGCTCGAGACGGTCACGCAGATCAACCGCATTCTGGCGGAGTACCCCGAGGTGCTCGGCGTGCACGATCTGGAGGTGCACAACTACGGTCCGGGGCACGTTATCGTAACGCTTCACGCGGAGGTGGACGGCAAGAAGGATGTTTTCGCAACGCACGACATGATCGACACGATCGAAAAGCGGCTCTGTCGGGAGTGCGGGATTCGTGCGACGATTCACATGGATCCCATTGTGACCGACGACGCGGCGGTGAACGCGCTCCGCGATGTGGTTCTGGCGGAGGTACGCGCGGTTGATCCGTCTCTCTCGATTCACGATTTTCGTTTTGTTGCAGGACCGACCCACTCCAACCTGATTTTCGATCTCGCCGTTCCCTTTGAATGCCCGCTCTCGAACGAGGAGCTTCGCCGCGCCGTTTCCTCCCGTCTGAGCCACCTCGACCCCTCCTACTTCAGCGTCATCACGGTAGATCGGGGGTAGGGGATAGGAAGACCTTGGAGGCGCAGGGAGACCCCTTTCGGAGGGGTCTCCCTACCCTCCAAACCTCCCTGAC
>CAVGEJ010000126.1:0-7545 GCA_963628215.1 Eubacterium sp. CAG:180
CCTACGTCTATAACGTCCGCCGCGACGCGCTGTTCGAGGATCTCTTCCGTAGCCTCACAAAGGAATAATTTCCCCCTTTCCCTTGACAGCAGGGCGGTTTTGTGCTATCCTTATAACAGACCGGGCGGTTGCCGTGATCGGCAACCGCCCGACATTCATCCTGCGGAGGAAGCAATGGAATTTCCGTACCTTTCGGGAGCGGGACTGTACCGCTCCGAACTCTCCGAATACCGGAATCAGAAGCAGTCGCCCATGCGAACCGTGACCGAATACGAAATCGAGCTGTTCTGCGACGATTACCGCTACGGAATCGTGGACGGCGTGCGCGTGCCCTATCGGCGCGGAACGGTGCTGATTGCAAAGCCCGGAAACCGCAGATGCAGTCGCTTTCATTTTGCCTGCTATTATCTGCACCTGACCGTAACCGATCCCGAATTGCGGGCGGCGCTGGACGCGCTCCCCGTATCGCTCACGGTGACGGACGAGGACGCGTACATCGCGCTGTTCCGTCGGATTTCCGCGCTCTTTCCGGAGGCGGACGACCGCGCGCCGCTCGAGATGACGGGGCTTTTGCTGCTTCTGCTTGCAAAGCTGACAAAGGAGAACGACCTGCTTGCCGCCCGGGAGGGGGAGCGGGCGCTCCCGCAGGTGCGGCAGGACGTAATCGGCGTGGCAAGAACGGTGATAAACGAGCGCTATGCCGAGGATCTTTCCCTGCGCGCGCTTGCCGGGGAAGTGCATCTGAATCCCACCTATTTCCATCGCATTTTCCGCGCCGCCTGCGGGATGACCCCGCTTGCGTACCTGACCGAGGTGCGGGTTTCGCATGCAAAATTCCTTCTGCGCAACACCGACCGTTCGGTAACCGAGATTGCGGGGCAGTGCGGGTTTTCGTCGTATAACTATTTCTGCACCGTGTTCCGAAAGGCGACGGGACTTTCCCCCGGCGCTTTCCGTACCCGCGCAAACCGCGCTTATGACGGGGAGAAGTGAAACGAAAAAAACGGTAGCGCCCGCCCCGGGGGAGGCGGGAGTTACCGTTTTCTGTATTTGCCGGAATCAGTCGGCGTTGACATCCAGAAATTCCGCCGTGCAGAGCAGATAGGGGGAGTGGGAGAGCGGGAGGTTCTTCAGGGTCACCGTTCCGTCCTCATTCCGCAGCGCAACGGTGGGCGGAATCGCATAAACCGCGCCGTCCGCAAGATCGGCAAGCCGCAGGTCGGTCGGGTCGGCGCAGGAAACGCGGTAGGATACCGTTCCGTCATACGTGGTGGTCAGAAGCGGGACGGGATTCCAGAACGCCTGCCCCCACGCGCCGTTCGGCTTGCGGAAACCGTAGGCGACAAGCGCGTCGGCAAAGTCGGTTGCGGCAGTTCCGCCAAGGCGCGGGGAGGGGAGAATCAGCCGCTCGGCGGGCGGGTCGGACGGTACAAACCCGTCGGAAAAGACCGACAGCAGATTCCCGAGCGCCGTATAGGAGGGCTTGGGCGTGTATGTCCCCGTGGAACGTCCGTCCCCGTCAAAATCCGCGCTCAGAACGCCGAAGTAGCCGTAATCCAGATAACTGCTCTTGTCCGAGACCAGACCCTTGAGGGCTTCGACCATATCCAACGTGGAGAAATACGAAGTGAGCGGCAGACCCGCGGCGAGGTCGTGCAGTGTGCCGCGGAGCAGATAGGTGCGCTGACGGTCGGGCGTCCATGCGTAGCCGCGCATCGCGCCGTTGCCGTCGCTGCGGGACTGCGCCCCCGTCTCGCCCTGCAACAGCGCAATGGATTTTCCCGTTTCCGCAAGCAGGGCGCGAAGTTTTCGGATGTAGACCGGGCGGAGGCTGTCGTCGGCGGTATAGGCGTGGAAGGTGACCGCGTCCAATTCGTCGGCAAGTCCCGGGACGGTCAGCGCGTCGGAAACGAACTGCAGTTCCTGCGGATGCCCCAGACCGAAGCCCGCTACCCGCGCCTGCGGATCGGCGCGGTGGATTGCCTGCGCGGTTGCGAGACAGAAAGCGCCGTACCCGCGCCCGTCGGGACCCGTTTCGGGGTCTGTCCCGCGCCGCCAGCTATAGCGCAGATCGGGTTCGTTCCAGACCTCGTAAAGGTCGATCTTTCCGTGATAGTGCCGCACGGTCGCTTCCACATAGCGCACCCATGCCGCAAGTTCCTCTTCGCTTCCGATCGGCGGACAGCCCACGCAGCCGAAGTAGGCGGCGGCATGCGGGGTATAAAGGCTGTTGCCGCAGAAGGTTGTCGACGATGCTGTCGAGCCACGCAAAGTCGTAAACGCCGCGTTCCCGCTCGGTTCGCGCCCAGCCCGACTGAAGCCGCGCATGCTTCACGCCGATGGCGGCGATCTTGTCGTATGCCTTTTCGGGGTCAAAGATCCCGCGGTCGAGTTTTTCAAAGCCGATGCCGATGGGGAGGACGCGATCTCATCTGACGGTCTGATCCGAATGCGGCCGATTCGTTGCAGTTGTTCCATTCCGGTTTCTCCTTTGGTTGTCCGGTTTCCGCAAAAACGCGGGAAACGGTTGACAAATTCCTGCACTTGCGGTATAATCATAGCGGGGACTATGCAGAGAGACCGCGCGGCAGTGCCTTTATTGTAACCGATTTCCTCTCGCCGCGCAAGTGGGTTCTCTCTTTGCTTTTTTCGATTTTCTACGCAAATTTCCGCGAAACGGGGTGACGCAGTTGTTTCCGCTTTTTACCGACCTTTCGGGCTTTGCCTTTTCCGTAACCGACCGCGAGAACCGCACCGGTCCTGTCCGCACCGTGCGGAAGTACGAACTGGAACTGTATACCGCAGACGGCGGCACGACCTACCTTTCGGATGTCGCATACCCGATCCGACGGGGCACTGCGCTGCTTGCAAAACCGGGAGACCGCCGCTACACGGTGGGGAATCTTTCCTGCCTCTATGTGCATTTCGACTGCAGGGACGCGGAATTTGCCCGCGAACGGCTCGATTCGCTCCCGCGCACGGTTTCCCTGTCGGGAAGCTACCGGAGCGAGGCGCTGTTTGAGCGGCTCGGCGGGCTTTTCCCGTGCCGGAGTCGGACGGCGGAACTGCGGACGGAGAGCATTCTTTTGGAACTGTTGGCGGAGTATGCCGAAGCGGCGGAGGAAGCCGAGACTGCGCCGAAGCGTTACCGCATTTATCGGGAGCAGATTGACGGAACGTTGGACTATATGAAGCGCCACTATCCCGAGGCGCTTTCTTCGGCGCTCCTTGCCGGGCGCATTCACCTGAGCGTGAACTTCTTTCAAACGGTTTTTCGGGAACTGGTGGGCATCCCGCCCGCGCGCTACCTGCGGCAGTTGCGGGTCGAATCCGCCTGCCGGATGCTTGCCGACACCGACCTGCCGCTTTCCGAAATTGCCGAGCGGAACGGCTTTGCAAGTCCCGCTTATCTGACCGCGTCGTTCCGGGCGGCAAAAGGGATTACGCCGTCCGAATATAGGAAACAGAGCAAACTGTAACCGCAAAACGGCTTTTACCCAAACGAAACCTGCGGGGCGCTTACGGTCTGCGTAAAAATAGTTTGCGTTTCCTCTTGACAACCGGGGTTTCCTGTGCTATAATGGTTGCACATACAACGATGTACCTACAACCAATTGGAAAGAGGGATACTATGGACAAAACCGAAAGAAAAATCACCAAAATCGCGCGGGAGGCGGAGAAACTGGTTCTGCTTTCCATGCGCGAGCAGGGGGTGGGCACGGCGGAAATCGACCTGATCCACGCCCTGCGGCACAATCCCGGCTGTACGCAGGCAAAACTGGGTCAGCTTCTGCATGCCGACAAAGCCGCTATCGCGCGGCGGACGAAAAATCTGGAAGCAAAGGGCTACCTCACGCGCAGGGACGACCCCGCAGACCGTCGCAGTCAGCTGTTGTATCCAACCGCGAAGGCGGAGGAGCTGAAAGCCTCCAAAGCGGAGATCGAGGCGGATTTCTACAGCTATTTGCTGTCGGCGCTGACCGAGGAGGAAGCGAACACGTTTGTCGCGCTTCTCGACCGCCTGTATCTTGCCTCCAAAACCGAGAGCCGCGCGGGATTCCCGCATTTCCCGCGCGCCTGACGGGAGGGAACGGGCATGAAACGAAAAGAAACGCTTGCGCCCGACCGCATCGGTTCTTATTTCCGCGCGGAATGGTTGCCGCTGACCTTTGTCACGGTTTCGGGACTGCTCTACAATGTCGGTCTGCTCGCTTCGCCGTGGTTTGAAGGGCGGCTCGCCCAATGCCTTGCCGATATCCTCGGCGGGAACGCGACCGCAGGGGCGATGGCGGCGTTGGTGGTCGCCTATCTCGCCGTCACGCTCGCGGTGCAGGGCGCGCGCTTTGTCAAGCGCTTTTACGTCCGTCGCTTTGCAAACAACATCAACCGACGGATGAAGGGAATTCTGTATGCCAATCTGGTGCGGAAGAGCCGCGCGGAACTGGAAAAAGAGGGCGCGGGCGAACTGATGACCAAGGCAATCTCCGATGTGGATGACTGCGCCGAGGGCATGCGGAAATTCACCACCGAGTTCTTTGACACGGGCGTGGCACTGCTCGGCTATGCGGCGATGCTGTTTGTTTACGATTGGCGGTTGGCGCTGATGAGCCTGCTCTTTACCCCGTTCTCCTATTTCTGCGCGGCGGGCATGAAGAAGATCATTCAGCGCGCGGGCGCGGCGTACAAGAAAGCCGCGGGCGCTATGAGCGCCGCCACGCTGGATCGCGCCGGAAATGCCGTGACCTACCGCGTTTACGGCTGTGAAGAGGCGCAGGAGGCGCGCTACGAAGAAGTTCTGGATCGCTACGAGAAGCGTGCCGTGCGCGCCAACGTGTGCCAGTCCGCGCTGTCGCCGCTCTATCTGGCGGTGTCCTGCGCGGGGGTGCTGTTCATCCTGTGGTTCGGCGGAAAGAACGTGCTCGGAACGGGTTGGCGGGCGTGGGACATCGCGGCGTTCACAACCTTCCTTTCCTGCTTTACCAAGCTGACCGCCAAATCCTCCAAGGTGGCAAAGCTGTTCAACTCGGTGCAGAAAGCGGAAGTCTCGTGGAAGCGCATCAAGCCGCTGATGCGGTCGCCCGAGCCGCTTGAAGAACTGAAGATTCCCGCGCCGCAGGACGTGACGCTTGAAAAGCTGTCCTTCTCCTACGGCGACGCGCCGATTTTCTCCGACCTTTCGCTGACGGCGCACCCGGGGGACATCATCGGCATAACGGGACCCGTTGCCTGCGGGAAATCCACCTTGGGGCGCGTGTTCCTCTGCGAAGCGCCCTACGGCGGCTCGGTTCGCATCGGGGAGCGGGAACTTTCCTCGCTTTCCCCGCGCACGCTTGCCGCAACGGTCGGCTACCTCGGGCATGACACGGAACTGTTTGCCGACAGCCTGCGGAGCAATGTTCTCTGCGGCGGGGAGGGAGACCCGATGTCCTTCCTTTCCGCCGTCGTGCTTGACGGCGAGGCGCTTGCCATGGAAAACGGCGTGGATACCGTGATCGGGAGCAATGGAACGCGGCTCTCGGGCGGGCAGGCGCAGCGGCTTGCATTGGCGAGAACGCTTGCGCACCCGCGACCGCTCCTGATTCTGGACGACCCGTTCTCCGCCCTCGACAGAGCGACCGAGGACAGGGTGTTTGCCAATCTGCGGGCGTACGCGCGGGACAAGGTGGTCTTTCTCATCTCGCACCGTCTTTACCATTTTCCCGAACTCCGGCAGATCGTTTTTATGGAGGACGGGAACGCAACCGTGGGAACGCACGCCGAACTGATGGCATCGATCCCGGAATACCGAAAGCTGTATGAAAGTCAGACAGGAGGGGCAGATCATGAAGCGCAGGAAAACGAATAAGACCAAAGCGGGCGTGTTTGCGGCGGTCCGCGCGGCGGCGCTGTCGCATCCGGTTCTGACCGTCGGAACGCTTGTGTGCGTTGCGATGTCGGTTGGGGCTTCGCTGATTCCGCCGTTGCTGCTTGCCCGTGTGATCGACGACCTCACGGGCGGAATTCCGCTTTCCTTTGCGGCGGTACTGCTCTATTTCGGCAGTCTCGCTCTGGAGGGTGTGCCGTCCGCAGCGCAGGAAACGCTTCTCGTGCTGTTCGGACAGCGGATGCCCCACGCGCTGCGCTCCGAAATGTCTCGGAAGCTGACCCGTCTGCCCGCCGCCACGCTCGTTGCGCAGAAGCCGGGAGAGGTTGCCGCGCGCTTTTCGGGGGATGTGGACACCGTGGAGGCGCTCTTCACCTCGGGGATTATCAGCATGATTGCCGACGCCTGCCGGATTCTCTCGATTCTGGCGGTCATCGCGGTGCGGAATACGGGACTTGCGCTGATTCTGCTTGCGGTGCTCCCTCTGCTCGCGCTTTTCACGCGGTTCGTGCAGAAGCGGATGCTTGCCGCGCAACTCGAAAACCGCCGCGCGGTTGCCGCCGTGTCGGGGCAGGTTCCCGAAACGTTGCATAACATCCGCACGGTGCGCGCCCTCGGCATGGAGGACTACATGGAGCGGCGCTATGACCGGAGCATCGGCGAAAGCTATGCCGCCGTGGAGAAAACCAACTTTTACGACGCCGTCTATTCCCCCGTGGTTCTGCTGCTCAACGCGGCGGTCGTCGGCATTGTGATGCTGCTCTCCGCTTCGGGAAACGCAAGGGTTCTGACCCTGTTCGGCATGTCGGTCGGAACTTCGGTTGCGGTTATCAACTACATCTCCCGCATCTTCTCGCCCATTGAGAGCCTTGGAATGGAGATTCAGACCATCCAGTCGGCAATGGCGGGCGTGCGGCGGATCGACGCGTTCCTCGCGCAGGAAGAGCGCACCCTGCCGCCCGAGCGGGAGACTGCCGCAGGTGGCGATGTGGCGCTCTCGCACGTGACCTTCGGCTACGGAGAGCGGACGGTTCTGCACGACCTGTCCTTTTCCGTAAAGGAGGGGGAGCAGGTCACGCTGATCGGCAGGACGGGCGCGGGAAAGAGCACGGTGTTCCGCCTGCTTTTGGGACTGTATCAGCCGCAGAGCGGAACGGTCAGAATCGGCGGCGTGGACGCAACCGCGCTGACCGACCGCGAGCGGCGCGCCTGCGTGGGCTGTGTGGAACAGCACTTCTCCCGCGTTCCCGGCACGGTGTTGGATCAGATTACCCTCGGTGACCCGCGCGTGACCGAAGAAATGGCGCAAAAGGCGGCGGAACTTGCGGGCATCGACGGTGCGATCCGCGCGCTCCCGGAGGGGTATGCAACCCCGTGCGCCGACGGCATCTTTTCGCAGGGCGAGTGGCAGTTGCTTTCCATCGCCCGCGCCGCGGCGGCGAACCCCGCCGTCCTGCTTCTGGACGAGATTACCGCCAATCTGGACGCACAGACCGAAGCGCGCGTGCTCGAAGCGCTCCGCCGCGCCTCCAAGGGGCGCACCGTGCTTTCGATTTCGCACCGCATCTACGAGAATCTCGGCGGCAGAACCGTGGAAATCAAGCCCTGTGATACGGCGAATTGAACGAAGACCTTGGGACTCTGTCCCAAGCCCTGCTTAGGGGACTTCTTAAGGAGAAGTC
>CAVGEJ010000127.1:0-7479 GCA_963628215.1 Eubacterium sp. CAG:180
GAGGCGACAGCCGCCAAAATCCCGCTCGACGGGATTTTGCTCGGAGCAGCCGGAAATAGTAGCACGGCAACTGGCTACACCAAAATCTGTACAACAAAAAAGAAGGGGTAAAAATCCCCTTAGCTGAAGGTCTTGAAGGTTCTTAGGGGACTTCTCCTTAAGAAGTCCCCTAAGTAGGGTTCGGGGCAAAGCCCCGAGGTCTTCCCCCACAGAAAGGAGTACACATGGCGCAGAAACGGAATCACCTGATGCGGTACGTCATATTGGCAGTGACGTTTTGTGCCGTGTGCCTTGTCTACGTCGGGAGACTGTTTTACGTCCAGATCATCACGAAAGAAGAGACCAAAGAGGACGGGACAAGCGTCCGATTGGTCATCGTGCCCGCAGTCAGAGGGGAGATCTTCGACCGAAACGGGAAAGCACTGGTCGTAAACCGCTATACCTATGACCTGACCCTCTCCAACGCCGTCCTTACGAACGTCAGCGCAAGCGAGATGAACCGGATCTGCCTGAACCTTCTGAACGCGCTTGAAACCTGTGACGCGGAGAGCACCCATACCGAGCGGTATTTCCCATTCGACGGCACTTACCCCAATTACAGCTACTCGGACGACGCGCAAAACGAAAATACCTCGGTCAGCTACCACCTGAACCGAATTCTCAAAGCGCACGGCATGAAGGCGGGGACTTCCGCAAAGAATTTCGTCTCCGAACTGGTTGATACCTACCGCCTGCAGGAGACCGACGGCGCGGGAAACAGACTGTATTCCGACCGCCAGATCGACCGCCTTCTCCGCCTGCACTACGACATGGAAGCGAAAAAGTTTCCCGACGGCGAGGACTATACCTTCGCAACCGGGACGGATACCGCGTTCCTCACTTACGTGCAGGAACAAAGCCTTGCGGGCGTGTCCTTTACGGTCACCGCAGGCAGAACCTATTGCTACCCCGGTTACGCTTCGCATATCCTCGGCACGGTTGGACCGATCTATTCCGAGGAGTGGGACTACTATAACGAGCGCGGATACCAGATGAACGCAACGGTCGGAAAATCGGGTTGCGAGGCGGCGTTTGAAGAGTACCTCCACGGCGTTGACGGCAAGCTGAAGGTTACCTTTGACGCAAACGGGACGGTTCTTTCCACCGAAACGATTGTCGAGCCGCAGTCGGGGCAGGACGTCTATCTTACCATCGATATCGACCTCCAGATCACCGCCGAGGAAGCGCTCAAGCAGAACGTGGAGAACGTGCAGAATTCGG
The DNA here is from genome assembly GCA_963628215.1 of Eubacterium sp. CAG:180. Classification (GTDB taxonomy): domain Bacteria; phylum Bacillota; class Clostridia; order Oscillospirales; family CAG-272; genus UMGS1865. Next base: position 1,261 of record CAVGEJ010000127.1, read on the forward strand.
CGGGCGGAGACTTCGCCTCCAAGGGCTACGAGTGCAACGCGGGCGCGGCGGTGGCGATGGACCCGAACACCTTTGAAATTTTAGCCATTGCCTCCCACCCGACCTTTGACCTTACCACCTACAACCGCGACTACGCCGACCTTGCCGCCGATACCGCCACTCCACTGCTCAACCGCGCCCTGCGCGGGGTCTACGCGCCGGGGTCGACTTTCAAGGTTCTGATGGCGGCGGTGGGGCTGAACGACGGGCTGATTACTTCCTCCACGCGGGTGACCTGCACGGGCAGGTATACCCACGAGGGGCTTGGCAATTATTCGTGGGGCTGTTCGACTTACCCGCACGCGACCTCCGCCCTGACGGTTATGCAGGCGTTGGCGGATTCCTGCAACAGCTTTTTCTACGAGTTGGGCTACGACATGGGCATTACAAAAATGGCGGAATACATGAAGATGTTCGGCGTGGGCGAGGACACGGGAATCGAACTCGGCGAACTGACGGGTCAGCGCTCGGAGCAGGACAGCAACTGGCAGGCGGGCAACGTGCTGTCGGCGGCGATCGGACAGTACAATACGCAGATGACCCCGCTCCAGATCGGCGTGATGATTTCCTCGGTGGTCAACGGCGGAACGCGCTATCAGGCGCATCTGCTCCGTGAGGTGCGGGCGTTCGGAAGCGACGAGCCGTCCTACACCGATGAGGATCTGACCGATTCGCCGCTCTCGCGCACGGAGTTGTCCCAATCGGCTGTGAACACGGTTCTGCGGGGAATGCGGGACGTGGTAACCGGCTCGGTACTGCGGAACTACACGAACGCAGGCGTGAAAAGCACGGTTGGCGGCAAGACGGGTACTGCCGAGGTATGGAAGTACCTGCGCGACGAGGAGACGGGCGAGTTTATCTACGACGACGAGGGCAACCGCGAGCGGGTGACCGTGACAAACGCGCTCTACGCGGGCGTGGCAACCGCGCCCGGCGAGGATCGCCCGGGATTGGTGGTCTCGGTGGTGCTCGAAAATGCGGCGCACGGCTACTACGCGTCCTACACCGCCGCCCGCATCACCGCCGCATGGGAAAAGTAGGGGGACGCGGGGGGATGCGATGGGGAAAACTTTTTGGAAAAAGTTTTCCCCAAACCCCTTTCAAAAACTTTCAACGCATTTATTGGGAGAGTGCGAACATAGTGCCTCTGACGGGTAGGGGGCTGACTGCGGGGCGTTTTGCTGACCGAAACGTGATAAACTGTCTTACGGAGGAAACATGATACCGAATTATATGTTTGGAAGCTATCGGGAGATCACACCGACGTTTTTGCGGGAGAAGGGAATCCGATACCTGTTGGTCGACATCGACAATACGTTGGCGCCGTATGAACAGGCAGAGCCGGACGACGACCTGCGGACATGGCTCGCGAGCCTGCAGGACGACGGCGTGAAACTCGCGCTCGTCTCCAATAACGACAGGGAGCGGGTCGAACGCTTCAACGCCACATTGGGACTTGACGCGTACCCGAAAAGCGGGAAGCCCGGGAAAAAGACGCTCCTGCTTGCCATGAAAAACATGGGCGCGGAGCAGGGGAATACCGCCGTCCTCGGCGACCAACTCCTGACCGATGCCTGCGCCGGACAGCGATTGGGACTGCCCGCTATCATCGTCCCTCCCATCCGCGATAAGAGAAACCTGTTCTTCCGCTTCAAACGGCTGTTGGAACGCCCCTTTATCCGAAAATACGCCAAGCGCCACGGTTGGCAGGATTTCATGCGCTTCTGGCACGTCAAGGGCGGAAGTAAGGAAAGTTGATAGGTGGAAGTGCTTTTACGCCCTCATCCGTCACCTACGGTGACACCTTCCCCCTCGAAGGGAAAGGCTTTCGTGCGGACTTCTTTCGTTTTTGCTTCGGAATATTGATATCTGATATCTGAATGCCTGAAAATCCGGATATCTGAAAAACGCTTTTGGATTAGCAGAATTTCCGAAAGCCTTCCCCTTCGAGGGGGAAGGTGTCGCCGCAGGCGACGGATGAGGGCGTTCGGTTGGTGACTATCTATAACGAATCACGATTATATAACCCATGCAACAACCGGTTTCCGCACCATTCACCCGAAGCGGAACGACACATGGGTCGTTCCCTACAACACAACATGATCAAACGGTTACGCACTCTATAGGGGCGCAATCCGCAGGGAGCGCCCCGCAATTCAGCCCGTTCCGTTAATAACTAACTTCCTACCATTTCTATCCGGTAGCGGGAGCGGAGGCAAGGCAACAAGTTGCCGCCGACAAAATCCCGCTCGACGGGATTTTGCGCGGAGCAGCCGGAATTCGCAGCACGGAAAACGGCTACACCAAAATTTGCACAATGCAAAGATAGAATCAATAATCCAATTGCAGTGAAGGTCTTGAAGGTTCTTAGGGGACTTCTCCTTAAGAAGTCCCCTAAGCAGGGTTTGGGACAGAGTCCCAAGGTCTTTACCAAGGAGGTAAAAATGAACACAGAAACCATCACCACCGCAACGTTCGGACCGGGAGGGAACGGCGAGTGGTTTTACGCGGACGGGAAGAAGTCCACAACGCAGTCCCCCGAGTGGGTCGCGGAAAAGGGACTGGACGCATTCGAATATGAAGCGGGAAACGGAATCAGCGCAGGGGAAGCCTCGCTCCGGGCAGTCGGAGAGAAAGCAAAGAAGGCGGGTGTTCTGATGTCCTTCCATACCCCTTATTTCATCTCCCTCTCGGGAACAGACCCCGAAAAACGGCTGAAAAGTCTGGAGTATATCCGCAAAAGCCTCTGGGCGGCGGAACTCCTCGGCGCGGATACTATCGTCATCCATAGCGGGAGCGCCGCAAAAATCACCCGCGAGGAAGCAATGAAGCTGTCGGTCGATACCCTCGAAAAGATCGCCGCCGACGTGGGAGAGAACCCCTGCGCAAGACTCGGCATCGAAACCATGGGAAAGGTCAACCAACTCGGCACACTCGAGGAGGTCATCGAACAGTGTAAAGTTGCCCCCATCTATACCCCCGTCGTCGACTTCGGACACCTCAACGCCCGCGAGCGGGGAGGAGCTTTCCCCGATTGCGACAGCTACCGCCGCGTGTTCGATACCATCGCGGAAAAACTCGGGGACAGACACGCCAAATACCTCCATTGCCACTTCTCCAAAATCGAGTATACCGCGGCGGGCGAGAAACGACACCTCACCTTCGCGGACGAAACCTACGGTCCGGCGTTCGAACCGCTCGCCGAAGCCATCGCGCGTGAAAATGTCTACCCGCGTATCATCTGCGAGTCCGCAGGTACGCAGGCGGAGGACGCACTGTTCATGAAAAACGCCTACCTTGCCGCAAGAAAGGAACTGAGAACCGAATGACGCTTGCCGAACGCTACCTTGCCGCCAAACGCGCCCTGTTTGACGCGGTTTACAACGACCTCAACGACCGCCAGAGGGAAGCGGTCTATACCGTCAATCACCCCCTGCTTGTCCTCGCGGGCGCGGGGAGCGGAAAGACCACCGTGCTTGTCCGCCGCATCGCGTTTATCATCCGCTACGGGAACGCGTATCTTTCGGACACCGTCCCCGACGGGCTGACCGACGAGCAGGTCGACTACCTCGCGCAGGCGGCGAAAACCTGCACCAAGGAGCAACTGCGCCCGATGCTCGACGTGTTTGCCGAAGATCCCTGCCCCTCCTATGCCGTTCTGGCGATTACCTTTACCAATAAGGCGGCAAAGGAGATCAAAAGTCGCATCGACGCCATGTTTGCCGACGACCCCGCAGGGTGCGCCGAGATCATGACGGGAACGTTCCACTCGGTCTGCGTGCGCATCCTGCGCCGTCACGCCGAAGCGGCGGGCTACCACGCGGGCTTCTCCATCTACGACACCGACGACAGCAAAAAGGCATACGCCGAGGCGCTCAAACGGTGCAGAATTGACGAAAAACTCCTGCCCGTCAAGTCGGTCGCAAATGCGGTCAGCCGCGCGAAGGATCGCCTTCTGACCCCCGAGGATTTCGAAACCGAGGCGGGCGCGGATTTCCGCATGGGGCAGATTGCGCGGGTCTATACCGCCTATCAGCAGATCCTGCGCGAATCCAACGCATTGGATTTCGACGATATTATCATGCAAACGGTGCTCCTGTTCCGTCGGCATCCCGAGATTCTGGCGTTCTATCAGAAGCGCTTCCGCTACGTCTGCGTGGACGAGTATCAGGACACGAACGTCGCGCAGTTCGAACTGACAAGGATGCTCGCCGAGGGAAGGCGGAATCTGATGGTGGTCGGCGACGACGACCAGAGCATCTACCGTTTCCGCGGCGCGACGATTGAGAACATCCTGTCGTTCGACAAGGCGTACCCCGACGCAACGGTTATCCGTCTGGAGCAGAATTACCGCTCCACGCAGAACATTTTGGACGCGGCGAACGCCGTGATTGCAAAGAACAACGGGCGGATGGGCAAAACGCTCTGGACGGCGGCGGGCGCGGGGTCGATGATCCATCTGGTCGGGTGCGAGGATCAGAACGACGAGAGCCGCCGCATTGTGGACACGGTGCAGAAACTGGTGGCGAGCGGGAACGCCTGCTATCGGGATTTCGCGGTGCTGTACCGCATGAACGCGCAGTCGCAGAACATTGAAAAAGCCTTTGCGCGCGCGGCAGTGCCGTATCGGATGCTTGGCGGCACGCGCTTCTCGGATCGCAAGGAAATCCGCGACGCGGTGGCGTACCTGCAGCTGATCAACAACCACGACGACAATGTGCGTCTGCTCCGCATCATCAACGAGCCGCGCCGCAAGATCGGACCGAAAACGCTCGAGGCGATTGCGGCGATTGCGGCGGAGCAGGACTGCTCGCAGTTTGAGGTCATCGAGCGGGCGCAGTCCTACGCGGCGCTGAAGAATGCCGCGCCGATGCTGGACGATTTCGCGCGCCTGATCAACGGGCTGACGGCGGATGCGGCGGAGATGCGGTTGGACGTGCTGTTTGACGCGATGCTGGATCGCTCGGGCTATCGGCAGATGCTGATTGCGGCGGGCGAAGCCGAAGAGGAACGGCTTGAGAACTTAGAGGAATTCAAGTCGCAGATTCTGGAGTACATGAAGGATTCGGAGGACGGAAACGAAACGCCGACCCTGACGGGCTTCCTCGAGGAAACGGCGCTTGTGGCGGACGTGGATCGCTACGATGAGAGCGCCGACGCGGTGGTGATGATGACGATTCACAGCGCAAAGGGGTTGGAGTTCCCGATCGTATTCCTGCCCGGAATGGAGGACGGCATTTTCCCGGGCATGCAGACGATCGAGGGCGGCGAAAGCGAGATGGAGGAGGAACGGCGGCTTGCCTACGTTGCAATCACGCGGGCAAAGCGGGAGCTGTACATCCTGCATGCGGATCAGCGCCTGCTCTACGGGCGGACGGGTTACAACCCGCTGTCGCGTTTTGTGTCCGAGATTCCGTCGTCGCTGATTGAGGAAGAAAAAACGCAACGCGCGGGCGTTTGGGGGCGTGTGCCGTCGCAGGGGACATACGGCAGTTTCGGCGCAAAGTCTCCCGTCTCGCAGAAAAAGACCTACTACCGCGAGCAGGACAGCCGCTCCGGCGGGAACAGTCCGAGCGGTGCAAAGGCGGTGAGCGGCGCGGTACGCGTAGCGGTCGGGGCTTCTACACCGATCCGTCCGGTCACGCCGTCCCGCCCTGCGGCAACGTCTGCGCGCCAAGCGCCTGTCTTTGCTCCGGGCGACCGGGTGGAGCACATGGTTTTCGGCGCGGGCGAGGTCATCTCCTGCAAAAAGATGGGTACGGACATTCTTTACGAGGTTATCTTCGAAAAAGTCGGCACAAAAAAGCTAATGGGCTCTTTTGCGAAGATGAAGAAGGTGTAGGAAAGACCTTGGAGGGAGAAGGAACCCCCTTTCGGAGGGGGTTCCTTCTCCCTCCAAGCCTCCCTCATCCTCCCCGAACTTCCCCACAAGACTCCCGCCATTACACGAGCGATGATGTTGTTTCGCTTTTTGTGGTGGCGGGGGTCTTGTGGGGAAGTTTTTGGTTTGGGCGGGAGGGGGTTTTTTTGAAAGTGCGGCTATCGCGCTCGTTTGATGGGTAGGGCGCGTAAGGAGAGCGAAAGCCTTGTGTGAGTGCAAATTTATCCCCCCTCATCAGTCGCTTACGCGACAGCTTCCCCCCAAGGGGAAGCCTTCTTTACGCTGTGCGAACAGGGTAA
>CAVGEJ010000128.1:0-7418 GCA_963628215.1 Eubacterium sp. CAG:180
AGGTTGCGGATACGGTCTTCACCAAGCCCCAGTTCGGGTTGCTTTTTTCTGAGTTCCCGCATCGCGGTTTCCACGGTGCGCAAATGCGGTCCGAACCGGCTGTCCCGGAGCATCAGCCGGTCGCACAGGCATCGCTTGACCCGATCATAATCCACGATATGCCGATTTCCGTGCATTTCATAGGGAAGAATGCCGTCTGCAATCAATCGCAGGAGCATGGAGCGGTTCAGCGCCGTGTCAGGATCTTCTGCTTTCATGGCATCGACCGTCTGTTGCAATGTTTTCAGTCTCAAGCCGGATCTCCTTTCAGAATACCTTCCAAACGGCAGGCAGCTTCTTTTTTGCGCCTGTCATAAGGATGCAGATAAATATCGGTTGTGGTTACACTATCGTGTCCCAATACATCCCGTACGGTTTCGGGATCGGTTCCCGCCGCGACCAGAAGCGATGCGCAGGTGTGGCGAAGTCCGTGTAGTTTCAGATGTCGCAAGCCGTGCCTTTTTTCAAATTCTGCGCAAAGTCCGGTCGGCGTGTAAACGCTGATCATATCGCCGGTATTGGTGGTAAAAATATAATTCTGTTCCCGCCACAGTTCGCCTTGCTTGGCTTTGAGGATATCCTGTTCGCATTTCCATTCCCGCAACGCTTTTTCATAACCTGCCGGGAAGAAGACCGTGCGGTTTCCGTGCAGGGATTTCGGTGCTTTCAATTTTTGCTCACATCCTTTGACTTTGTAAGCGCTTTTGTTGACGGTTAGACTCCCGGCAGGAAAGTCAATATCGTTCCATGTCAGTGCCACCAGTTCCGCACGGCGAAGACCGAGAAGCAGGGCGGTCAACAGGAGCAAGCGCGTCATCGGCGGCTCTTTTTCCAATGCAAGGCAGAAAGTTACCGTCTCTTCCGGCGTATACACATCCAAATGGGTTTCTTTGATTTTCGGATATACAATGGAATCGTGTCGCAGGGAATTTTCCTCCGTGTGACCTCTCCTGCAGGCTTCGCTCATGACCGACCGAAAAACCGTGGCATAGCGCTTTACCGTTGCCGGGTTCAGACCTTTTTGAGATGTTCCGTCCCGACGTTCGGTGCGGTAAGCGAGAAAATCAATAAAATCCTGTAAATGATGGTGTGTGATGTCGCAGAGCCTGACTTTGCCGTAAGACGGAATCAGAAACTGCTCGCAAACCGCCCGGTAGAAACGAAGGGTGTTGGGCGACAGCCTCTCGCCGACGCTCGGGAAATAAATGTTCCGAATATAATCTCCAAGCGGCATTTCGGAAAAGAAAGGATCGTTCATCTGCCGCTTATAGCCTGGACGGTAAATTCCGTCATGCACTGCTTGTTCAAATTTCAGTTCAAATTCTTTGAGGCAACGAAGCACCGTTGCCTGATTTGCACCTGCCGGCGGATAGAATGTGGCGGAGACAAGTTGCTGTCTGCCGCATACGATGCCGTTTGACACACGCACACAGTAGGTGCCGTTTGCCCGTTTATAATGATTTGCCATGCTTCCTCCTGCTTTTTTATCATTTTACATTTACGGTTATATTACGCAACCTTCCGGTAGGTAATCTGGTTATCTGTTCTGGTTTGAATCCTCTTTTGCGCGGGGACCATACCTCCATGAAGGGGTTATGGTGTAAACATTGCTGGTCTTGCCGCCGGAGGCGGTGTATTGATGCCGTTTTTCCAGCATTCCTTTGGCACACAGCACCTTGATGGCGCGGTCGACTGTCTCGACTTTTTGAATGCCGCATTCCTTTGCAATCGTGCGTCGGGACGGATACGCAACTCCGGTTTCCCGGTTGCTGTGCATTGCAATGCAGCAGTACACAGCGAGATCGCGTGGAGAGAGTCCCATGCTGAAAATTTGATTGTCCACCTGAAAAAAGCATCCGGGTTGCCATCTTCCCGTCTTCATCGGTCGTTCCTCCCGTCCTTTCTGATGTTTGACACATTTGTAACCGTTCCGTCCTTCGGCGATTGGTAGCAATCCGGAGCATCGCATTCTATGGTGTGGCGTTCCTCAGGGGGCAGGTCATATTCCCGCCATGTTTTCTGCATACGCGCGATTCGCTCGGCTTCTACCTGTTGTTCCATGACACCGGAGCGCATGAGCAGAGCGCGAATATCTTTGCTTTCCCGGCGGATAATCGAAATCTCTTTTGAAACGGCATGAATTTCGGCTTTCACCGCACGTCGCATTTCTTCCTTTGTGCAACGACGGATTCCATTGTAAAGATCGCTCCGTTTGCGGGTCAGCATCGCAAGTTTTGCTTCGTTTCGGTCAAGAAATCGGTCGCAATCTTCCTTTGTCTCCAAATGCTCCCGCCCCATCAGGACCGCCTGCCGTGAGTAAAGCTCCATTTTATTTCGTGCTTCTATCATATCGGGAGTCAGAGGTTCGTAGCGCTCCGGCAGTTCTTCCGGCGCGAGGAGGTCGGGACCGCCGAGCAGTGCCACAAAAGCGCAGACAAGTCCCAACAGAGACGGCTTTCTGCGGTATTGTTCCAAACACCAGGGAAGTGGCGCGGGGCGCTCCCGCATTCGCAGGTTGTATGCGCGGTAGCCCTTGTAATAATGTTCGTAGTCCGGGCGACGGCGGCAACGGTTCATGCGCAGAACGGAATCCATACGTTCGCGTGTAAATTCTTCTCCCAGGTGATAAATGCGAACCGGTTTTGCCTCTGAAAGTCTGCGGATTGTCGCATATTTTCTCCCGAAATTCGGCTGAAAATCATAGCCCATATCGTGCAAATGGTGGCAGAGATCGTCCCATCCTGAAGAGAGCTCCAAAGCGTCCCGAATGGCTTGTGCCATGAGGGAATAGCGTGTTTCCTGTCCCGCTTTTTCGGCAAAGTGAATCTGCCTCGGTGTCTTTTTACCGGGATTTTCAATCACGGAAAGACGGTGCATTTGACACAATTCATCCGAAATCCGGCGCAGTTTCCGATATTCACCCTTATTGTCATCGTACTTTTTCCCGTCAAGAAAGGACACGCTGTTCCACACAAAATGGTTGTGCAAATGGGCTTTGTTGAGGTGGGTTGCAACCACGACCTGATAGCGATCTCCCCACATTGCACGGGCAAGTGCAACCCCGATGGCATGGCATTGTTCGGGCGTGATTTCTCCCGGCTTGAAGCTTTGATAGGCGTGGTACGCAACGTTGCCACCGGTTTTTCCGAAGTGTTGCTGTACCCGGAGCATGGCTTCCGTTGGATCGCCGTTACAGTTCAGAGCTGTGATAAAAAGTCGCTTTTCCTCCATTGTGGCTTCGGTCTTTGCCTCATCGGTCGCATAGTGCAAGGCGTTTGAAAGTCCAACCGCCGTTTTTTGCGGATTGTCTGCATACGCAATGACCCGCGCAACGCTGTCCTTGATCGGCCACATTTTAGTCGTTGCCATTCGCATCCTCCCAAAGGTCGCCAGCACGGTAGGAGGCATATTCCCGCTCTCTGTCCTTGCCGCAGAACTTTTCCGTGACCTGGCGAAAGGTGTTCAGGGACGCTTCTACGGAAGTCAGTTCACCGGAAAAATCCGCGCCGTTTTGCATCTTTTTGCGTACTTCCGCGCAGAGCATGGAAAGGTCGTCCCGTAGGTCATAGAAGGCACGCGGCGGGATTGCACGCACCTGCACACCGCGGGAAAGTTGGCGCAACAGTTCCGAAACCGTCAGCCCGACCGCATGGGCAAGCAGGGTGATATGCCGCTTTTCTTCGGGGGTTACCCGCACATTGATGCCAACGTCCCGTTCCCGCTTTGTCTCTTTTGCTTGCCCGCGCAGGAACCGATTCAGAGCTTGCCGCTGTTCTTTTTTGCTGTTTGTCATCTTCATTCTCCTTTGCTTTTTTGATGTGGGATGTAAGAAATGCGGGGCGAAACGGCGGGGTTATAGGGGCGGCACAGCCCCAATCGTCCGAAAAGGACGCAAGGAAACGGGATTGCCTGCCATACACGGTGGCAACACCGTGCGGCAATACCTTTCCTATGCTCGCTAAACGACCGGACAGCCTCTTTCAGCGCTCCCGTTTCGCGTATTGCCGGGGAAAGAACAGCAAAAAAAGCCGCTCACAAAAGAAATACCGAAACCATGCACATGGTCTGTACTTCCTTATGTAAGCGGCTTATGCCACAAGCGGGAGAACCCGCAAAAAAATATTTGGTTGAATATGTTTAATCCTGCTGGGCAATCCTGATACTGGAGGAGTCTGTGCCGACGAAGGACGTATATAATACCACAATTCTTGTCGTTTGTCAAGACCTTTTGGAAAAGTTTTTCGGAAAAAGTTGTCGAATGGTTGCAAATTGTCCGAAAAGAGGACAGAAAGACTTGAAAAATGTTCCATGATATGGTATACTATAGAATGAGAGAAACTGAACCCGGAGGGAACCCAATGGATGAACGGCAAAGAGCAACGCTGATCCGCAACATGACCGACAACCTGCCCACCCTGCGCAAGCGGATGGACATCTCGCAGGCAGAGTTTGCCGCGCTGATCGGCGTCAGCCGCAGTACGCTTGCGGCAATCGAAAATCATAAACGTCCCATGACATGGAACATGTTTCTGGCGCTGCTCCTGATCTTCACGAAGAACAAGGAGACGGACAGGCTATTGAACGCCATGGAGATTTATACGGACGAGCTGAACGAAATAATCAAACACAGAGAACAGGACGGAGGACAAAACAATGGCTGAAAAAACAACCGCCGATATCGGCTTTGAAAAACAGATATGGGACGCCGCGTGCGTGCTGCGCGGAAATATGGACGCATCCGAGTACAAAAACGTTGTATTGGGTCTGATTTTCCTCAAATACATCTCCGATCGCTTCGAGGAAAAGCACCGGGAGCTGGTCGAGGAGGGCGACGGCTTCGAGGAGGATATTGACGAATACACCTCCGAGGGGATTTTCTTTGTGCCGCAGGGGGCAAGGTGGAGTGACATTGCAGCCAAGGCGCACACACCGGAGATCGGCACGGCGATTGACGAAGCCATGCGCGCGATTGAGAAGGACAACAAGCGGCTGAAGGACATTCTGCCGAAAAACTTTGCCCGTCCGGAACTGGACAAGCGGCGGCTCGGCGAGGTGGTCGACCTCTTTACCAACATCCGCATGATCGAACACGGAGACGAAAAGGACATTCTCGGCAGAACCTATGAATACTGCCTTTCCAAATTTGCCGAGCAGGAAGGCAAGCTGGCGGGCGAATTCTACACGCCGTCCTGCGTGGTACGCACGTTGGTAGAGGTTTTGCAGCCCTATCACGGGCGGGTGTATGACCCCTGCTGCGGGAGCGGCGGAATGTTTGTGCAGTCGGCAAAATTTGTCGAGAGCCACAGCGGCAACATCAACGACATTTCGGTCTACGGGCAGGATTCCAACCCCACCACATGGAAGATGGCGCAGATGAACCTTGCCATTCGCGGCATTGATGCCGACCTCGGCAAATTCAACGCCGATACCTTCTTTAACGATTGCCACCCGACCCTGCGCGCGGACTTCATCATGGCAAACCCGCCGTTCAACCTCTCGGACTGGGGCGCGGACAAGCTGGCGGACGATGTGCGGTGGCAGTACGGAATGCCGCCGTCGGGCAACGCCAACTTTGCGTGGCTCCAGCACATGATCTACCACCTGGCGCCGAACGGGCGCATCGGCATGGTGCTGGCGAACGGCTCGCTGTCCTCGCAGTCGGGCGGAGAAGGCGAAATCCGAAAAAACATCATCAACGCGGATTTGGTGGATTGCATCGTTGCCATGCCGACGCAGCTCTTTTATACCACGCAGATTCCGGTCTCGCTGTGGTTTCTTTCCAAAAACAAGAAGCAGAAGGGCAAAGCGCTGTTTATCGACGCGCGGAAGCTGGGCACGATGGTCTCGCGCAAGAACCGCGAGCTGACCGAGGAAGACATCAAGAAAATAGCCGATACCTACAACGCCTTTGCGGACGGTACGCTGACCGACCAAAAGGGCTTTTGCGCCGTGGCGACCACGGAGAACATCGCCAAACAGGACTACATCCTCACCCCGGGGCGGTACGTCGGCATTGAGGAGCAGGCGGACGACGGCGAACCGTTCGACGACAAAATGAAGCGTCTGACCGGAGAACTCGCAGGACTGTTTGAGAAGTCGCACGAGTTGGAACAGGAGATACGCGAGAAACTGGGGGCGATTGGGTATGAATTTTGAGACAACGATGTTTAGATTTGAAGATTTGACAGTTAATTTTGATAAACGACGAATTCCTCTTTCAAGCGGCCAAAGAGAAAATCGACAGGGACAGTATAGATATTATGGGGCGCAAGGGGTTATTGATTATGTAGACGATTATATTTTTGATGGAAAGTATCTTTTAATCGCCGAAGATGGAGAAAACCTAAAATCAAAAAAGCAAGATATTGCACAAATAGTTGAAGGAAAGTTTTGGGTAAATAATCATGCACACGTCGTTCAAGGGAACGCATTGTGTTTAACCGAATATCTTATGCTATTACTCAATCACAACGATTTATCAGGTTATATTACAGGTTCAGCACAACCTAAACTAAGTCAGGCGAATCTAAATGCAATTGTTTTTGACATTCCGAGTGTAGAGACACAACAGAAAATTGTTTCAATTATTTCCGCATTGGACGAAAAAATTGCAACAAATCGGGCGATAAATGAGAATTTGGAGCGGCAAGCGCAGGCAATTTACTTTTCAATATTCATTGATAACGCTGATTCTGTATGGAAGCAAGGACATTTATCCGATCTCATAACGGTGAAATATGGCAAAGACCATAAGAAATTAGCTGATGGTATCTATCCCGTTTATGGCTCTGGCGGGATAATGCGCTATGTTGAACGCCCTCTGTATGATAAAGAATCAGTTCTGATTCCAAGAAAAGGGACTTTGAATAATGTCATGTATGTTAATCAGCCGTTTTGGTCTGTTGACACAATGTTCTACACGGAAATGAAACTCCCAAACGTAGCGAAGTATGTGTATCACTTTGTCAAGGCAAAAGACCTTGCATCTATGAATGCTGGGTCTGCCGTTCCAAGCATGACAACGGATATATTAAACGCAATGGAAGTTGTTATTCCCTCTGCATCAGCCCTTGAAGCGTTTGAATCTCTGGTTGCGCCCATGTATGGAGCTATGGAAGCAAACAATGTTCAATCGCAAGCACTGTCCAAAATGCGTGATACGCTACTGCCGAAGCTGATGTCTGGTGAGATTGATGTCGTTGCAGTTCGACCTTAAACCAATTAATTCCAATATATATTTTGAAAGGGGAAAGAAGATGAATTCCAATAATTTAATTACAAATGCTCTTTTGGCTACGACATGGGATTGTTCAAGAAAAGACTATATTGACCTCATATCCCCGTTTATTGTTTATGCATCATATCGTGAAAGTGATATG
>CAVGEJ010000129.1:0-7231 GCA_963628215.1 Eubacterium sp. CAG:180
CGTGTACATCCGGCTGATGTACTTCGGATGGCAAATTTATTATAACAGGAGAAAAATCATGAAAAAGAACCAATTGTGGAGCATCCTGCCAAGCCTGTTGCTCTCTGCCGCCCTGCTCGGAAGCTGCGCGCAGACGGGAAACGGCGGGAACGGTACAAACGGAGCGAACGGAACAAACAACTCCGGGAACGCGAATAACGGCGGAACGATCACCGACGACAGCACCGTGACAACCGTCCCTGTCGATACCACCGCGCATAACTACGCCTTCGTGTCGCAGGACGGCGACAGCTACACCTATCGGTGCGACGATTGCGGCGAGAGCGCAACCGTGACGGTCAAGTGCGAATCGGGAACAGCCGGGTGCGTAAAGGTCGATGGCAATACCCTGACCCTCTCGGGCATGACCGAGGACAGCGTCTATAGCCTTTCGGGCGTCTTTTACGGCAATATCGTGGTGGAAGGCAACGAGGATTGCAAGATCGAACTGGAATTGCAGGGCGTGACCGTGAATTCCGCCGCCGAATGCCCGCTGACCGTCAGCGGCGCGGATGAGGTCACAATCTCGGCAAAGAAGGAAACCGATAACTATCTCTGCGACCTGCGCGAGGCGGTCACGGACGAAAACGCAATCAGCGCGGCGGTCTGGAGCGATTGCGACCTCAAACTGCAGGGCAAGGGAAACCTGTATGTCAGTTCGGTTGCCAATAACGGCGTTCACACCAAGGACGACCTGAAGGTCAAGAACCTGTTTTTGCAGGTGGAGTGCGAGGACAACGCGCTGAAGGGCAACGACAGCGTGACGGTTGAATCGGGGACGCTGATCCTGATCGCGCGGACGGGGAACGGCATCAAGACCACAAACAGCGACCTTTCGTCCAAGGGCAAACAGCGCGGAACGGTTGCCATCACGGGCGGGGATGTCCGTATCTACGCCGCCTGCGACGGAATCGACGCGGCGTATGACGTTACGGTGGACGAATCCTCCGCTACCGTGAACCTGACGGTCTTTACCGATAAGTACTCCAAGTATTCGGAAGAGGTCAACGCCGCCGACGAAAGCATTCTGTATCTGCGCGCCTCCACAGGCAATTATCGGTATTCGCTCTATTTCTATAACGACGAGGGCGGCACGTGGTGCAATGCGGAGAGCGCCAAGTCGACGGGAAACAGCCGCTACACCTATTATACGGTGACAAAGCCGGACGGCTATGAGAAATGCAATCTGTATGTCTACACCTCCGACCAGACGCAGGGGCAGAGCGACAGCTGCTATGCCGAAAAGGACGATATCACGCTCAACGCAAATTACGATACCATCGCAATCTCGTTCAGCGGCAACAGTATGCGCCTGAGTTGGACCACCTACAGCACCGCGCAGGGCGGACAGGGAGGTCAGGGAGGTCAGGGCGGCCCCGGCGGCATGAACGACGGGAACACCGATAAGGGCGACCATTCCACCAAAGGTCTGAAGGCGGCAAACGCGATCACGATTTCGGCGGGAAGCGTGACGGTGGAGTCCTACGACGACTGCATCCATGCAAACAACGATACCACGCTGGAAAACGGCGCGGCGGCAACGGGAAACGTGACGGTCACGGGCGGAACGCTGACCCTCTCCTCCTGCGATGACGCAATCCACGCGGACGGAGCGGTGACAATCTCGGGCGGAACGGTCAACGTCCTGAAAAGCTATGAGGGCATCGAGGGAACGACCGTTACCATCGCGGGCGGCAACATCACGGTGGTTTCCTCGGATGACGGCGTGAACGGAACGGGGACGAGCGGAACGAGCATCGTCATCTCGGGCGGTACGCTCTATGTACTGGCAGGCGGGGACGGCGTGGATTCCAACAGCCGCGATTCCTACGGCGGCATCCTCTTCTCGGGCGGCAGATCGGTTATCATTTCCACGGGACGTGCGGATTCGTCCATCGACACCGAGGCGGGCTACACCTACGAGGGCGGCTATGTCGTGGCAATCGGACTTGCGGGCGGCATGAGCGAGGAGTCCACGCATTGCTCCCCGTCGCTGAAGAGTATCGGAACGAGTGAAAGCGTGACCCTGAGCGCAGGAAGCTACCTGACCGTGAGCGGCGTTGTGACCGTCAAAGCCCCTGCGGCAATGAACGCATTGGTCATCTGCCTCGGGAAAACGAACGCAAGCATCTCGACGGGAACGAGCGGGGACGCAGATGTCGTCTGGAGCGTTGCGGAGTAAAAAACAAGGCGAATCGAATAGGGGCGCGGCGGACGAAAGTCCGCCGCTTCTGTTGTGGTGATGGGGAATTGAATGATGTTTCGTTATATAACATTGGAAAAGATTATGAAAGACGGGGAGGTGAAACTTACGGTGAGTTCTCTTTCGAGGTGTCCCCCTGCAATCTCATAGACCTTTCTCCAACCTCCAAGTCTTTTCTTTGCCTGCAAGCAGAATAACATGCGTAGCGACTCGGTGCGCGAGGTCAAAGAAACAAACGGAACCATCCGAACGGATGAAATATTGAACAAAGGAAGGTGATTTTTATAGCAAAACGGATTTTGAAAGCGCCGTATTACAAGCACGGTCACAAAACAGAGGACGGAAGAGGTCGCGGCGGCTACGCGGAATATATTGCAACGCGTGAAGGCGTGGAACTTTTGCGCGGCGGCATGGTGAACTATATTCGGAAAGTGTTCGGATTATTCGTATGTGTGCTGCAACGCAGAAATTGATAGAAACTAAATCGGAATCGCAACCGCTCTGACTTGGGGTGGCTTTTCTTTTGCTTTGGGGTGTCGGAAGCAAGGAATGAGGTGCTTTGCTCTGAAAATGGGGTGTTTGTTCTGAATTTCGGGGTGTCGAACTAAAAAAAGAGACATGGTCGAGAAGAGAAAAAACAGATTTCCAATTTGAAGTTGTGCTTTCTACTCCTTTCCGGCGGGACACTTTTTTGCGGCTGATAAAAAGGGGCTAATCGAAAAAATGCAGTTTTTTGTAATAGCAAAATATAGGTATGAGAAAAACATAACAGGCAACAAGGCGCTTTTTTGCTCGAGGCACTTGAAAAATTGCCATATTTATGGTATAATAAAAATGCAATTCGATGAAACTGAACCTTTTCGATGGAACGCCATTGAAAACGAACCGGCTAATCTTCTGTAACGCTATTATGAGGATTGCCCTTTGAGGCTTATAGCAATAGGTCGCCCTATGGTCGGTTACATGCTTTTGTTGAATTGACTTCATCACAGGAGGCAATTGGCATCTTTCCGTATATACAAAAATGGGAAAGAGCAAACAGCAGTTCATGGACTTGAATAGGGAAACCGCCATGCGGCTTTGGAACAAGTCCTTTGGTAAGGATACGAAGGCAGTGGATTTTGCCGGAAGAACCATCGCCAAGGGGGCTTACAATGACCGTAACAGCGAGTTCGGATGGAATGTGGATCATGTCCTTCCGCAAAGCAGAGGTGGCGTTACGGCAGACCATAATTTGGTTTGCTGCCACATCAGTACGAACGATGAAAAGGCAGATAAATTTCCGTGCTTTACTGCAAACGGAATTGATTTTGAAATCGTAAAGGTGCAGAATCATTACGAGATTCGGGCAAAGAGCAAGAAAAAAGAATCTGTCGAGGAGACAGATTCGGAAGAGTTGGATTTCTTCGATTCTGCATCCGGCATCAGATTCTTTAAAAACTTGAAAGGTATTCAGAACAAGAAAAGGTTTGTCGGAACCGTCTTCATCAGACTTCGGGGGCTTGCCAATACGGCGGTTGTTGATTTCGTTGAAGAATTGATGAGCACTGATGACATTTTCTTCAAGACGGAGCGTTCTTATAACGGCAGTGAGTTAATCATCGTTGCAAGAAATTATGATATGCCACTCAAGGATGATATTTCGGAATTGCTCGATAAGTGCATTCTTCTCAATACCTATCTTGGTAAATATTTTGTTCCCAGTGACTACATTACGACTTACGATATTTATTACAGAGTTGACTGCTTTGACGAAAAGACATCTATGTATGGGCAAATTGAAAACATCGATTGGACGAATATGAATTATCGTAATTCTTATGGCTTATTTGGGGGTCTTCGTCTGCAACGTAGCGGGAGCAATACCTTATTTGTTAACGGGCTTGTGTTGGATAATACGGAGGCCGGTAAAAAGGTGGAGAAGAACCATAATGCGGAGTACACGGAGTATAATTATATTTACACCCAATTATCTGAAAATTTGAAGAAGGAGGTAAGCGGAAAGTATGCACCGTCCTGGAGAGAATTGCGAAACGAGCAGATACAGGCAGATGCTTTAGAAAAGGCCAAGCTGTTGGATGAAGCCTTTGATGAAAACGGAACCTTGGAAGAACAATTGCGTCGGGCAAGGGATAAAATATCTGAGTTAATGGACGAAAACCGTACTCTGCGCTTCAAAAACGAGGCACTGGAATTGGCGTTGTCTCCCAATGAGGATAGTGGGGTCATTCATAAGGCTCCCATCAAAGAGTTTTTTGACGGAGAGCAGCATGATCTCATTGTTACAGTTCTAAATAATGCGTTGCGTAACTATACAACAGACAGCAGGGCATACGAGCTGTTAGAAGCGATTATTGCTGCCAATCCTGAGTGTGGAAACGGGCGTGAAATATTGGCAACCGTCAAGTCTGTTTTGTCAGGCGGACAAGCTCCGAGGGACAGTGACTTTGCTAAGCTGCGTGCTGTTGGATTTGAAGTTGTTTCAGAACAGAATCATTATAAACTCAGATTTATGGGAAATGAAAAATACTGGTTTACGCTTTTCAAAACTCCGAGCGATGCGAGATCGGGGAAGAACCTGGTATCTGATATTACGAAAAAAATCAGCATTTACAAGTAAACGAAAGCCATTAAATATTATACCTCAATTTTTCACGATTCTCAATATCTTATCCCTATGCTTTACGCATACATTTTTCTCATACGGTAATGCTCAACTTAACTTAGATCAATCAGATAATGATTTGGACAAAATCAATGAAATTTAAAATGATTACCACTGGGATGGTCTCTACTTAAATCGAGGGTAAATATTATGAGCAAACTTAAAGACGGCAGTATAACAATTTACGACGCATTACAAAACATCAAGGCAGGAAAATATGTCATGCCCGCTTTCCAGCGCCAATTCGTTTGGGAAATGGACAGAATCGAAAAGTTATGGGACTCTATTCTTTTGGATTATCCTATTGCAACATTTCTGTTTTGGCACATTGATGATAATAATGTGACTTGGGACACATATTTTTGCAATTTTTTGTCCGGAGTCGTTTTTGACAGCAAGAAAAAACCTGATAGCAACAATTATGAACTCACGAGCATAAATACCGATTTAACGGATACAGCCATCCTTGATGGGCAACAACGATTGACCTCTTTATTTGTTTCTCTTATGGGAGAAGCATTTATTAGGCCGAACTACGCACGGAAAACTACTGGCGCAAAGATTTATACCAAGCTTCTCATTGAACTCAACAAGAACAAAATATCGGTTGATGAAGAAGAATATAACAGTAAGAAATATGACATTCGTTTTACCGATAAAGTTGGAAAGGTCAGCCCTACACAATTTGAAGTCAAGACTATATTGACTCCTGACTTTAAAAATGTCGAAACAAGAAAGAACGCGATTGAAATCGCAATTGTCAATGTTCCAACAGATAGTAAAGATTATGCAAGAGGAATCCTTCAAAAATTGTGTACAAAGGTTTATGAGGAAAAGTTGATTCGGTTTACCGAAATCTCCGATATGAATCAGGACGATGCCTTGGAAATGTTTGTTCGTTTCAACAATGGTGGCAGACCGCTTCGTAAAGCCGAAATCACCATGTCTATTTTGGAGGCATATTGGCCGAGTGCAAAAACCGAATTCGGCAGAATTCTTTCCGGCGAGTATGCAGATTTTGATACAGATTTTATAATTCGTACCGCATTGATGCTTTACGGAGATGTTTTGAAATCTAATATTAGCAAAAAAACGGCAGATGATTTGAAAAACAACTGGTCTGCCTTCAAACAGATGTTGGAAGATCTAAAAAAGCTTCTTGCCGGTTGGAAAATTGATGTGTCTCGGTTTGCGGGAAGCTGGAATGTCCTTTTGCCAATTGCGTTTTTGATTTATTACAACCCGAGGTATATGGATAATGAGAAAGCAATCAAAGCCTATCTGTTAAGAGCTATTTTCTTTACTTATTTTCAATCTGGTACAACGGGAAAACTGCAACAGATGAAGAGTAATATCCTGGATTATGATTATGAGATATCTTTTGAGTTGCTCGATCAAATTAATGAGCTTCGTGTGACAGATGGTAAAATTGAAGATGTTGTATCCTCTGAAAAAGGAAGCCGTGTAGCCGGAGAAGTCCTTTACTATTTGAGTTTGGACTGGGCGAAAAATTGGAAATATGAGCAAGATCACTTGCATCCCTTTGCTCGGTTTGATGAAAGTCGTCCGACTTCCGTGACGGCCGAGGACTGGAAACGCTGGAGAGCCATGAGAAATCGTCTGCCAAATCTTCATCTTCTTGTTGGAAGACCTAATGCAAGCAAAGGTGAAATGCGCTTGATTGATTACTATAATGATATGGATGAAACACAGCAGCAGCTTTTCTATACACAGGCGATGATTCCAGAGGGGGTATCCCTTGAGTTGGATGATTTTGAAACTTTTTATAATGAGCGTAAAAAGCTTTTGGTTGAAAAAATCCGCTCTCTCGTAGAATGAGGAATTTGCAATGATTGAGGCTTCGATGTTATCGAGGTGAGTTATGGTTTGATCGGATTGACTACATGAGTAAGAAAATTTTTTATAGTCTTATCGTCGGTTTTTATCAAATTTTCAAGGCAGGGTTCTAAAGACGCACTCATTATATCATAAAGAGCAGAGCACTTCAAGATAGGTATCCCTATGCTTTACGCATACATTTTTCTCATACGGCAATGCCCAAGTCAATCGGATAACGATTACCCCCATAAGGATAACGAAATACCCACAAATCCAACGATAACCCCACAAAGATAACGAATACCCATAAATCCAACGAAATATTGCTGGCAACGAAAAAGCGCCACCGCGGAAAATTTCTGCGATGGCGTTTTTCAGTTGTCCCATGGGCTTGTTTTTCAGAAATGCACCGAAAAAAGACCCGATAAAGCGATAAGGTATAATATTTTTCGCAAAAAGAAAAAAAGAGCAAAAAGGTAGACATG
>CAVGEJ010000130.1:0-7192 GCA_963628215.1 Eubacterium sp. CAG:180
GACGGCAGTGTCTTTCAACGCAAGGACGGACGGTGGGAAGGCAGAATTGTCGTCGGCTACAAAGAAAACGGTTATGCCAAAACGAAAAATGTAACGGCGCACACCAAGACCGAGTGTCAGGAAAAATTGGCGAAACTGCGGGAGGAATGCGGACGGCGGAGCGACCGGATCAAGCCGGACATGCCGTTCGGCGACTGGATTGACTTCTGGTATCAGAATTATTCCGCGCCCAAGCTCCGCCCGACCACACAGGCGTGCTATTCGGGAAGGATTTATACGCACATCATCCCGTCTGTCGGCAACATTCCGCTGAACAAGCTGACGCAAAACGACCTGCAACAATTTTACGCGCGGCTGAAAAAGAGCGGACGGAAAAAGCATGTCGATAAATTCGGAGAAGGGCTGTCCGACCGTATGGTGCGCTCCTGCCATACGACCTGCCGCACGGCACTTGAAAAAGCGGTGAACGAAGGGCTGATTCGTATCAATCCCGCCGTCGGGTGCAAGTTGCCGCCGAAAAAAGCAAAAGAAATGCAGGTATTGACTCCGCCGGAAATCACGCGGTTTCTCATACAGGCAAGAGAGGAGGGATATTACGAACTCTTTCTTCTGGAACTGACCACGGGCATGCGTAGAGGTGAGATTCTCGCGCTGAAATGGCGCGATCTGAATCTGAAAACGGGCGAGCTTCACATCTCGCGGCAGGTGCTGAAGGTTAACGGGAAGGTGCTGATCTCTACGCCGAAAACAAAATCCTCCAACCGTATGATTCTGCTGCCGCCAGAAATGCTTGAACTGCTGGCAGAACTGAAAACGCGAACCGACAGCGAGTGGATTTTCCCGTCCCCGGTTGACTTCTCGCAACCGCGCCACCCTGCGGCGGTCTATCATCGGTTTCAGAAGATACTGACGCGGGCAAACTGCAAGCGGGTGCGCTTTCACGACCTCCGCCATACCTTTGCTACCATGGCACTGGAAAACGGTATGGATATCAAAACGCTGTCCGCCATGATAGGACATGTGAGCGCGGAAACTACGCTCAATATCTATAGCCATATCACCGACACGATGCAACAGCAGGCGGCGGCAAGGATTGACCGCGAAATTGCGGGGGCTGACACGCCCATTCCCGAGCCGATCGCAACGGACAAGGCAAGTGACAGTGACACAACCGATCAGCCGACAGATCCGAAATTTGAGCCGTATAAGGGCAAGATACGCAAGCCCGGTACGGGTTGCGTGACGATGATAAACGATCACCTCTACGAGGGCAGGTTCTCCCCGCGCGTGAACGGTAAACGAATCGCCAAAAATATCTACGCCACCACGCGGGAGGAGTGCGAGGAAAAGCTCAAGGTGCTGATTGCGGAGATGAAAAAGGAGATTGCAGAAATCAAGGCGGGAGAGAAGGCAACAAATAAGGGCTGACCATGGCGGTCAGCCCCTTAAAAATTGCGGTGCAGTAGGCAAAGAAAAAGCCTTTCTGCCGTTAGGGGAAATTGTCGAAGTTGTAGCAAAATATCAATTATAAGCAGAAAATCGCGATTACTTGCTTAAAACGATATATGTTGTAGGCATTTCAAGCGGATTGTATGAAGTACTAATATATTTCATATCAAGCATTTTCTTTGCCGGAGCGCACACGGTATGATAGAAACGATCCTGCCCTGAAATGCGCGCGACAGACTCTTTCAGCCTGTTTGGAGTATGCTCGCCGATAATATGTTCCGAAACATTATCTATCGTCTCTATAAGCTCCCCCATTCCATTCTTCATAAACTGCTCGGCTTTTGCCATAAGCTCACTGTATTGCGCCTTTGAATATATGGGCATAGCAGCGCGGAAGCCTCCGTTTTCCGATATAACATAACCTTCGCGAACCATTTCGGCTATGGTTTCAAGGTCGTATTCGCTCAGATTATCAGCGGTACCGTCGGCAATATCACACAATAAATCAATCTTTCTCGGATTGCCGTAGAAATCATGATGATCGCCTTTGAGTGCAGGCAAATAGTCGAAGAACCATACAGTATCTCCGCCCTTACTTTCAACTGTGCAATAGTTGAAAGTGCGCGCAGTCATATCTCCGGAGTCTTCTTTCAGCCATATATCGGCATGCTCGCCCCATCCTGTTTTCTCCGGCTTTCCGACGTTTTTGAAAGCATAACCCCTTATCGTTCGCCACATTATGGTTGAAAGCTGCCAACGGAGCGTATTTTCGCTGAAGTCAGCGCCGTAAAAACCGAGCTTTACATATTCCTCCATACAGGAATCGACAAATTCAATTATAAGCTTTGCAATGGCATCATATTTCCCTGATACCTTGCGGCAGATCTCTTCCGTACATTCACGGTTGATGATAAGAACATTTGCCGAATATCGTTTGCCGTCATACACAAGTATTTTCTTTTCGGTCATCTCTTTTATCTCATCGTCCAGATATGGAAGCGGTATTCCTGTTTCAAGACCGATCTGTTGAACTGTCAGTGAGTCATTGTAGCAAGCACAAACGATATTCTGCTTGATTTTGCTTTGCATGAATTGCCAGAATTGATTCGGTCCCTGTCCGCTGTACATCGGAATCAAGGTTTTGGGATTGTAGCTGAGTTCTCCGAGATTTCTTTCCATATTCATTCCTTCTTTCAGTTTTTTTCTTGATTTAAAAAGCAGATACTTTACCATGCTTTCGGATATTGCGAGCAAATTTGAAATTTCAGAGCAGGAGCACCCCTCGATGTAATACAAGATTGTTGCTTTGCGGTATTTTTCGGATAGCAATGTCAGTTCGCGGCGTAGAAGATATATATCACTGCTGCCATCATCCGGAATTTCCTCTTCATCGGGGATATTTTCGGGCAGTTCACATGCGATATTTTTTTGCTTTTTTCTGCACCACTGCTTGTATACATTTCCCGCAACTCCCCACATGAAAGCATAAAAAGCTTTGTCATTGCGGATATTGTCTACCGATTTCATCAGCTCAAGCAAAATATCCTGCGATAAATCCTCGGCGTCCTGTTGCGATGGCGTTTTGGCTCTGCAATATGAATAGATTGTTCTGGATATTTCCGCGATTTTTTCATGCAGCCAGTTTTCGTCCATTTGCTCACCTCCCCTTATATGTTTTTCAGAAGCTTCTGCCTTAATAGTGAAAGAAAAATGATTTGGTTAATGCTTTTTAAAAAAATCAGCCGAAAGTGGGGCTGAAAACCTCATTTTCGGCTGATTTTTGGTCGGAGTGGCCGGATTCGAACCGACGGCATCGAAGTCCCAAACTTCGCGCGCTACCAGCTGCGCCACACCCCGATTGGTGAAAATATTCAATTTTTCTGTCAAATCCGCAAGTGGTCAAATCTGTGGTCAAAAGTTTTTTGCCGAAACACACGGCGGCGGAAAAGCGAGAAAACGCGAGAAAAACGGAGATTTCGCGAGCTTTCGGAGGTCGGCTCATGAGGCGGTCACACGCTCCCAAACCACGCGCGCTACCAACTGCGCTACATCCCGATTTTGTTTTTTTATCGACTCTTGGTGGGGGCTTGTGTTTCCTCTCTCCCTGCATGGAGCTTTTGTTCGGAAGAAAAGCACCGCCCGGTGTGCAGGAATCCGCTCGGACGCCGCGTTTGCAGACGGTCCTTGCTGACCTGTACGCTCGGGCTTTCGCGCCCGGACCGTGCGGTGCTTTTCTCTTTTTCTGGGGTGAGATATGGGACTCGAACCCACGGCCTTCAGGGCCACAACCTGACGCGCTAACCAACTGCGCCAATCCCACCATTTCTTCTTCTGGCGTGCCTTGGGGGATTCGAACCCTCGACCTACTGCTTAGAAGGCAGTTGCTCTATCCAACTGAGCTAAAGGCACATCAGAGATCAAACAGAACCTTGCTTCCCGTTTTCACGGGAAGCAAGTCGTTTGTGGAGCGAGTGATGGGAATCGAACCCACGCGGCCAGCTTGGAAGGCTGGAATTCTACCATTGAACTACACTCGCATTCCCTGCGACGGTCTCTCCAACAGGTACTTTGGTATTATACCATATTTTTTTCGTTTTGTCAAGGGATTTGCAAAAATTCTTCCCGTATTTTTGAAAGAGAACGGGCAGACGCTTTTGCGAATGCCCGCCCTCTCTGTTATCAGAGACAGTTCTTTCGGATTTCTCCGATTATTTAATCTCGACGGTAGCGCCGGCTTCGGTAAGAGCCGCCTTAACCTTCTCAGCCTCGTCCTTGGAAACGCCCTCTTTGATCGCCTTCGGAGCTGCCTCAACGAGATCCTTCGCGTCCTTCAGACCCAGACCCGTGATCTCACGGACTGCCTTGATGACGTCCAGCTTCTTTGCGCCGAAGCTTGCGAGGATAACGTCGAACTCGGTCTTCTCCTCAGCTGCGGGAGCTGCTGCGCCTGCTGCTGCAACAACGCCGACGGGAGCTGCTGCGGATACGCCGAACTCCTCTTCAACTGCCTTCACGAGATCGGAAAGCTCCAGAATGGTCAGAGACTTAATCTCTTCCAGAATATTGGTAATCTTTTCGGATGCCATTTCAATATACCTCCAGAATCATGTTTTGTATTGGATGTTCCGTACTGACGGGACGGAAACCGACGGCGGAATGCCGTTGTGTTTTCAGGCTTCTGCGGGGGCTTCTGCCGGTGCCGCCTCGCCGTTTTTGTCGACCACTGCCTGCAGAGCGTAAGCAAAGCTGTACAGCGGAGAACGGATAGAGCCGAGGAACTTTGCGATAAGGGTCTCCTTGGACGGAATGTCTGCCAGAGCGCCGACGGTATTTGCGTCGATGACCGCGCCGTCAACGTAACCTGCGAGAATGTTGAAACTCTCGACCTTATCTGCGTACTTCTTCAGGATCTTGGCTGCCGCAACCGGGTCATCCTTGCTGATCGCGATAGCGGTCATGCCGTTCAGATGTTCCTTGAGCGCGCCGTAGCCAACCTCGTCGCAGGCTCTTCCGGTAAGGGTGTTCTTGGAAACCACATACTTAACGCCTGCCGTGCGAAGTTCCTTCCGCATTGCGGTATCGGTGTCGACCGTGATACCCTGATAGTTCACGATGACGCCCGCCGCGGATTCTTTGATCTGTGCTGCGAGATCTGCAACGATCTGCTGCTTTTTCTCCAGAATGGAATTGCTGGGCATTTGATTTTCACCTCCCGTTGTGAAATGTGAAATAGGACTTGTGTGCTGAGATAATTTGAGAGATTCCATGTGAAAAACAAAAAATCTCTCTCCGGCAACACTGCGCGAAGAAAGACCGATTACACCTATTGATAGGATTCGATTCATTCCCTCGGCAGGAAAGCGTTACGCTTTTACCGGAAACCTGCTGTCTTCGGATAACGGGAGCATTATACCATATTTTCTTCCGTTTGTCAAGGGCTTTTCCGAAAAAAGTCTCCGCTTCGCCCGAAAAAAGCGAAAAATCGGTCGGCAAACAGGATTTTACCGACCAATTTTAAGAATAAGAACCGTTCTTATTCTATATTACTGCCTTTTGGATGATTTTTCAGGATTCGTTCGGCTGCGTGCAGGAGTTTTTCCTTCAGCCATTCCGGCTCTTCGAGGGTGAAGTCCGCGTCCAGCGTAAAGAGCGTTCCCACAAAGCGTTCAATGCTGTGAAACTCGCAGTTGTAGCGGTTCGGTCCTGTACGGGCAACGATATAGGGGGCGAGTTCCACGGCGGAAAGCTTGCCGGGGAGGGTCAGCGTTGCGGTGTAAGGGATCTGCATCTGGATAATGGCTTCGTCTGCTCCGTATTCCTCGGCGCTCCGCACGGCGGCGATTTCGGGAATGTAGGATTCGTCATTATCGGAGGTGACGAGCACGGGGAGCATGAAATCTGCGGTATAGTAGAAGCCGCGCCGCGCGTTGTTATAGGCGATCGGCGCGCCGAGTTCCCGCCGCAGATAGTCGATGTCCCGTTGCGCCTGACGGTGGGACATATGGAAGCGTTCCGCCATGCGTTGCGCGTTCGGGAAACTTCCGGTCAGCAGTTTTTTATGAAGCCACTGGATTCGTGTGGAGGCGGCGGTCATGGTTGCGATTCCTCCTTATCCGAAGAATTTGCGTTTCGGATCAGAAAGACGATGCGGACGCCGCTTGCGACGGTACAGCCGAGGATGATGAAGAAGGACGCGAGGTAGGCGGTTTTATCGAACGCGCCTCTCAGAAAGAGCGCGGGGATGGCGAAGAGGGAGAGCGCGCCTGCCGCGACGGTCCACGACGAGAGCGCGAGGAAGAGGCGGGGGAGGGCAGAGCCGAGCAGATAGCGGATGCCGCTTGTGACGGTCACCATGGCGGTAAGGAGTCCGAGCAGGGTCAGAACCTTGACGGGGGCGTTCATTTCGACGGTTTTATCGAAATAATGGATGGCGCAGAGGAAAATCAGCCCGAAAACCGGGGCGATGCCGAGCAGGACTGTGATATCGCGGAGGGCTTCGGTGAAGCGGTCGCAGGCGCGGAGGGAAAAATAGGCGACGGAGACGAGCAAAAGGAGCAGGGTAACGACATGATACCATTTCAGACCCGTATGTGCGGCGGAAGTGGCGAGGAAAATTGCGCAGAGCAAAAAGCCAGCGGCGCTTGCGGCGGACGCGAACGGGGCGGGGATGGAGTCGGTGGAAAATGCGTTTCTCGGGAAGAGCAGGGCGATGGCAGTTCCGGCGACTGCGGAGATGGCTGCGAAGATGGCAGCGAGGACAGGGAGGGCGGCGCCGCGGCTGAAATAGTTTGCGCCGTGACCGTCGTACTGCACGAGGCATGCGACGAGCATGAGGACGGCGGCGAGCGCGGCGGGGGCAAGGACGAAGAGGGGGAGGAATTGTCGCGCGCGTCGGCTCAAGGTATGCAATGGGTGTTTCAAAAAAATCACTTCCTTTATTATATAGGCGCGCATTAAGCGGTTGGCGCGCTATCAAATCATCTGTTTCCTTATTATATCACGAAAATGTGAACGTGCTATTACAAAAGCAAAACGCGCCAAAAAGTTTTGTGGGGGGGAGGCGGAAGACCTTGGGACTCTGTCCCAAGCCCTGCTTAGGGGACTTCTTAAGGAGAAGTCCCCTAAGAACCTTCAAGACCTTCACTGCAATTGGATTTATTTATCTATTTTTACGTTGTACAGATTTTAGGTGTAGCCGTATTCCGTGCTGCGAATTCCGGCTGCTCCGCGCAAAATCCCGACC
>CAVGEJ010000131.1:0-6987 GCA_963628215.1 Eubacterium sp. CAG:180
CCTAAAAAGACACCGTTCTTTTCTGTCGGCGTTGTGTGCCGACATTGCGGCTGGAGCTTTTCGCGTAAGGGATCATCACCGCATCTGATCGCTTGCAGCAAAAAAGGACTCTCAGGAACAAAATGCCCATCGAGAAGCTATTCCTATGACGAGTTAGCGGGTGCATTTGTCCGAATGTATCATACGCTGCGGCAAAACGAACACGGGATACTTGACCAAGCTGTTTTGCAATTACAGTCATATAAAGCGAAGCGAACCTGTCAAAATGAGCAGATTGCCGGCATTGACGCCGACATTGCTCGGCTCTCCGAGCAATCCGAGATGTATGCAAAGCTGTTGGCGGAAAAAGTCATCGATCAGGTGACGTATGCGGAAAAGTGCGATATTTATAAGCGAAAGATTTCAGAGTTGCGCACCAGACGGAGAAAGCTGCTGTCAGAGGATGAGGATGAACGCTGTGTGGAGGGACTACGGGAGCTGAAGCGCAAACTGCACGATATGCCACCCCGGATTCTTTCGGCAACGAAAAATCAGATAACGGCAATCACGAAAAAAATATATGCCGAGGAGGACGGATCGTTGACCTTTGTTCTTTGCGGCGAGCTTGAATTGAATGTGAGGATGGAAACGCTATGTCACTGAGACATATACCCTATGGATACAGAATTGAAAAGGGAACGCCGGTGATCGTGCCGGAAGAAGCGGAAATTGTCAGTCGGATATTTCACCGGTATGACGACGGTGAGACACTGCTTGCCGTTGCAGACAGCCTGACAGAACAGCTGATAGATTACTACGAAGGAAAACGGCAGTGGAACAAAAACATGATTGCACGGATTCTGGAGAACAGAAAATATATCGGAGAAGAGACATATCCGCCCATCGTATCCCGACAGCTTTTTGATGCTGTGAACAGGGACAAGAATCAAAAGGGCGCACACAAGCTGGAGGGAACGGCGGAAATCGAGTATCTGCGCGGCGTTTTACTGTGCGGGAATTGCGGTGGGAAAATGCAGCGGAAAGGGAAATGGAAAACGCGCGAGAAATGGCTCTGCCGATGCGGATGTAAGGCGGCGGTGTACATCTCCGACGATGTCATCACGAATGGAATCAGAGAATGCTTTATGAGAATCAAAAACGATCCGGTGCAGATTGAATGTGTATATGATGAAAAAGATTTCTATCACCCGACCGTTGAAGTAACAAAGCAGGAAAATGAAGTCTTACGGCTTTTGGAAGCGACAGACATTCCGTTCGGCGTGGTGAAGAAGACTGTTCTGACGGCGGCGAGGCTTCGGTTTTCTTGCTGTGATGAGAACCCGGCAGAAGCATATACCGAGCTTTTGAAAGCTGCCTTTGAGAGTTATGACGGAAAGTTCGATGTTGATTATCTGAAATTGATCTGCAAGGGTTTTCGGGCAAATATCGATGGAACGGTTACGGTAATTTTGAAAAACGGAGCGGAGATAAGAAGTACGGAGGTGCAAAATGCTTGCTGAAAGAAAAGTGGTGACAAAGATAGAGGCCAATCCTCTGCTTACGGCACGCGAAAAGGAGCGGTCGCTTGTGAGGGTGGCGGCATACTGCCGGGTATCCACGGACAGCGACGAACAGCTTGACAGCTATCAGGCGCAGATTACCTATTACACCGATTACATAGCCAAAAATCCGGACTGGCGCTTTGCCGGTATCTATGCCGATGAAGGGATTACTGGGACGAAAGCTGAGAAGCGTCCGGAGTTTCAGCGATTGATGCGGGACTGCAAAAAAAGAAAAATCGATATGATTCTGACCAAGTCCGTCGCCCGATTCGCACGAAATACCGTAGACAGTCTGAGCTATGTCAGACGGCTGAAAGCGCAGGGAATCGGCGTGTTCTTTGAGGAGCAGAATCTTGATTCCATGAAGGCGGACAGCGAGATGTTTATCGGTATTCACAGCGTATTGGCTCAGGCGGAAAGCGAAAATATCAGCGCCAATGTGCGGTGGGGAATCCAGCAGAGAATGAAATCCGGTACGTTCAAATTCCGATACAATATTCTCGGTTACAGAAAAGGCGCAGATGGTGAGCCGGAAATCGAACCTGAGGGGGCGGAAACAGTTCGGCTGATTTATGACAAGTATCTTGCGGGAGAAAGTCTGGATCAAATACGGGCATCCTTGATTGAAAACGGAGCAAAAGCCTTCAACGGCACGGTTTCATGGAACAAGGAAAGCATCAGGCATATTCTGACCAAT
This sequence comes from Eubacterium sp. CAG:180, assembly GCA_963628215.1. Classification (GTDB taxonomy): domain Bacteria; phylum Bacillota; class Clostridia; order Oscillospirales; family CAG-272; genus UMGS1865. Next base: position 2,239 of record CAVGEJ010000131.1, read on the forward strand.
GAACGCTTTTGCGGGGATATGCTGCTCCAAAAAACATATATCGATAACTGTATCAGCCGGAAAACAAAGGTCAATCACGGCGAAATGCCGAAGTATCTGATTACGAATAATCATGTGCCTATCATATCGCGCGATGATTTCCAGCGTGTGCAATTGGAGCTTGCCCGACGATCAAGTAAGCGAAAGGTGTCCTCCAAAACAATCACCGAACAGGGAAAGTACAGCGGAAAATATGCGCTGTCGGAAAAATTGATCTGCGGTGAGTGCGGGACTCCTTACAGACGAAAAACATGGATGGTTGGCGGACAAAAGAAAATCGTTTGGCGTTGTATCAATCGGATCGAACACGGAACGCGAATCTGCCGCGACTCCATAACGGTAGAAGAGAGCAGGCTCCATCAGGCAATTTGTAAAGGGTTGTGCAACGCGGCGGCTTGCCGGGATGAAGTGTTGGAGTTGATTAAGTCAAATCTGTCGTATGCGATTACCGGAAACGAGAAAATTCTGGACGCCTATGCGATTCAAAAAAACATAGAACGCGTCAACGATGAGATGGATCAGGCAATGATCGGATTCAGCACCACGCAGGGTGACAAGAACAAGTATCTTGAGGTAATCAATATAAAAAACTCCGAGCTCGCAGTTCTGCGTGAGCAACTGGCACTTGCCAACAAGCAGGTACACAGTGATGATTTCACTCGTTTCGAAATTGAAAAACTGGAGCAGGCATTGACAACCTGCGATATGGCGCAGACCACCTTCAGTGACAGCCAGATCAGAACGCTCGTTGAGTGTATCCGGGTTAATAAAAACAACACGATTCATATCGTCCTGAAGGGCGGCTTCTCCATTACAGAGGAGCTTTAGAAAACAAGCGAAAAGAGAATGCTGACAGCTATGGCGTTCTCTTTTTTGCGGAAAAGCAAGAGAATGAGGTCTTTTTTCAAAATAACGAATATAACGGTTGAAACGACATCAAAAATATGGTATAATGAAAATGCAGATTTCCAAAGAAGGGGGAACGATGATGATTTTTCAGGAAACCGAAAAAGTTGAATTAAAGAGAATATTGAATGATGCCTTGCCCAAGGAAATCGTCGCATTCCTAAACAGCTTTGACGGCACGATCTATATCGGCGTTGAAGATGACGGAACGGTAATCGGGGTGAACAATCTTGATGAAACGCAGAAACGCATTGCGGATATTATTACCACACAGATTTTACCCAATCCGCAAAGTCTGATCGAACTTGGTACGAAGTTCATTGACGGGAAGAATGTGATAGAGATAAAAGTGCAAAAAGGAAATGCACTTTACTATATCAGGAAATACGGTCGCAGTGCCAATGGTTGCTTCATGCGGATTGGTACCACCTGCCGCAGCATGACGGAGGATGAAATATCACGAGCATATATCGCAACTTTGAAAATAGGAAAAGAAAGCATCGTTGATATTGAAAACTATAATCAAGCGCTTTCGTTTTCGATGCTAAAGAACTACTATTTGGCAAAAGGTTTTCATATTAACGAAAAAACTTTCGACAAGAACTATCATTTAAGAAATCGCGAGGGAAAGTATAATCTCTTAGCAGGTCTTTTGGCTGATGATAACGATGTTTCCATAAAAGTGGTTCGTTTCGCCGGAACAAATAAAAGCGAACTCGTTGAAAAAAGTGAGTATGGTTATATTTGTTTGCTGATGGCAATTGACAAAGTCATTGCGCGTCTTGATGTCATAAACATTACAAAAAGCGTATTGGACGGCAGCGCAATGCGAAAAGATAAACGTTTACTTGATGCTCGTTGCTTGAGAGAGGCTTTTCTTAATGCCATAGCACATAATGATTGGAGCAGTAAGGTTTCTCCTGCCGTGTATGTTTTCGATGACAGAATTGAAATCATTTCAACAGGCGGATTGCCGGAGGGACTGTCGTTGGAAGAGTTTTATGAAGGCTGTAGCAAGCCGAGATGCCCCGAGCTGATGCGCATTCTTCGTGATCTGGAATATGTCGAGCAATCCGGCTTCGGAATCAATAAGATTACGGAAGTATACGGAAGAGATGTTTTCAGGATCACTGACAATTTTATTACTGTGATCTTGCCGTATGATCCGGATGTAATGAAAACTACCACCAAAACTACCACCAAAACTACCACCAAAACTACTTCAGATATAGAGAACAGGATTTTGTCTATCATCAGAGAAAACCCAAAGATCACGGTGAAATCCATCTCTCGGATGGTTGAAATAACGGAAGACGGCATCAGGTATCATATCAAGAAGTTGAAAAAACAGGGATTGCTTGAATATATCGGTGCGAGCAGAAGCGGACATTGGGAAATAAAGGACTGACACTCAGTTACAACTCTTATAATGGTCCAAGCGGCTGAAAAGCATATAAAATGGGGATTTTTCGAGATAGCTATTTGGTCAATCATACACATCAAGATGCTACAAAAAAGCAACTTAGCGAAAAACCCTTGTATTTCAAGGGTTTTTTGCTATTTTCGGAGCAAAAATGATGTTTGCAAAACAGTGCAACTTTTTTGGAGCCTATATGACTTGAACTCACGACAATTAAGCCGAAAATACGGGCAAATAACTGTTAATCACATTCATTACACCGAATGACCGTTAATCAAGCGATAGCCTGTCCCAAAGACCATTTGGCACTGACCACTACCTGTTTACAGTCATCCGCCTTTCGGTGCAATTTTCTTTGATTCGGAGGTGATTTCATTGAGCAAATATGAGCCGCTTTGGAGATTCCTTTCCGGTGACGGAAGTGGATGTATTCAATTTTCCTTTGAACGGATAGAAGAGATTCTTGGTTTTCCAATGGATCATTCTTTCCTCCGTTACAAACAGGAAGCAGAACAATACGGATACCGGGTCGAGAAAGTCTCGCTCAAAGAAAAATGGGTGCGCTTTGTCCGCATAGCCGCACAGTGACATCATACCTTTGCAAATCCTCTTGCTTTCCTATATAATATAGGTGAAGAAAGGCAGGGGACACACATGAAAAAGAATTACGAATCCGTTTACCGTATGAAACTTACCGGCTATCAGGTCAGAACCGCCATCGGGATTTTGAATGAACGCCGTCTTGCATTAAAGTCACAGGGATGCACCCTTGAGAACAGCGAAGAATATGTGGGTGTATTTAACCTGCTCAGCCGGTTTCTTGATCTGCTTCCCGCCTGACACAACTGAATATCCGAAATCAAGCCATCTTTATACCGCAATCCTGCGGTCAATGAAGGTGGCTTTTTTTATTGCCAAAATTAAAATCTAAGGAGGAACCGAATGTACATTGAAATGAATCCAACCGGGCTGACGCTGACAGACCTGATCTGCGTTGCCCACCGAAAACGAAACGAGGACACCGGCTTTCCGTATGCCGTGCAGTCCTGCCGATGCTCTAACTGCCGTTATGTCGGCGAGGGTAAATGTTCCCTTAAAGAGTGCTGCTGTATGGCTGAACGAGTAAAAGCGCACACCTGTACCTTGGCCGAGATTCTGAATACCTGTTTTGCCAATGTAAAGGACAATGTGTTCCACTACCGACTTCGCCTTGCTGCGGAACGAGCAACCATGACGAAAACCTGTTTCCTTGACAGGGAACACAGAGCAAGATTTCAGAAAGCGCTCCACCGAGTGCGTGGAAACGATAAAAGTCTCATCGCGCAGCTTTTTGTCCTTACCGCAACCGAAAGCCTTTGGAGCGCATCGGACGATGCCGTAGGAAAGAGCAGTATCTCCTATCTTGACATTGACTTCCGCGCTTTTTCGGAGGACGATTATCTTTTCTACTGCATTGCCTACGACCTCGGAAACGGAACTTCGCATACGGACATAGAAGATCTGTCCAACGATGAAGTCGTGGACTTCGACCTATTTCGCGTGGTGTGTTCCGCGATTGCAATCTCTGTTTACGGCTATGATGCCATCCGTGTGTCTGAGCGATTCCGGAAGCATAAGCGCAGAAAGAGCAGAAAGGGCGGGTGGAAGCATGGCGAATGAACCGAACTATTCCTCCAATCCCTCAAAGGACGAGCCGAAGAAAGAAAAGGTCCGAGTAATTCCTCTGGAATACATTGACGAGTTTCCGGGGCATCCGTTCAAGGTGCTGGATGACGAGAGTATGCAGAAGCTGATGAACAGCATCGAGGAGATCGGGGTGCAGTCGCCTATTGTCGCACGAATCAAGGAAGATCAGAGATATGAGATCATTTCCGGTCACAGGCGCGTTCATGCCTGCCGCAGGCTGGGGCTGAAGCTCATTCCGGCGATAGTGCGTGACCTTTCCCGTGATGAAGCCATTATTGCTATGGTGGACGCGAATCTGCAAAGGGAGCATATTCTGCCGAGTGAGAAAGCGGCAGCATATAAAATGAAGATGGATGCAATGAAAAGAAGGGCAGGCAGACCAAGTAAAAATAATTCCCGACCAGTGGTCGGAGATTTAGAAACTGCCGATATTGTGGGCAAGGAGCTTGATGATTCAGGGCGCCAAGTACAACGCTACATTCGTTTAACAGAACTTGTCCCCGAACTGCTTGAAATGGTTGACCGTGAAAGCATCGCTTTCCGTCCTGCCGTGGAACTTTCGTATCTCTCGGAGGACGAACAGCGCAACCTTGTGGAAACCATCGACAGTGAAGAAGCAACACCGTCCCTATCGCAGGCGATCCGCATGAAAAAGCTCAGTCAGGAGGGGAAGCTGGATATGGACAAGATATTCTCCA
>CAVGEJ010000132.1:0-6958 GCA_963628215.1 Eubacterium sp. CAG:180
TTCCGACCGCTTCTTTTCCGGCGGTATTGTAGAAGCGGAAGCCGTGCGAAGTATCAAACTTCAGATTTTTCAATGTAAAGCTTTGATAAAAGTGGAAGAGATAAAAACCTGTGGAGGTGATTTTGTATTTCTGCTCGCCGCCGTCAACCGTCACGGTCTTTTTGATTTCTTTATTGAGGGCGGTCCACGTCACGTCCCGCAGAAGCGTGATTGTAGCGCCATCCTGCGCCGCATCAATTGCCGCTTCCAGTGTGGCATACTCGGTGTCACCGATTTTTGCCTCGTTTTCCCCCTCCGCCGAAACGGGAGCGATAAGCAACGCCGCAGAGGAGAACACCATCAGAACAGCCAGCAGAATCGAACAGATTTTTGTGGTTCGCATTTTCATAGCAGACTCCTTTCATTGATTGCCGCTCAGATAAGCAACATCGTTATCATAGAGAACATGGTTTGCAATTTCCCCGTTGCGATAGGTCAGCACCAGAACATCGTCTTCCGCCACAAACAGGTGATCCTTGCACTTTTCCGAAGTGAAGAAGAACCGATTGTGCGCGGCATTAACGAAAACAATGCAGTCGTCCGCGTGTTCCCAGCCGGAGAGCGGTCCGGTACCAAGCGGCATCAGCGCCCATGTCGGGTTCACGCGCGGATAGAGCGTTGACGGCGAAGAACCGATTCCATGGTGTGCGATCTGAAGCACATCGCTTGCAAATACATCATCGCTGTAGATGGATTCCATCACAGATGCCACCTCGGCACCGATGTCCCCCATCATCATGGTTTTCACACCGGCAACCTCGATTGTCCAGCACATACTGGCGGTGTTCCCGTAGCTGATCTTGTTCGGAACAAAGAGATCTGCCGTATAGAGAATCCGGATCTTTGCGCCGTGAATCATCATCACCTGCCCGGGGTGCGCGTTGGTCACCGCCGCGCCCTTGTAATGTCCGACCTGATTGGTTACAACATAGTTTCCGCTGGCGGTAGTGTCCCCATCAAACTGCGATTCGGCAGGGAAATTGTAGATAAAGCGCTCCACCGTAACATTTCCGGAATAAGATGCGGTAAAATACGGGAACATTCCCACGTGGTCGCTGTGCGAATGCGAGAAAATCCATGCCGCAATCACAATGTTTTCGGGATCAGGTGCCTGCTTGCGCAGAATCTGATAGAGACGGTCGGCGTTCTTCTGCAGGTTGTGCCCGCCGTCCGTGACGATAAAACTTCCGTCCTCCAACCGCATGACATAGCACATACCGTTCATGTAGCCCGCATCATAAAGCAGACCGACCTGCGTCAGCGTCACATCGCAGACCTTTTCCACAGCCGTCTGATCCGCCTCGCGCCAGCCGAGCGCCGAGGTATCGGTTGTTTCGATCACCGCGCGCAGGATGCGGTCGTTCGGCGTGTAAAGAAGCGTCAGAATATACCGATCGCGGTAAAAGGTCAGAAAGCGGTTTTTCGCATTCGCGGTTTTCCCTGTGGTCATGTCTCCGGAATAGAGGCTGTAACCGTCGGAGAGCACCTTTGCCTGATATGCGTCCGCTTCGGATTCGGTCACATTCTCAAACAGAACCAGCGAGGCGGTCGAGGTGCTTTCGTAAGTGCCGCTCGGAATTTTCCCGTCAAAATCCGGCACCAGTCCGAGGAGCGATGTTCCCTCGACTGCAACGGAAAAGTCAGCCGCCACCAGAATGGTTTTGGCATTTTTGTCGCAGGCAGTCGTCAGCGTTGCAAGCAGTTTTACGATTGCCGTGCTGAGCATATCGGCATTCATCGACACTGCGCAGAGTTTGTGCCCCTCCACCGCAACCATTGCACCGCCGTAGGGAATCTTCTGCCGAACCTTCTCACAGAGCGGATTGTCAACCGCGCCGATAAAAATTTCATAGCTTTCGGTGTCCGGCTCCTCATCCACCAGCCTGCTGTCCTCGCGGCATTCCGGCAGAACTCCGGTCAGGCTCTTGATTTTGTTTGCAACATTCTGCGCATAATTCATTGCGTCCGTGCTGTCCATTGGATAGACAATCGGAACGGCTTTCCCGTCTTTTACAACGGGAAAGAAGTCTTTCACAACGGGCGTCTCCGTTTCGGATTCGCCGGAAGCGGAGGCAGAAGCCGAAGCCGCTCCGGATTCATCCGACCCGCTGCCCTTGCCGTTACAGGCAACAGCCGACAGCATCAGAATCCCGGCCAACAGGCAGGCAAGTAACCGTTTGATTCGTTTCATACAGATTTTCCCCAACCGTTACCGCGCCAAAAACCACGCGTCCAGCTCCTGCAGTTTTTGGGTCAGCGCCGTTCCGTAGGTCGTCCATGCGCCGGAAACCGTGCCTTCATTCTTCGCAACCGATCTCCAGAGTCTTACTTTCGCATAGTCCATAGCCGCCTGATACTGCTCGCCGAAGTCAAAGTCTGCATTGTCCAGAATGATGTCAAAGACCTGCGCCGCCTTGGAAGTGCCGAGGTACTGCGCCTTCATGATCTTTTCGAAGTAGTACGGGCGGGAGTTCTGATAGCTGAGGTAGTTGGCATACTCCAGATAAGCGCAACGCTTGCTGTTCAGCTCGTCTGTTCCCTTCATCACGCTGGTAAAGCTGTGGGAATCCTGCGTTCCGGAACCGTACTGTTCCTGCTGCGAATCGTATTTGGGCAGAGGAAGCAGACCGTACTTATCCTTCATGTTGCGGAATGCCTTGTTCTGCGCGGCATAGCGGTAGATGACATCGATGTCAAACAGCGCGTGTCCCTCGGCAAACATTTTGTACTGCTCTGTGGAATTGCCTATAGATCCCTGCGATTTTGCAACCAGCCAGACCCCCTCCTGACGATATAGATTGATCAGTTTATCCATCGCATCGTTCATTTTGGTATTGCCCGCAACATTCCAGCTGTGCGTGCCGTCCTCGTTGGTCACGGTCAGATCGAGATTGAATGCATACAGGAATCCGTCGTATGCCTCACAGTTTGCATTGGAAAGCAGACCGTACACGTCGCCCGTGTCCTTCTCGCCCGCTCCGTCCATATCGTGGAAATATGCGGCATACTTCAGCAGTTCTTCATAGGTCCATTTTCCGTCCTGCACCAGGCTGTAAAGATCGTTGCCCGTATCGTCGTTAAACTGCCCCTCGTTGGCGCCCAGCGAGAAGTTGACATAAGTCGCCATCAAACGGTTATAGGTGCAGAGATTGTAGTCACCGACGATGTAGTAAAGATGGTTGAACGCCTGCGTGTTTTCCACAAAATTCTGATTGTACCAAGGCTTATCCAGCTGCAGATGCGGGGTGCTTGCATCCAGCAGATCCACATAGTACTGGCGCAGATTCTCCACCACGGCATATGCGGCATAGTTGACCACAACGTCGTATTCGTTCGTTCCGGCTTTTGCGTCTGCCTCCACAGCCTTGTTCAGCGCGCTGCTCGTGCCGTCCGCAGCCTTGAAGACCACCTTCAGCGACAGCCCGAGATCCTGCTCGATCTGCATATTGCGTTTGTAGAGCGCCATTTCCAGCGCATCGGCAGGCTTTTTGTAAATGCCCGGATCCAGAGCCCAATAGGAGGTTTCATCGGTTCCGGCGCAAAGCACGGTCAGCGTGTCGCCGCCGAAATCCAATCCGGATGTGTCAAAATCGGTTTTCTGAACAGGTCTGCCCCACTCGTCGGTTTCGATTTCGGTTTCGGTTTCAATATTTTTGCCGGAATCGGTGTTCTGACCTGTCTGTGTTCCGGGGTTGTCTTTTTTCTTGGAACAAGCCGCAAACATCGGAATAACCGTTATGCAGGCAAGCAACAAAGCCAAAATTTTTTTCATATCTTTTTCTCTCTTTCTTGGGAATCGGAATCCGTCAGAATTCCGTTTCGGTATTACCCATGCAGGCGCAGATCACATTCAGCGCGCGCTCCTGAATATAGCGATTGTAGTAGTTGCATCCGGTTTCGGGTGCTTTGATGAACTTTGCCCCGCCCAGCGAGCAGGGAATCAGCACGGTTGTCGGATCGACCAGACGGTAAAAACCGATGTTTCCGCCGTCCAGCCCGTGGTGTGCCAGTTGCAGGAAGTCGCTTTTCAGAAGCGACGGGTCGGTGCGGTCACGCACGACTGTCGGTCCGGTTGAGGTCGAATCGCCGACCACCGTCATCCGGTGTGCGGGCCCCGTAACCGTAAAGATCAGCGACAGGCGGTTGAAACTGTTCGCATCGGAAAGTTTCGGATCGTCCCGCCAGGTGTAAAGCATCCGGATTTCCAGATTGTCCACCGTCAGGACATCGCCCGCGTGCGGCGTCACCTGTCTGCATCCCAGCAAATCCGGAATTGCGGCAATCCTGGCCTGATCGCCCTCCGGAAAGGACACCGGAATATCGGTGCAGGCGCAAAGCGTTGACACCGTCAGCCGCTCCCGGAGCGCGGGAGTTTGGGCAATGACCTCCAGCGCGCCGTAGTGGTCGAGATGCGAATGCGTAATGATCCAGAGGTCAACCGTCGGGTGTGCGCCGACTTTCCCCTCGAGGAGGGACACGAGCGCTCTCGCATCCCCCTCCGTTTCGCCGCCGTCAATCACCAGCAGTTTTCCGCCGTCCGTAACAAAGACATATCCCATCCCGGCGGCAGGCCAGAATCCCTTGGTAAAGCAGTCATCCTTCCGGGACGCTTCCGTGCAAAACTGAATCAGAGTTCCCATTGAATTGCGGTTCTCCCTTGCGTCAGACTCCCTGAGTCGGGAACAGCTTGTTGACATCCAAGTCGTTTTCCGGATCGGAGGTGCGGATTACATCCACAGCTTCAATGGAAATCAGATCTGCCAACGGTTTTGTATACATAGATTTCATGATTTTCTTCCTTTTCTTCTGGCTCACTCTGCGGTGTTGCCGGCAATTTTATTCAGCAGTGCGGTTTCTTCCGCCGTCCAAGTTACGGTGGCGTCATTCAGTGCGCTGTTTGCAACATCCGCCAACGAACGGCAGTTGTCTGCTTCCGTATAGTCCGCGTAGTAGGTCGCAGTCTTTCCATCGGCATAAGTGATTGTCACGAACGCAGTCCAGCTCAGCTCGGTCTGATAGTTCGCCTCGCCGATGTTCATCAGAACCGTGCGGAAGAATTCGCCCTCGGTCACCCAGCGGAAGCCCTCTTTAGCGGAGGTGTAGGAAACCGAATTTTCATCGGTCAGCGCCGCAAAATTGCCGTCGGTCAGGTTGGCTGCAAGGGCAACTTTAATGCCGTAAACGGCGGACGTGCCGAGCGTATCATAGAAGGTCTTGTCAATCTGCGTTCCGAACCGGATACCGGACGACTCCGACAGCCGGATGGAAGCGCCTGCCTCGTTGGTCACACCCATAGTAACCGGAACAAACGCGGTAGCGGCAGTCAGATTGATGACCTCGGTCGGGCTGTACAGCTTGCCCTCCGCAGTCCGCATGGCAACGGTCTTGCAGTTGAACGTCCCCGAGTTGTTCACGAAACGGTAGCCTTTCGTTGCAACCGTCTCGCTGACCTTCCAGGTCGCGCCCTCATCTACCAGGTTCAGGGTTGCATTGCTCCGCAGGAATGCCAAAGATGTGACGCTTGCAGGAACCGTGTTATACTCTAACACCGCCCCCGCTTTCAGGTTAACCGTTGCGGCGGTTTCGGCATCATGAACCGAGATAATCTGGTTGCTATTGACGGCGTTGGTCGGGTTGTAAATCAGCTTCGATTTGCCGTCCATCACAACAGTGCCTTGGGATTTGTTCGCAATGTTGATGATGGAAGTATTGTCATCGTAGTTGGTAGCACCTTTTTGATAGTCAATCGTAGAGTTAATCAAATTGATCTCGGAAACCGCACCACCCTGGAGCAGGATAACCGGGTCGGCGGCTGTGGAAATAACAGTCGTATTCTTGAAAGTCACATTTGCGTTTTTGTTAAAGTTAATCAGCAGACCTTTGGTCACATTGACTACGCAATTTTCAAACAGCACATTGGGACCTTCTACACCGTCTGTTCTGACACCGTGCGTGGCATCAATTGTCAGATTGCGGAATGTCGCATTGTGCCCCGCAAGATTAAAGAAGTTGTATCCGTAGTATGAACTTAAGGTGTATTTTTCTTGCCCGTTCACAACAACATCCTTTGTCAACTTGATTTCGGCAGTGATCCGCGGTGCATTTGCAAGCAACGTGATATCGCCATCCGCCGCCAGCGCTTCAGCCCAAGTCCGGTAGTAGCCGGTTCCGATCTTGAAGCTGTAGCCGGAATATGCCCGCCCCGCGTCGTCCAGCTCACTTTCCGTATACTCGGTGGATGCCTTGCGGTAGGTCAGAGCTTCGGTTCCGCCGTAAACGGGTTTGTCTGCCGTCACAACAGCTTTACAGCTTTCGTTCACGTCATAACTGCCCGCTGCCGGGAGATAGAAGCCGCGACCCGCAACCGCTTTGCTTGCGTTCCACTTCGCGCCGGAATCGGTCAGGTTCAAAGAACCACCGGTTTTATAAGTAAAATAATTCTTGTCGGTTGCCGCACCTCCGCCGAGCAGATTCACCTGAACATCGGACTCGGCATTGATTGCGGTCGGGCGATTGTACACGATTGCGGACTGTACAACATCCGCTTTCCCGATGGGGTTATAGTTCAGCATCGTGTTCCCTTTTAGATTGAGTGTCACCAATAAACCGTTGTTAAAGTAGAACATGGAAGTATTCCCTGTATGTCCACCGTTGGCTCCACCGTTCTGAGTCAATGTAGAATTTTCGATGTTGATTGTTACATCGCGTGTATCCACGCCATAGGTTGCAATAATCGGGTCGCCGGCAACCGCTTTTTTGGTAATGGTGGAATTCACCACATTGAAGGTCTGCGGGACATCCGCAACGCCGCCCTGAATGTTGACCAGTAACCCGCCGCCGAGCGTCCAATCCACATTTTCCAGCGTTCCGACCGCTTCTTTTCCGGCGGTATTGTAGAAGCGGAAGCCGTGCGAAGTAT
>CAVGEJ010000133.1:0-6920 GCA_963628215.1 Eubacterium sp. CAG:180
AGCTACATAAATTCAACTGGGTTAAGGTCTTGAAGGTTCTTAGGGGACTTCTCCTTAAGAAGTCCCCTAAGCAGGGATTGGGGCAGAGCCCCAAGGTCTTAGGTCTTAACCCTAAAAAAACAGAAAGCCCCCTTGCAAAAAACGATAAAATGTGGTATACTGGGACAGGAAAACGAGAGAGCGAGGAGAGCGGATGGAACAACTGGAGATTCGGGAATTGAGCTTCCGATACGCGGGAGGGGAGCGGGACGTTCTGGAGAACGTCAGCTTTTCTGTGCGGAGCGGAGAGTTTGTTGTGGTGTGCGGAGAATCGGGGTGCGGGAAAACCACACTTCTCCGTCTGCTCAAACCCGAAATGAAGCCCGCAGGCGAACTGACGGGAGAGATCGCGTACCACGGGGGCGAGCGTAGCCCCGCCGAGATCGGGTACGTCCTGCAAAACCCCGACGCGCAGATCGTAACCGATAAGGTCTGGCACGAACTGGCGTTCGGACTGGAAAACCTCGGAATTCCAACCGAAACCATCCGCCGCCGCGTGGGAGAGATGGCAAATTACTTTGGCATTACAGATTGGTTCAGAAAGCGCACGGACGAACTGTCGGGCGGGCAAAAGCAACTGCTCAACCTCGCCGCCGTCATGGTCATGCAACCCAAGGTGCTTATCCTCGATGAACCGACCGCACAGCTTGACCCCATCGCCGCCGCAGACTTCCTTGCCACGCTCGGAAAACTCAATCGGGAACTGGGGCTGACCGTCCTTCTCGTCGAACACCGACTGGAGGAAGCCTTCCCGATGGCGGATCGCGTGCTCCTGTTGGATCGCGGGCGGGTTCTCCTTTACGACGCCCCCGAGCGGATCTGCGACGGCTTGCGAAGCCTGCACCCCGACCACCCCATGCTCGCGGCGCTCCCGAGCGCGGTTCGTATCTTCTATGCGCTCGGCGCAAACGGCGGGAAATGCCCGCTGACCGTGCGGGAGGGGAAGGACTTCCTCGAACAGCACTACGGCGACCGCCGCGGGGAACTGCCCGAGACCGACTACCGCCACAGCGACACGGTGGCGGCGGAACTGAAGAACGTCTGGTTTCGCTACGAGCGCGATCTGCCGGACGTTCTGCGCGGAACTTCCATGCAGGTCTATGCAGGCGAAATTTACGCGGTGCTCGGGAGTAACGGAAGCGGAAAGACCACCATGCTGAAGGTTCTGGCAGGGGTCGTGAAAGCCTACCGCGGCGCGGTGCGGATTGAGGGGAAAGCGATCCGGGATTATAAGGGCAATTCGCTCTGGCGCGGTTTGCTCGCGCTCCTGCCGCAGAACCCACAAACGGTGTTTGTGCGTGATCGGGTGCGGGCGGATTTTGAGGAACTGCTGGAAGCGCACGGCGTGCCGAAAGCGGAGCGCGCAGAGCGGATCGAAACCGTTGCGGAGAAACTCGGCATCGGGGCGCTGTTGGAACGCAACCCGTTCGACCTCAGCGGCGGGGAAGGGCAGAAGTGCGCGCTGGCAAAGGTGCTTCTGTCGCGCCCGCGCATTCTGCTCCTTGACGAGCCGACCAAAGGCATCGACGCGGGGGCAAAGCAGACGCTTGGAAACCTGCTCCGCGACCTGCGGGCGGACGGGCTGACCGTTATCATGGTAACGCATGACGTGGAATTCGCGGCGGAGGTTGCGGATCGTTGCGCGCTCTTCTTCGACGGGGAAATTCTTTCCGCCGATACGCCGTCCCGCTTCTTCGGGGGGAATACCTTCTATACCACAGCCGCAAACCGCATGGTGCGCGGTCTTTGCCCGGGGGCGGTGACCTGCGGGCAGGCGGTGCGCTTCTGCCGGGGGGAGACGGAATGAAGGCAACGGTCAAAAAATGGGTCTCCCGCGCGATCCTCTGCATCCTGATTCCCGCCGTGGTGATTGCCGGCGCAATGCTGCTGCCCGAAAAACGGTATGCGTGGGTCTCGCTTTGCGTGGCGTTGCTTGCCTGCGTGCCGTTTTTTCTGCACTTCGAACGGAGCACGGCGGACGTGGAGCGCCTGATCCTCATCTCGGTGATGACGGCGCTTTCGGTTCTGGGGCGAATCCTGTTCGCACCCATCCCGAGTTTCAAGCCTGTGACCGCTTTGGTCGTGCTGACCGCCATGTACTTCGGTTCGGAGGCGGGTTTCCTCACTGGGGCGCTCTCGGCGGTCATCTCCAATTTTTACTTCGGGCAAGGACCGTGGACTCCGTTCCAGATGTTCGCATGGGGATTTGTCGGCTTCCTCGGCGGTCTGCTCGCGCAACCCTTGAAAAAGAATCGGATTGTGCTCGGCGTGTACGGAATCCTTGCGGGTGTGCTCTATTCCTTCCTGATGGATATCTGGACGGTGCTCTGGATAGACGGCTATTTCAATTTCCCGCGCTACTTCGCCGCCATTGTGTCTGCCGCGCCTGTCACCGCGATTTACGCCGTGTCGAACGTGCTGTTTCTCGAACTGTTTTCTTACCCCATCGGGAAAATTCTCGGGCGCGTGAAAACGAAATACGGGTTGTGATGCCGGCAGGGGGGAATTTTTGACGGTCAGCGGTAGAAGGTTATTCAGCAAGTAATATTCCTATGATGGGCGGAGATTTATCCCCCCTCATCAGTCGCTTACGCGACAGCTTCCCCCCAAGGGGAAGCCTTTTTACATGATTCCTTTCGTGTCACATAACCATATAAAATAAACAATTGAAGATTGGAAATGTTATTTGCTATTTCATGTTGTATTTGCTATGTATGGGCAACGTAAAAAGGTTTCCCCTTGGGGGGGAAGCTGTCGCGTTAAGCGACTGATGAGGGGGATAAAGCTGTACTCCCCATAAAAAAGTATCTTTCACCCGACACGGAACGACCCGCATATCGTTTCGCACCCCACACCCCAAACAAGTGCGAAGCCGCACTCTGCAACAAATCCGCACCTCCCAAACCAACAAAAACTTCCCCCAAGTCCCCGCCACTTACAAAGAGCGAACCGAATTTTCGCTTCGTAAGCGGCGGGGACTTGGGGGAAGTTCGGGGTGGGTCAGGGAGGTTTGGAGGGTAGGGAGACCCCTCCGAAAGGGGTCTCCCTGCGCCTCCAAGGTCTTTCCCTTTCTTCCCACCTCCGCACATTTCGACAGCCTGCGGAATAGAATGTAGTGATTCGAAAAAAAAGAAGCACTGGAGGGAGAGAAAATGAGTTGCGGCGGATACAGAACAGGCTGTTCCTCGGGGTACGGCGACGATTATAGCCTGCAAGGACCTATGGGACCGCAGGGAATGCCAGGCTCTATGGACCCGCAAGGACCAAGGGGAGAGAAGGGCGAAACAGGATGTCCCGGTCCTGTCGATCCACGCGGAATGATGGGGAATGCAGGGGGTGAGAGGTCTGCAGGGCGTGCGGGGAGACGTCGGTCCGAAAGGCGACGCGGGCGCGGTCGGACCGCAAGGACCGATCGGCGAGCAGGGCTATGTGGGCGAGAGAGGTCCGCAAGGATCGCAGGGTGATATGGGATGTCCCGGTCCGCAGGGCGAACAAGGACCGCAGGGCGAAAGAAGCGCGCAGGTCGAAAAAGGCGAAAAGGGGGAGACCGGAGAACGCGGAGAAATCGGCCCTGCGCCGCAGATCGAGGTGGCAGAGGACACGGAGACCGTCTACCGCCTGCGTTTTGCAAGCGAGGGGCAGACGGTGGAAAGCCCCAATCTGCGCGGCATTCCCGCCGCCTATAACGCCGATCTTTCGGCAACGGGCGCTTCCATGACCGTTCCGCTCGGTTCGCTGACGTTGACCGTTTCGCGCGGCTCGGCGGACTCCATCCGTCTGGCGGTCGCACCGACAACGGCGGGAACGTCGGTTTTTGCCGATATCCGTCGGGTCAGCATTTATGACGGCGGCACTTTTGATATTCAGACCAACGACAGCGCCACGATCTCCGCGCGGTTGGTGCTCGACGACATCCTCTACAACCACTCGCGTGAAATGCACTGGATGACGCTTCGGATGCAAGACCCCGCCACTTCTTTGTGGTCGGTCTGCTCGGTGCGAACCTTCTGCTCGACCACCAACAGTAGCCGCACCACCGTTTGGGTGGAATGGATCTGCACGGGAGTCAGCTACACGTAACGGTACAGAAAAAGGAAAGCCTCCGGGGCGTTGCCCGGGGGCTTTCCTGTATTGGAACAGCGATTATTCGAAGAAGTCTGCGCCGTTGAAGTAATATTCGTCGTTCAGAACGGTCGCGTCACTGGTGGTCAGCACGTCGAGGTTGTCGAAACGCTCGATGGAAAGGGAAACGGGGGAATATGTTTTTTTCATGGTGTTTTCTCCTTTACCTTGTCAGTCTGCGTTTGCATTTGCATTTGCTACGCCGTCAACGATGGTTTGGCAATAAGCCTTTGCTTCTGCGGACGCGTTTGCGTCGTTTACGCAGGCAAGCGCAACCTCATACATGGAGCGGATTGCCGCCGCGTCGGTGTACAGCGTATCGCCAATGTAGGGAATGGCAATGATCTTGCTGTCGTAGTTGGCTTCGGGGATGTTGTAGAGGACTGCATTTACGGTGTAGGTTTGCGCCGCAGGATCATCGATGCAGTATCTTCCGGTTGCAATGCGCGTCTTTTCGGAGGCTTTCAGCTCTTCAAGCGTCCATTCTCCTTCGTGCTCGTCATAGACGCTCTTTGCCATCAGGATCACGCCGAAGTTGGCGGTATCCGTACCTGCACCCGTGACGAAATTCTGCGCGAATTTCACACCGAAGCGGATGCCGTTGAAGTTTGCGTCATCGTTGATATAACGGAGCGACGCGCCGAGGGATACAACGGGCTTCGCCTCAAACTCAACAATCATCACGCGGTCGTAGCCGTTGGGGGAGGCATAAGCGGAGAGGTCATATAACCGCCCGGGCTTTCGGGTGGATGAGGAACTGTTCGTCCGCATGGCGCAGGTGTCGGTGTTCTTTCCGATGATGCAGTTTTCATGGGCGCCGTGGCGTGTGCTCTCCTCGGAGTGTCTCGCAATCGTGCGGGAATGCGCCAACCTGCATGCCCGTCTCGCGCCCGAACTGTACGACCTCGTTTGCTCGTCCGCAAAAAGCGGCGAGCCGATTCTGCGCCCGCTGTCTTACAGCTACCCGAACGCGGGGCATGAGCAAATCACGGACGAATACCTCTGCGGGGAAAACCTGTTGGTCTGCCCCGTTGTGACAAAGGGGACTCGCCGCAAAGAGATGATCTTCCCTGCGGGCGAATGGGTTGACGAGGACGGCAACCGCTACACCGAGGGACGGCACACCGTGGAAACGCCCCTTGAAAAGCTTGCATGGTTCAGAAGAAAGGAGTAAAAAGGTATGATTCTGACAAGACCACCGCTCGGGTGGAACACATGGAACACCTTCGGCACACAGATTAACGAGAAGCTATTGCTTGAAACCGCCGACTATCTGGCGGATTCCGAACTCAAAAAAGCAGGGTATGAGTATATCGTCATCGACGACGGATGGACGGAGCAGGAACGGGACGAAAACGGCAGACTGATCCCGAACCGCGAGAAATTCCCGCACGGAATCAAATATATCGCAGACTATATCCACTCAAAGGGACTGAAAATGGGTATCTATTCCTGCTGCGGGACTCTGACCTGCGGCGGATATCCCGGGAGTTATGACCACGAGTACCTCGACGCCAAAACCTTTGCCGAGTGGGGGATAGACTATCTGAAATACGACTTCTGCTACCACACGGGAACGCTTGAGGGCAAAATCTTCTACCGCCGTATGGGAGCGGCTTTGGCAAACTGCGGCAGGGATATTGTGTTCAGTGCCTGCTCGTGGGGCATGGAGGAAACGCAGGAGTGGGTCAAAACTACGGGGGCGCATCTGTTCCGCTCCACCCACGATATCCATAACAGTTGGGAGTCCATCAAGAGCATTACCCAACAGCAGACAAGACTGCTCCCTTATAACGGGCACGGTTGTTTCAATGATATGGATATGTTGGTCGTGGGCATGAACCCCGACAGCTTCATCGACAGCGAGAGGGGAACGCACGGTTGCACGCTGACCGAGTACCGCACACACTTCGCTATCTGGTGTATGTACGGCTCGCCTCTGATGATCGGTTGCGACATCCGAACCCTGTCAAATGAAGCGAAAGCCATTCTGACCAATGCGGGCGCACTGGCAATCAATCAGGATCACGCATATAATCAACTCTACCGCCTCACGCTTGACCGCGGTCCGGAGGAAGCGTTGGTGGTTGCAAGAATATTGGAAAACGGAGACTTTGCAATCGGCGTATTCAACCTTATGGACGGAGACTATCGCTTTGTGGTCGGCTTTGACGAAATGGGGATCACGACCCACAGCGGAAAAACACCTGTGCTGACGGAGGTCTTTACAGGAGAGGTAGCCCAACTGACCAACCGCACCTTAAACGTAAACGTAGAGGGACACGGCTGTCGCTTGTACCGTTGCCGACTGGAGGAGAGATGACCTGCCGAGCCTGTGGGAAGCAACTTGACACCATGGATATCGGCGCACATCGGAAGTTCATCGGGAAATGCGACAGCGAATATCTCTGCCGCGACTGCATTGCCAAACATCTCGGATGGACAAGAGAAACCTTGGACGAATGGATTCTCAAATTCCGACGGAACGGCTGTCTGCTCTTTCCGGCGCTTGAACCAAACTGCAAATCAGAATAGCGGGATCGCCCGGGTTCGGGCGATCCCGTTTTTTGCTTTCCGTTCCGAATTCCGGATAAAATTTTGCGCTTTACATGAACTTTACGAAATTATGATAGTAAGAGACTGTTTTCATAAGCGATAGATTAGTCCGGCAAGGCAGGAAAGAATTACCATCGTTTCTTCGGAGGCGACAGTGATTTCAAAGTCTTTGGCAAGGCGGCGGTAACTGTTCATCCACGCAA
>CAVGEJ010000134.1:0-6768 GCA_963628215.1 Eubacterium sp. CAG:180
TTATAAGCCGCCCTTCCTGCCGTTTTGCGTAAATAAATCATTGATAAGGAGATTAAATTTACGGAAAACACGGCTAAAATTATAAACACTAATACTCACAACGTGCGCGATTGTCGCGCTGAATACTTTGTCGTAGGCGATACAGTTTACGCCGTTTGCGCCGAGGAAAAACCAAACGCCACGCAAACGCCGCTTGATATAATGCAACGGCTGATTGCTCGGCAAATGGACAACTTAATATCGGAACGAACTCGCTGTTTGCGTCCAGACGGAGGTAAAAAATAATGTCAGGAATACAAATGGCGAAAACAAATAACAACAAGACTTATTACGGAGGTGAAAAAATAACCGCATTATACGGGCGGCTCAGCCGCGACGATGAACTCGTCGGGGACAGCAACAGTAGCGTTCACCAGAAAGAAATGCTTACAAAATATGCAAAAGAACACGGTTTTACCAACACTGCATTTTATATCGACGACGGATTTTCGGGAACGAATTTCAATCGTCCGGATTTTCAAAGAATGATGTCCGATGCGGAAGAAGGTAAAATTGCTACTATTATCGTAAAAGACATGTCGCGTTTCGGCAGAGATTACATAATGGTGGGATATTACACCGAAATTTATTTTCCTAATTCGGACATTCGATTCATAGCAATTAACGATCAGGTGGATACGGTATCCTCAACGGATAACGATTTTACACCGTTCAAGAACATAATGAACGAATGGTATGCAAAGGATACGTCGAAAAAAATCAAAGCGGTGTTAAAAACAAAGGGAAATTCAGGTAAGCATTTATCCACGCTTCCGCCGTTCGGGTATAAGAAAGCTCCGAACGACAAGGAAAAATGGATTGTGGACGAAGAAGCCGCTTCAACGGTAAAAGAAATTTTTGATTTATATATCGGAGGGTTGAAAATCAACGATATTGCAAAACGATTGACTGAGGAAGGCAAAGAAACGCCGCAACTTTACGCAATGAAACGAGGATTAAAATATCGCGGCAGAAGTCCGTATCCGGAGATATGGAACAATTCCACGATACGTTATATTCTCGTTCAAATGGCATATACGGGTTGTACCGTTAATTTTCAGACCTATCGGAAGTCGTTCAAAAGCAAAAAAATGGCGTTTCATCCGAAAGACGAATGGAAAATCTTTGAAGGCACTCAACCGGCGATTATAGACCGACAAACTTTCGATACCATGCAAAAAATGCGGGAGCATAAAAGAGTATATATAAAATCAAACGAAACGAATATGTTTTCAGGGCTTCTCTATTGCGCAGATTGCGGTGGATTGCTTACGATTCAGCGATACAAGAAAAATCACGATTATGACCATTTTTATTGTTCGACCTATCGCAAGAAAAAGAAAGGATTATGTACGCCGCATCGCATCCGCGTAAACGACTTAAAAGAAGTCGTTTTGCAAGATTTGCGCAAAACCTGCGAATACGTTGCTTTTCACGAAAAAGAATTTATAGAAAACTACCTGAAATCCACAACGGCGGAACAACAAAAAGCACAGGCGAAAGCCAAAAGCGAATTGTCTAAAACAACCGCACGGATAGAAGAAATCAACGGGATTATCCGTAAACTCTATGAAGATAACGTAAAAGGCAAAATGACAGACGAACGATTTGATTTTCTTGCTAAATCCTATGAAACGGAGCAAGCGGAACTACGGGAAAAAACGGAAGAATTAAAAAAGATCATCACCACAACCGAACAGGACAATGATAATCTTAAAAAGTTTTTGAAAATCGTAGAACACTATCTTTGTATCGAAGAACTGACGCCGGAAATACTGCATAGTTTTATCGACAAGATTTATATCGATGAGGCTGAAATTTTCGACGGTAAGAAAATGCAGGGAGTTCGCATTGTTTACAATTTCGTAGGTGCAATAGTATTGCCGCAATACTGTTATTAAAAAACGGGGCTAACGAGTAAATCGGTAAAATATTCCGATTTACTCATATTCCCCAAGATTAAGTATCATATGGTATAATACATATAAGGAGAGGAATGACGGCTTCCATACCTGAACTAACCGACGGCATAAAACCCGGCGGACGAGGTAATCGTCCGCCGGGTTTACAGTCAAACAATTTCTATCAAATCTTCGACACGGCACCCGAGCGCCTTGGCAAGCGATAGCAGACTGTCGGTTGCGGTTTTATTGATGTCCTTTGCCCGTTGCTCATATTGCTGGATACTGCGCAGAGAGACTCCGGACTTTTCGGACAGTTCCCGTTGCGACATGCCGCTTGCTTTCCGCACCGTTTGCAGCTTCGTTGCGGTTGCACTCCGCCGGATTCTGTCGGAGAACACATCCACTGCCTTTTCTTCCGACACTTCATGCAGGGCGGGATACATCCGTTCCATTTCACGCATAGGAAGAACCTTCAGAATGTCCTTGAACGACATACCTGTACTCCACTGGAAATAAGCGAGGATATATCCGCACCAGTATTCCGGTGAGCAGTCGTATTCAAGTCTTGGCGAAGGAATCTCCGGCAACATTTTGCCGGAACGCTCAAGAACATTCAGGACAAGCTCGGAACCTGACAGTCCCGAAACGACCTTCGCAACGCCCGATGCAAACTGCTCCGCATATCCGCTTGTAACAAACAATTCCATAAATTCATCGGCAGTCAGCTTGCAGGCGTGAACGGTGTAATCCACGGCTTCTCCGAGATTGTTCATTGCATCATCAAGATAATGCTCACTGTAAGCGTATGTCATCCGGTTTCACCTCCCCGCGAGTGATGTCACGCATATAAATACCGTTCTCATCTGCTTCTTCCAAAACCTTTAAGTAGGAAGAACGTGCTTCTTCGTCCCTGGATTTGCGTTTCACATAATAAACCGAAGAATCTACGGCTTCATATCCCTCGAAGTGAATGGTATCGAAAGCCTTCCGGCTCATCAGCACGAACTGCTCTCCCAGTTTTCCGAGCCTCATAGCGTAGGAAAGCTGAGCAAGAGAGATCTGATTGGTCAGAAATGCACGGGCAAAGGAAAAGTAAGAGTCGTCCGCACGGTATCCGATGATGGCATCGTAAGAAGTCGTATCAATGTGAAAATGATTTTGGAGCCACTCAACGCCACGTCGCATAGCAGGCGTTGAAATGCGCAGCTTCCTGTTCTCGGTCAGAATTGTCAGCCAATGAAGGATCGAATATTCGGGATCACGCAGATTCAGAACCGAGAGATGATCAAGATTTATCGTATACCGGTTCACATAGCCGTCGATTCCTTCCAGACAAGCCCATTCCCGCGCAAGCTCCATATTTTCCGTGCAGTAAAATCCCTGTCCGTAATCGTTATATGTCTTTCCTTTACCGAACACAGGTAACTCAATGATATCGGTTGATCCGTGATAAAGCGTCAATGTTTTCATAATGCCTCCATATCTCTAAAGAGTTATACTTGCTTATAGTATACTCCCAAAGAGATAGTTTGTCAAGGGGCGAGCCAAAATCCGAATGATATTTTTTCTCACGTTCCAAAAAACATCACATCATAGATTGGCAAGTAGGTAATTGCACCGTCTGTTTTAATGACTCTCTCGTTTGACAGCACAAAGGCTTTTTGAATATGGTAGTCCGGGTTTTTGATGAAAGCGTTCAGGGCGCTATGAACCGTGTAGTCCTTTCCGGATTTGACTTCCAGCGGAATGGCTGACAGGCTGTCGTAATCGTCAATCAGAAAATCTACCTCGCCCTTGCTGCGGTTGTCGTAGTAAAAGAGCTTGTAATCATGCGCCATTAGTTCTTCAGCAACGACTGTTTCATACACCGATCCAAGGTTGACGCTCCTCTCATCGTCCAGTACAGCGCGGATGTTATTGCCGTAAAGGATGCCGGTCAGAAGCCCGACATCATTCAAATAGAGCTTCAGCAGATTTTTTCCGGCGGATTGGATCAGCGGAAACACCGGATTGGCAATTGCCTGCACATTCAGCGCAATGCCGGAGCTGATCAGATATTCAAACTCATCCTGATAATTGGAAAAGGTTTTCCCTCGTTTGTTCTCGATATCCTGAACCACTATGCGCTTTTTTTTGTTTTCCATGTTGGACGGAATCAGATCATATATGCGGCGGATCAGTAGTTTGTTTTCGGAGTCATATTTGGAGGCATCGGCAGCGTAGTACTCTCGGATCTCGCTTTGTACAGCCCGAACCGCTTGAATATTCTTCGTTTCCAGATAGGTATTGACGGCTTCGGGTAATCCACCAATCAAAAGGTATTTGCGGAACAGATCCATCAGTTTGTTGTGGAGCGGTTCCTCTAAGGTTTCCCGTTGCTCGAATTTTTGCCGCAGGGATGCAATTGCGAGATTTCCCATCCCGTTTGCAAGCAGAAATTCCTCAAGGTCAAGTGGAAACATTCGGATTTTTCGGATGCTCCCCATAGGAATAGAGGTCGTTTGGGATAGCGTAACACCTAACAAGGAGCCGCTTGCAATGAAGGTAAAACGCCCGTCCTGCGATAGAAATTTCAGCATCGTCATAAGGTGCGGATATGCCTGAATTTCATCGATGAATATCAGTGTATTTTTCTTTTCCTTCATTCGATCACCGGCAATCATGCTGACCTGAAGATAGAAATCTTCTACCGTTTTGGCTTTTGCAAACAGTTGGTCACCAAGAGAATCCTCAACCATGTTAATCTCAATGTAGTTCTCAAACAGTTTTTTTCCGATATGGCGAATGATATAGGTCTTTCCAACCTGCCTTGCCCCATCTACCAAAAGGATTTTCGGAGAGTCGGATAGCAAATGTGTTTCAATTACTTTTTCAATTTTTCTGTGCAGCATAAAAGCCTCCGATGCAAAATGACTTTTCTAATATAGTATATCACAAAAATAATGACATTTCAATATAAATAAAGAAATTTTATAATGACATTTCAATCGAAAAGGTCAATGCGAGGGGCTGAATGAGTCCGCTGTGCTTTTTAAAAGCATACAAAAAGAAAGTCGGTACCTATTTGTATAGGAATTTATCCCATTCAGAAGTAGGTTGCAAATACAAAAAAGTTTTGAATCCAAAGGTATTATTTTCATTATTCACTTGATTATTTCCATGAACTGTGGTATACTATATTCAGAAGTAAGTTGCAATACAACAAATTTCTAAACGGAGGGAATATGGAAAAGCTGATTCAGCGTAACCGTTATTTGCAAAAGTTGATAGACCGTAAGGAAAACGGCTTGGTGAAGGTGATTACCGGTATTCGTCGTTGCGGAAAAAGTTATCTGCTGTTCAAGCTGTTTTATAACTATCTGATTGAAAGTGGTGTGCGTGAGGACCATATCATTACAGTCGCTTTGGATGATGACGAAAATGTCAGATATCGGGATCCGACGGAGCTTTCAAAGTATATCCGTTCCCGTTTGACAGATAAAAATGGGATGTATTATATTCTCCTTGACGAGGTGCAGTATGCCATCTCCCGCGAGGAGATGAAGAACCAGGAAACGGTGCGTCTTTATGATGTGCTGAACGGATTGCTCCGGTTGGACAATACCGATATTTATGTTACGGGGAGCAATTCCAAGATGCTTTCCAAGGATGTCATGACTGCTTTTCGAGGCAGGGGAGACACCGTTGAAGTCTATCCGCTTTCGTTCAAAGAGTATTATGATTATGTTGGCGGGGATAAATCCGATGCTTATGAGGATTATGCGTTGTATGGCGGGATGCCGCTGGTGCTTTTCAAAAAGACAGATGATGAAAAGTACCAGTATTTATCCTCGCTGTTTGAGGAGGTCTATTTCAGAGATATAACCGAACGGTATCGGATTGCTTACCCGGATGTACTATCTGAGTTGACGGATGATTTGTGTTCATCTGTTGGTTCGCTGACCAATGTATCAAAGATTACAAACACAATTCGAACAGTCAAGGGATTAAAGGTGGATGAGAACACGGTGACATCCTATCTGACCTATCTTTCGGAATCGTTTCTGTTCCGCTGTGCAAAGCGGTATGATGTCAAAGGAAAACGGTATTTTTCGTATCCGTCTAAATACTACTGTACCGACATCGGCTTGCGGAACATCCGCCTGAACTTCCGGCAACAGGAAGAAACACATATTATGGAAAATATTATCTATAATGAGCTGATCAGCCGTGGGTATACGGTGGATGTCGGTGTTGTGGAGATATGGACAACGGATGAGAGCGGAAATCGAAAGAAGGTCAACTGTGAGATCGATTTTGTTGCCAATCGAGGGAGAAAGAAGTATTATATTCAGTCTGCACTAAATGTCAGTGATGCGGTAAAGGAAAAGACCGAGCTGCGTCCGCTTTTGGGGACGAATGATTTCTTTCGGAAGATTATTGTGACCAAATCAAATATGAAGCCGTGGCTTGATGAGAACGGAATCCTTCGCTTGGGGCTGTATGAGTTTTTGCTGAATGAGTCCGCTGTGGATTTTTAACAACGTACAAATAAAAAGAAAGTCGTTATCTTTTTTGGATAGCGGCTTTCTTTTTAGCAGTCATATATTCTGTATGCTTTCCGATTCAGCATTGATAGATATCTTCAAGAGTCAACAGTTTAACCGAATCCGTTTTTGCCTGTGCAATCAAGCCATCCGTAAAGCCGCCCTTTGAGAAGATATAATAATGGTATCCTGTTCCTTTTCCGAAAACAGATGCATATCTCTTCAGAAGCTCCAATTCATCTAAGCCGATTTTCTCATTCTTGTATTTGCAGGAACCGATGATATAATCGTTCCCATCG
>CAVGEJ010000135.1:0-6744 GCA_963628215.1 Eubacterium sp. CAG:180
TGGTAATTCTTTCCTGCCTTGCCGGACTAATCTATTGCTTATGAAAACAGTCTCTTATATAATGGGGGAAGTTTTTGAAAGGGGTTTGGGGAAAACTTTTTCTAAAAAGTTTTCCCCAACGCATCCCCCCAGTCACGAAAGAGTCATTTTGGCGTGGTAAAATCGTGGTAGAAACAGAAAGGAGAGGCATCAATGGAAATTTTGCAAATTGAGCATCTGACAAAAACCTACGGGACGGGGGAGAACACGGTCCGTGCGGTTGACGACATTTCGTTCTCGGTGAAGAAGGGGGAGTTCCTTGCCATCATCGGTCCTTCGGGGTCGGGGAAGTCGACCCTGTTGCATATCCTCGGCGGCGTGGATCGCCCCACCTCGGGCAAGGTCTACCTGAACGGGCAGGACGTTTACGCCCAGAATGAGGAAGCGCTCGCGATCTTCCGCCGTCGGCAGGTCGGGCTGATTTATCAGTTCTATAACCTGATTCCCGTGTTGGACGTCGTGGAGAATATGACCCTGCCCGTGCTGATGGACGGTCGGCGGGTCAACGAGGAACGGCTGAAAGAACTGCTGAATATTCTGGGGCTGACGGCGCGGCAGAAGAACCTGCCGAATCAGCTGTCGGGCGGTCAGCAACAGCGGGTTTCCATCGGGCGGGCGCTGATGAACGCGCCGTCGGTGGTATTGGCGGACGAGCCGACCGGAAACCTCGATTCCCGCAACAGTCAGGAGATTGTCGAACTGCTCAAGCAGTCCAACCGCAAGTACGGGCAGACTCTGGTCATCATCACGCATGACGAGAACATTGCCCTGCAAGCCGACCGCGTGATTGCGATTGAGGACGGAAAGATTGTGCGCGACGAGCGGATTCGGGAGGCGGTCAAATGAATATCTTCCACAGATTTACGCTTGCTTCGCTGAAAAAGAACCGCGTTCGCACATTGGTGACCATCATCGGGATTATGCTGTCCATGGCGCTCCTGACGGCGGTTATCGAGGGCGCGAACAGCGGCATGCAATATCTGGTGCGCAGCGAGACCGCGCGCGTGGGGTCGTTCCACGGCTACTGGTGCGAGGTGGAGGCGGACAAGGTGTCCGAACTTGCCCGGGCGGAGGACGTGAAAAAGATCGCCGCATTCTATCGGGTCGGTCACGCGCAGGTGTATGAAGGCGAGGTTAAGCTGACACGATACCTGCAAATCGAAGCACTGGGCGAGGGTGTAACCGATCTGGTTGCGGTTCACCTTACCGCCGGGCGGATGCCCGAAAACGAGCGGGAAATCATTCTGCCCGACCGCTATATTGAACAGATTGATGCACGGGTTCGGGTGGGGGATACGCTTACGCTTTCGGTGGGACAGCGAACCCTGAACGGCGAGCCGATTGCGGCGCATAAGGAGTATGAAGAGAACGAAGAACTGACCGACTGCCGCGAGTTGACCTATACCGTGGTCGGTATTTTCGAAAAACTGGACTCGGTAATCGACAGTGGCTATTCCCCCTCCTACATTGCCCTGACAGCGGGTGAGGCGACAGGACCTGCAACGGTGTTCTTTACGCTGAAGCATCCAACAAAGTTCTATTCGGTGATGGAGGACAACCTGAACGCGGGCATCGGGTATGATTGGGCGGCGCACCGCGACCTGCTGCTGTACTCCGGTTCATTCCGCAACGGGAATCTGTCCCAATTGATGTACGGGCTTGTTTTCGTGTTGGTGGTGCTGATTGCATTCGGGTCGATTTCGCTGATTTACAACTCGTTTTCCATTTCGGTCAGCGAACGGACAAGACAGTTCGGCATTCTCAAATCGGTCGGCGCGACCAAAAAGCAGATTCGCGGCACGGTGCTTTACGAGGCGCTTGTACTTTGCGGAATTGCCATCCCGCTTGGCGCGGGGGTCGGTTGTGCGGGAATCGGCATCACGCTCTACTGCCTGCGCGATTCCTTCCGCTATATTCTTTCCGAAGCCTCCGACGTGAAGATGAAACTGGTGGTCAACTGGGCGGGGCTTGGCGTAGCGGCGCTTCTCTGCCTTGCCATTGCGCTGATTTCGGCGTGGATTCCCGCGCGGCGCGCGCTGTCGGTCTCTCCGATTCAGGCAATCCGACAGTCGAACGACATAAAAATTTCGCGGCGCGAAGTCAAGACCTCCCGCCTGACGCAGAAGCTGTTCGGCTTCGAGGGCATGATGGCTTCCAAAAACTTCAAGCGCAACCGCAAGCGCTACCGTTCCACGGTGGTGTCCCTGTTCCTCAGCGTGACGCTGTTCATCTCTGCGGCGGCGTTCTGCAACTATCTCAAAGCGTCGGTCAGCAGCATTACCTCTAAGGATTCGGGGGCGGACATCGTTTATTATGCCTATGATCTGCGGGAAACTCCGGGCGCGCTTCTGGAAAAACTCTGCCGTGCAAACGGCGTGGAGCGCGGGTCTTATATTGCCACCCGTTACGAAACGTTCCGCCTGCCCGAGGGGACGATTTCGCAAAGCTATCGGGACGCGTTTTCCGATGTCGTGGATTCTAATACCGACGGCCTCTTTGACATAAATGTCTGCGCGGTATCGGACGCGGAATTCCTGCGCTTTACCAAAGCGGCGGGTATTGACGGGGAGCGGTATCTGACCTCCGAAGAGCCGATGGGTCTGCTCTACAACCACGGCTCGCGGTATGTGCGCGACCTCTCGGATTCTTCGCGCGGAAGGTGGGTCAACTACACGCTGTTCAATGCCTCCGCAACGGTCGGAACTTACGAATCAAGGCGTATCCGTTCCGAAATGGACGGGTATGTATTTGCTATGCGGGATGAGGACGGGGACGGAAGTTATCTGTACATCCTCAAGGAGGACAACGCGGCGTATCGGGCAATCGAGGACGAGGCGGAGCGGATGAAATTTCTTGCCGCGCACGCCAAGCGGGTTTCCGAGGCGGAAGCGGTGCAGGTGTTGTCCTTCCGTCTGGGCGGGACGGTGGATGCAGTTCCGCTCGGAATGTCCGAGGAAAAGCCGTTCCTGATCTACCCCTACAGTCGGATTGCCGAGGTCACGGGAGTTGACCCGAGCGAGGACGGCGTTTCGTTCTGTTTTGAAGCCCCTGCGCACGCGGCGGCGTATGCGGACATGAAGCAGATTCTGTCCGACGCAGGGCAGACAACATCGGGGCTTTACGACAACGCCGAGGAAATAGAAGCCATGCGTTCGACCGTGACGGTGGTCAACGTATTCTCCTACGGTTTCATCATTCTGATTTCGCTGATTGCGGTTGCGAACGTATTCAACACGATTTCCACGAACATTGCCCTGCGGCGGCGGGAGTTTGCGATGATGAAATCGGTCGGTCTGACAACGCGCGGAATGCACAAGATGCTCAATTACGAGTGTCTGATCTACGGAATCAAAGGCTTGGCGCTCGGACTTCCGGTCTCCTTCCTTGCCACGCTTGCCATCTGGCTTGTGGTCGGTCAGGCGGTCGAACAGCCGTTTATGATCCCGTGGGCGGCGGTTGCCATTGCGGTTGGCAGCGTGTTCGCGGTGGTCTTTGCCACGATGCTCTATGCCGGCGGCAAGCTTCGCCGCGACAACCCCATCGACACGCTCAAAAACGAAAACCTGTGAACTTTCGGGGGGAAAGACCTCGGGGCGTTGCCCCGAACCCTACTCAGGGGACTTCTTAGAAGAAGTCCCCTAAGGACCTTCAAGAATTTCACCCAAGGGCGGGATTCCGTAACGAATCCCGCCCTTGGGTGAAAGTTTTTGGAGATTTTTAAGAGACTTTTTTCAAAAAGTCTCTTAAATGGGGTTTGGGGCAACGCCCCAAGGTCTTTCTCCGAAATTTTGCCGGGGTGTTGACTTTTTGGGAGGGATGCGGTATAATAATAGGAGAATGGGGGAATTTGTGGAATGCTGAAACGATTTTTGTCTTATTATAAGCCGCATAAAAAGCTGTTTGCCATGGATATGCTGGCGTCGCTTTGTGTGGCAATGATCGGGATCGTTTACCCGATTGTAACGCGGAAGATGCTGAACGAGTTCATTCCGAACCGACAGTACCGACTGGTCATCGGCTTTGGGTTGGGGCTGTTAGGGCTTTACGTTGTGCGGATGCTCCTGAACTACTTCATTCAGTACGAGGGGCATATGATGGGCGTTTTTATGCAAACACGGATGCGCTCCGACCTGTTCGCGCACCTTGAAAAACTGCCGTTCAGTTTTTACGATAACCACGAAACGGGAAAGATCATGTCCCGCATGACAAACGACCTGATGGATATCAGCGAACTGGCGCACCACGGTCCGGAAAACATCATCATTTC
Organism: Eubacterium sp. CAG:180; assembly: GCA_963628215.1. Taxonomy (GTDB): domain Bacteria; phylum Bacillota; class Clostridia; order Oscillospirales; family CAG-272; genus UMGS1865. The sequence goes on from CAVGEJ010000135.1 coordinate 4,307, forward strand.
CACCATCTCCATCCTGACTTCGTTTGTCTACCTTTCCACCATCAACCTGACGTTGACGCTGATTATTTTCATCTGCGTTCCGTTCCTGCTGGTCATTTCGGGCATTCTGCGCAAGCGGATGCGGGCGGCGTTTGCAAGGGCGCGGCAGTCGATGGCGATTATCAACGCCTCGATTGAAAGCAGTATCTCGGGCATCCGTGTGACCAAAGCCTTCAACAATTCGGAACTGGAGCAGGAGAAATTCGAGGTCGGAAACAAGGAGTTCACCGAGGCAAAGCGCGATTCCTACAAAGCAATGGGAATGTTCCATTCGGGAACGGCGTTCATCACTAACGTGTTCAACGTGGTGGTGCTGATCGCGGGCGGACTGTTCCTGTACGCGGGGAAGATCGCGCTCGGGGACTATTCCGCATTCATCGTGTCGGTCAACCTCTTTATCAACCCCGTAACCACACTGATTAACTTCATGGAGCAGTACCAGAATGGCGTGACGGGCTTTGAGCGGTTTGTGGAGATCATCGACACCCCCGTGGAGGAGGACAGACCGGATGCCCACGACCTCGGGCGCGTGACGGGACATATCGAATTGCGCGACGTGACCTATTCCTACGACGATTCCAAAGACGTGTTGGATCATGTGAGCCTTGATATCCCCGCAGGGGAGACGGTCGCTCTGGTCGGTCCTTCGGGCGGCGGAAAGACCACGATCTGCCACCTGATTCCGCGGTTTTACGAACTGAACGAGGGCGCAATCCTGATTGACGGGAACGACATCCGCGAGGTTACGGCGGAATCCCTGCGGCGGAATATCGGAATCGTACAGCAGGACGTGTATCTCTTCAACGCGAGCGTGCGGGATAATATCCTTTACGGTCGCCCCGACGCAACCGAAGAGGAAGTGATACAGGCGGCGAAGCGCGCAAACATCCACGACTACATTATGACGATGGAAAAGGGCTACGATACGGTCATCGGCGAGCGCGGTGTGCGGCTCTCGGGCGGGCAGAAGCAGAGACTGAGCATTGCAAGAGTCTTTCTGAAAAATCCGCCGATTCTGATTCTCGACGAGGCGACAAGCGCGTTGGACAACGCAACCGAGATTCTGATTCAGCAGGCATTGGACGAACTTTGCGTGGGCAGAACCACTCTGGTTGTGGCGCACCGTCTCTCCACCGTCAAGAATGCCGACGAGATCGCCGTCATCGCAAACGGCAGGATCACCGAGCAGGGAACACACGCCGAACTGATGGAGCGCCGCGGCGGAACTTATGCGGAACTGTATAATCTGCAATTCCGGGTGCTGTGAGAGAGGAATAGACACGGACGTATAAAACGCCTTGGCACTATTTAAGGTTATCAATTTAAGGCATCACCGCGCAATTCCGATGGTGCGAATCACAATTTGCAGAGTCGAATTTTTCGTCAGACGGTACAAAAATTCGCAGGCTGTAGCAGAGCTACAGGCAAGAGCTTTTGTGAAGGATCACGGAAAAGGCGCGAGCGAGTGCGCAACTGTGAAGATCGTGAATTGCGCGGTGATGCCTCAAAAAACTCGAAACGGAAAAGTATGTGACCACCGCACATGAGATAACAGAAGCGTTTGAGGACATCCGGATTCGGGCGGATATCGCGGACGTTGTCTTTTTGCCCGCGGAGGACGGGAACTGCCGCGTGGTCTGCTACGAGCGGGAAGGGGCGGGGTATGCGGTCTCGGTTACGGGCGGCACGCTGCGTATCAGCGCGGAGGAAGAGTGGAAATGGCATATCGGCGTTGCCTTTGACAGCGATCGGATTACGGTTTATCTGCCGGAGACGGAGTATACGTTGCTTGCGGTCAAAACCCAAACGGGCGATATCTCGGTTCCGGGCGGCTTTCGTTTTGCGGATATGATGGATCTTTCGGTCAGCACGGGCAATATCTGCGTGGAAAATACCACGGTCGGCGCTCTGAATCTTACCGCTTCCACAGGCAAAGTGACCGTGAAGAACCTGACCTGCGCGGGCAACCTGAAGATCGGGGTGTCGGTTGGAAAAATCGACCTGACCGACGTGACGTGTAAGAACATGGAATCGAGAGGGAGCACGGGCGATGTTTCCCTGCGCAATGTGGTCGCTTCGGAGCCCCTCTCGGTTGTCAGAAGCACGGGTGACATTACCTTCCGCGATTGCGACGCTTCCGAGGTTTACGCCGAAGCAAGCACGGGGAACATCGAGGGCAACTTCCTGACGGATAAGACCTTTCTTGCAAAGAGCGATACGGGTAGCATTGACGTCCCCAAAACGGCAACGGGCGGCAAATGCGAACTCATCACCGATACGGGGCATATCAGAATAACGGCGCGATAAGAACTTGTTTTCGTAACAAAAAAGTGGTATAATAAGGGCATGGAAAAAGAAAATGAGAGATGCGCGGCATATCCGACGGATCTGACCGATTC
>CAVGEJ010000136.1:0-6672 GCA_963628215.1 Eubacterium sp. CAG:180
TTTGCGCGGGAGCAGCCGGAATTCGCAGCACGGAATACGGCTACATCAGAATCTGTACAACGTAAAGAAAGAATCAAAAATCCCCTTAATTGAAGGTCTTGAAGGTTCTTAGGGGACTTCTCCTTAAGAAGTCCCCTAAGCAGGGCTTGGGACAGCGTCCCAAGGTCTTTCCCCTTTACACCCAGTAAACCACCACAGCCGCCGCATACGCAAACAAAAGCGGGAGCAGGAGACGGCGCGGGCGGGGCTGTACAACCAGAGTCGCCGCACAGGGGAAATAGAAGAGATAGAATACCATAAGGGAGAGCGCCGAACGGGCGCTCAGAATGCCCGACGAGGATAACGCCACCCCAATGCCGGACGGAGTCCCCTCCCCGAGCAGAACCCCCAGAACCGAGAGCGTTGCCTCCTTCGCGCCGATTCCGCAGAGAAGCGCCGAGACAATCCGCCAGTCCCCGCAACCGAACGGGCGGAACAGCGGCGCGAGAAACCCACCGAGCATCGCAAGCATACTTTGGTCAACCGAAACCATGCCCGCCTGCCCGAAACGGAAATGCGACAGCCCCCAGACCCCAACCGAGGTCAGAAGAATCAGTCCCCCCGCACGGGAGAAAAAATGAGCCAATTGCTCGCAAACCGCGCCGATGAAATCGGAGGCGGACGGAAGCCGTAGAAGCGGAAGCGCGTCGGAATGTACCCCCGGAATCGCCTTTGCGCACGACAGGCGAGCGTCCAACGCACAGAAAAGCAGAAACACAAACCCGCTCAGAATCCAGAGAAGCGCACAGATCCACCAACCGTTTTTCCCGAAAAATGCCTCCGAAACCGTCAGACAGAGCGGAATCCGCGCCGAACACGCAACCGCCGGAAGATAATTGGCGCAACGGCGGCGCGCGCAACCGTCCCGCATTCCGCGCGTGCAAAGAACCGCAGGAACAGAACATCCAAAACCGAGCAGAAGCGGCGTTACCGCATCCCCGCGCAGACCAAAGCGGCGGAAGAATGGGTCAAACAACCGCGCCGCGCGCGAAAGATACCCCGATTGCTCCAGAAAGGTCTGCATCAGAAACAAAAGCAACAGGCGCGGAAAAAAGCCGAGCACCGCCCCTACCCCGCCGAGTACCCCGTCCGTTAACAGCGAGCGAACCCACGCCGCCGCAGGAATCCGCCCGAACAGCGCGGACAGCGGCGCAAGACAGAGCGCCGAGAAGCCGTCGGACAACAGCGATCCGAACGCCCCGAACACCAACCAAAGCACCGCCGCCATCAGGACAAAAAAGAGCGGAAATCCGACCGCAGGACGCAGAAGCGCGCGATCCCATGCGGCAACCGCCCGACTCCTGCGGCTTTTGACCGATCCGACCGCCGCCGACAGCGGAGCGAGCAGAGCACGGGACAGCTGACCGCTCTTCGGCGGTTCTGCCCCGCCCGCAAACAGCGCGCGCACCCGTTCCACGCCCATCCCCGACCGCGCGGACAGCGGCAGAAACGGAACGCGGGACAGCGCCGACAGCGCATCGGCGGCGGGAATCCGCTCCAACTCGTCGCAGAAATTCAGGATCAGGACGGTTGGAACTGACGGAAACAGCGCCCGATTCATTTCGCACAACAGCGGGTACTGCGCGGCAAAGCAGGTTGCGTCGCAAACGGCAAGCACAAGATCGGGGCGGTTCGCGCGCAAAAAGTCGACCGTGACCCGCTCGTCCTCCGACTGCGGCGCGATTGCGCGAAGCCCCGGCAGATCGGTCAGAAGCCAATCGCTTCCCGCCACGCGCGCCGTGAGCGCCTCCACCGTAACCCCCGCGCGGTTTCCCACCCTGACGTGCTTTCCCGTCAGAAGCCGAAACAGCGAACTTTTCCCGCAGTTCGGCGCGCCCACCAGAACAGCCTGTCTCATATCCGCCCTCCCTCAAAAAACGCTTCCTTTGAGAATATGCCGGACGGACACGAAAAATTCCCCCGATTCCGGTTGGAATCGAGGGATGATAGAAAACTCTGTACCGATAAAAGTACAAACTCCTTTCACGCTTTTTCTTTGACCATAGAGGCGCAAAGAGAAAAGCACACTTTGCTTCGCAAAGCTGCAAAAAGAAGACGCCGTAAAAGAAGGATTTCGCGCTCTGCGGAGCGCGACAAGGGCTTCGCGCCCTTGACGGCGCCGCCTTTTAGAAAAGGCGGGCGAAAACTTTCACTCCAAAACATAAGGCTAACGGTCAGAGCTCAGCGGATAGACCATCCTTGGCTGCTCGTTTGCAGGTCGACCATATGGGTATAGATTCCGTTTTGGCGATAGAGCGCTTCGGGTGCGCCCTGCTCGGCAACCACGCCGTCCGAGAGAACCACGATCTTATCCGCGCCCGCGACCGTCCGCATCCGATGCGCGATGACCAGCACGGTCTTATTCCGGATCAGGCGGGAAAGCGCGGTCTGAATCAGCGTTTCGTTCTCAACGTCAAGGCTTGCGGTCGCTTCGTCAAGCAGGATAATCGGCGCGTCCTTCAGGAAGGCGCGGGCAATCGAGATGCGTTGCCGCTCGCCGCCCGAGAGCGCACAGCCGTTCTCGCCGATGTTGGTATTCCAACCGTCGGGCAGTTTTTCGGCAAACTCATCGCAGTTGGCAAGCCGCGCCGCGCGCAGAACCTCCTCGTCGGTTGCGCCCTTCTTTCCGAGTCGGATATTCTCCATAATGGTATTATCAAACAGGGTCACGTCCTGAAACACGATGGAATACAGGCTCATCAGCTTTTCGGGGTCGATATCCGAGACCTTCATGCCGCCAACCGTAACGCTTCCGCTCTGATAGTCCCAGAATCGCACCGCCAGACGGGAAACCGTGGTCTTACCGCCGCCCGAAGGACCGACCAGTGCGGTCACCTCGCCCTGCTTTGCGGTAAACGACACATCCCGCAGAACCGTTTCGCCGTTCCCGTAGGAGAACCCGACATGATCGAACACGATATCGCAGCCCTTGTTGGTCAGTTCCTCGCTTCCGTGCTGAATCGGGTGTTCGAGAATTTCGTTCATACGCGCCACATTCGTCCGCATGGCAATGATTGCCGCGAGGTTCTGGAGCGCGCTCTGCATCGGGTCATAGAGCCGCGACGCCACCAACAGGAACATGAAGAAAGTCAGAACCGTAATGCTCCCCCGGATCAGCAGAATCGAGCCGACCAGAGCAACCGAAGCGATTCCGAGTTTGAGAACCATGCCCGCAGAGGTCACAAACACGGCGGTGGTCAGCTCCGCATGGATGCTCTGCTTCTCCACGCCGCGGATCTTGCGGGAAAGTCCTGCCAGATAGCCGCCCTCGGCGTTGTTCGCTTTGAGGTCGCGAACCGTTTCGATGTACTCCTGAATGCCGTCCGCGCACGCCATTTTCGCCGCCATGTTCTTCGCCTGCACGCGATCCTGTACGCGGTAGCTGAGCAGAACGATCAGCACCGAGACGGGAACCACCCACAGGGCGGCAAGCGCCATGCGCGCGTCAAAGACGAACAGCCCGACCGAAATCAGCACCGTGGAAATCAGCGACCCGAACAGCCCCGGAACAAAGTGGGAGCAGGTCTTTTCCAACACCTCGCAGTCCGCCATAATGGTGGCGGTCAGGTCGGCAAGATCGCGCTTGCCGAAGAAGGACAGCGGCAGTTTGCGAAGCCGCTCGGCAAGGCTCAGGCGGCGCTTTCCGCTCTCTTCGTAGGTTGTAAAATAGGTGTTGTTATACTGAAACCATGTGGTGACGAGGATTGCCGCGAAGCAGACAACGCAACCGACGATGTAAAAAGGAATCCGACCGTTCCCGATTCCGCCGTCCATGAGGTCGGAAACCAACAGGTACAACAGCGATGTGGGAAGCATGAACGCGATATTCTGGAACGCGCAGGCGATTACGCCGCGAACCAAGCCCACAGCACCCGCTCTCGACGAGGCGGTTTTCTTCTGAATCCATTCAATCATGGCTCTTTTCCTCCTTTGCAACCTTCCATTCAACCGACGCGCAGTAATCCTTCCACATCCGCGCGAACAGACCGCCTGCCCCGCACAGCGCCTCGCGTGTGCCGCTTTCGGCAACCTTGCCGTCCTCAATGACGTAAATGCAGTCCGCATTCGCAACCGTGGAGAGCCTGTGCGCAATCATGATAACCGTTTTCCCCTTCGCCAGTTCGCCGAATGCCGCCTGCACCTTTGCCTCGTTGTCGGGATCTGCAAACGCGGTCGCTTCATCCAGTACGATAATCGGCGCATTCTTCAGCATGGCACGGGCAATGGCAAGCCGCTGCTGCTCGCCGCCCGAGAGATACACGCCGTTTGTACCGATAACCGTGTTCACGCCGTTCGGCAATTTCTCAAGAATATCCGTGCACTGTGCCGCGCGAAGCGCCGCCAGAACCTCTTCTTCGCTTGCGCCCGGCTTGCCCATCCGCACATTCTCCAGAACCGAAGCTTTGACCAGTCTGGAGTTCTGGAACACGAACGACACCGTGTTCATCAGTTCTTCCTTGGCAATCTCCCGCACGTCAACGCCGCCGATCCGGACAGCGCCGCTCTGCACGTCGAAGAACCGGGAAATCAGGCTTGCCAATGTGGATTTTCCGCCGCCCGAAGGACCGACAAACGCCACGGTCTGCCCCGCTCCGATCCGCATCGACACCCCGCGGATGACCTCGTTCTTCCCGTCATAGCTGAAATGCACGTCGTCCAGTTCCACCGAGGCATCGGCAGGATGCTTCGGCGCGTCGCTTTCGCTCATCGGCGCGGCGTCCAGAACGCTGTCAATCCGCGTGAGCGCGTCGGCAACGATCATGTTGTTCTCGCTCATGTACATGATTTTGGTCAGGGTCAGCGCAATCACGGGGGTAATGACGATGTAGAACAGCAGGTTCAAAAGGAAGGTATTCGTCACGCCGTCCCGCGTGAACCACAGCGCGCCCGCAATCAGAAAGGCAAATACGCCGTTGATGGCGGCGGTATAAAACATCATAGGACCGCGCAATTGCTTGGTGTATGCCACCACCCATTTCTCGTATTCGTCAATCGTCCCTTTGAATTTGCGGAAGGAAAAGACCGACTGCCCAAAGGTTTTCACCACGGGAATGCCGCGCACGTACTCCACCGCTTCGTTCGACATCGCGGCAAGCGCGTTGTTGTACTGCCGCATCTGCTCCGCCATCCGCTTTCCGGTCATCGTCGACATAATCAGGAAGCCGAGGAATACGGGAATCAGGCTCAAGAGCCCGAGCCGCCAGTCAAACACGAACAGCAGAACAAGCAGTCCGATCGGCGTTGCAATCGCGGCGTACTTATCCGGCAACTGGTGCGCAAGGTAGGTTTCGGTTGCGCCCGTGCTGTCGCTGATGATCTTCCGCAGTCTGCCGCTCCCGAAACTGTCGGTAAACCCGAGCGGCAGTTTTGCGATATGCTCGCTGACGGCAAGCCGCATATTGGTTGCCACGCGGAACGCCGCCAGATGCGAGCACATCAGCGCGCAGATGTAGATCAGGAAAGACGCAATGGCAAAGACCATTGCCAACACGCCGTTGCGCACCAGATCCTTTGCCGCCGAAAAGTCGGGGGCTACGTCCAGAACCTCACGGATGATGTTCCAGATGTACCAGAACGGCAGAAGCGCCACCAGCGCGCTGACGGCGGAAAGAACCCACGAGGCATAGGTCAGATACCGATGCCTGCCCGCATAGCCCATCAGCCGTGAGAGATTGGATTGTTTTTTCATAAAAACCTCCATGAAAATGAAATTTATGATATTGGAAGGAAGGTTTCCTTCCGGATATCCTGTTCCTGCAGTTAGTTTCAACTAACCCTTGCCGCAAAAAGGGGCTTTCGCCGCCTGCGGACGGCGAAAGCGATCAGAACCCCATAATCCGTTTCCACCCTGCTGTGTAGAATTCCCGAAGCTCCCGCAGATAATCGGTTGCTTTCTCATATGGGATATCGTGAATGATCATTTCAAAGAACGCGGAGAACAAGCCGCTGACCAGAATGTGCTCCAAGGTCGGATCGAGTTCGTACCCCGCATGCCCGAGCCGTTTCAGGACTTCGGCAAACGCATGCGTGGCATCCACCTCGATTTCCACCATCTCGTGAATCATGTTCTCGTAGCGCGTTCCCTCCGAACAGCAGAGAAGCAGACGGAAACTGTCCCGATTGGCGTAGGCGTACTCCATCATGCGCCCCAGACAGTCCCCCGACTGCACCCCCATTTGCGCCATCTGTTCCTCGGGAGTCAGGCGGGTAAAAGCCTCCTGCGTTTCGCGGTACATTCCCATGAGCGTGTCGTACTGTTCGCGAACCAGTGCGTCGAACAATTCTTCCTTACTTTTGAAATAGCCGTAAAAAGCACCCGTTGTCACGCCCGCTTTTTTGACAATGCTCCGCAGGGACGCCGCAGGAAATCCCTTTTCCAGGAATTCCGCTTTCGCGATGCGGAGAATCTTCTCAAGCGTGTTGTTATCCTCTCCGCACATAGTCCCCCTTCGGATATAACAGCGTTATATAGCACTGTTATATTATAGCACGGGAGGAACGGCTTGTCAATAGGAAACCGAAATTGTTGTGTTACAATAGGTATGTCACTACAACCGCGATTTTGGGTTGCAGGACGAAAAAAATCAAAGGAGGTCATTGCAAAAATGGCACAAAAGGTTACGGAATCGGTTA
>CAVGEJ010000137.1:0-6552 GCA_963628215.1 Eubacterium sp. CAG:180
ACAAGTCGCGGTTTATAACGCCGCCGACTACAGGCACTATTCGTACCTGCCGTATACGCGACCTGTCGCAACTATGATCGCAAGGACTCGCGTATAAGAGAATTACCCCAACAATTAAATAATACTCGTGTATGAGCCGAGGAGTCGATGAAAGTCGTAACGTCCCAAGTGCCGCATGAAGATTTGAATCCCAAATAGGATTCGTCTTTTGTGGTGCGTTGTTACGACCTTCATGCGGCTCTTTTTTTGTCCTTTCCGCCTCCCGGCAGAAAGGACTTTTTTTATGTCTTGGGAACCTTACATCGCTGAATACCCGTAATCTCCGGATTTTTGATTTCAACCACAAATTCAAAAATCAAAAATTCAAGGAGATTACAAAAATGAAAGCATTAAAAGATTTCGATTACAACCTGTGGACTACCGAAGAAAACGGCATCAAGAAGTATTTTGTCGGCATCAAAGCAACCGGAGAAGTAACCGAGGTGGATGTCGAGGTTATGAAGTTGTTACGTAATGAAGAAAAGAAAATGCGCCGCCACATCGAAGAAGAAAGTGAACTCGGAGCGCCTTTGTCACTTGACAGTGCGGTCGGGGACGAAAGCAATAGCACATGGATGGCTGATTCAACGAATCTGCAAGAAGAAATTATGACTCAAATGCTCAGGGCAGAGTTTGAAGGGTCGCTGACAGAATTTCAGCTCACAATTTTCAAAGAATGTATGGAAGGTTCCATGCCATACGCAGAGTTCGCCAAGCAAAAAGGCGTTCATAAGACTACTGTGTATGAGGCAAGAGAATCAATCCGAAAAAAATACAAAAAATTTTTCGGGTGATACCCCTACTTTTGCGAAAAAAATGTCCGTTGTCAAGTGAGAGGATAAAATCCTCGCTGATCTATGACAACTGAATACCGATATAGCAGATACGTTACCGACACCGCGCGAAAGCGCAAGCCACACAAGCGAACGGCAACTGTTTCCAAACAGCGCTACCCTTCAGGACTTGGACTCATGAACAGCAATCAGGAGAAGGCCATGACAGGTGTTGGGGATAATGATACTTCCGTAGCCGAAAGCGCGGATGCCGGAGTACCCGGCGGTTGGTGAGAGGCCAATGAGGTTGTTACGCTGACAACCGTCTGTTATATGCCCGTGGTGAAAGCCGCAATATCGGGGATGTCGGGCGACAAATACGATAAGACATACAAAAAGCAAAACGAACTTATTACTCAAGAAATTGAGTCTAACTATTTCGGCTGATGGCGCACTGTTCGGATAATCCGATTAATCCAACCATCAGCCTCTTACATAATTATCAGGAGGTAGAAAGAAAATGACAGTTCATAAAAATGAGGTCTACTACGCTGACCTCAGTCCCGTAACCGGTAGTGAACAGGGTGGAACAAGACCGGTTCTGATCATTCAGAATGATATCGGAAATAAAGCATCCCCCACCGTGATCGTTGCGGCAATCACAAGCAGAAAGAAGAAACTGCGGATGCCCACTCATGTGCCGATCAAGCTGGAAGAAGGACGGCTTCCCAAAAACTCAATGGTGATGCTCGAACAAATTCGGACAATCGATAAGAGTCGCCTTTCAAACTATGTTGGAAGAATAGATAAACAGTCAGCCAATGCCGTTGAACGGGCATCCCTCGAAAGTCTCGGCATTGATATTTACAAGACATACAGGAGGCTCTATGGATAATACGCTTCAAAGAGAAATTGATTTTGCAATTCATCTTTCTATGCTGAAAAGCATGATTGAAAAAGAGCTGATCACAGAAAGTGAGTACCACAAAATCGTGAACAGACTCCGTGAAAAACTCAATTGCAAACTTATTGTAACTTCAGCGAACTTTTGAAAATAAGCGCTGGACTTGTGAGATATTTGTGGTATACTGTGTGCTAACGAAAAGGAAAGGAGAGAGGCCATGCAGCAGAACATTATACAGATCAAGCCTATTGAAACAATACAAAATAAGGTTCGTGTTGCTGCCTATGTTCGAGTCAGTACAAGCAAGGAAGATCAGCTGAACTCCTTTGCTGCGCAATATCTTCACTACAAGAAAATGTTTGAGGACAGCAGCTTTGAAGAACTGATTGATGTTTATGCCGACGAAGGAATCAGTGGAACCACAACTGATAAACGCAATGAATTTAACCGCATGATTGACGACTGCGAAAGAGGTCGAATACAAAAAATCTATGTAAAATCGGTTTCGAGATTCGGCAGAAATACCGCTGAGAGTTTGGCACATATCAGATATCTGAAAACGCTTGGAGTCTCGGTGTTCTTCGAAAAAGAAAACCTGGATACCGCTATTGAAGAAACCGAATTTAGACTTACCATGATGGAATATCATGCGCAAGAAGAATCCATATCAATCTCGAAAAACGTCCGAATAGGCGAGAAATATCGGATGGAGCGTGGAGACTACATCCTCAAAGTTGCGCCTTATGGGTATGAACGATATGAACGCACACTTGTGGTTAATGAAGCAGAGGCAGAAATCGTCAAACGGATTTATCAAGACTACACCAGTGGAAAAAGTATCCGGCAGATTGTGCGGGACTTAAATACAGAACAGATACCGCGCAAAGACCCTACGGTGCCCTGGAAGACAGCAATCGTAAAGTATATTCTGACCAATGAAAAGTATATTGGAGATCAGATGTATCTGAAGCGATATCGCACAGAAGACTTTCCGTTCAAAAGAGTAAGAAATCACGGAGAACACGAGTATTACTATATTGAGGAATCACATGAACCGATTATCTCGCGCACGGTTTTTGAATATGCTCAAAAGCTCCGCATATCAAGAGTGCCCAAATGCGTCAATGCTGAGCAGAAGAATACACTCCTTTCGGGAGCAATCCATTGTGGGGTGTGCGGAAAGATTTGTCGCATAGTCAATCGCAAGGACACTGTACAATGGGCTTGCCGGACACACCAAAACGATGCTTCGACCTGCCCGACCATGCCGGTGCCTGAATCGGAAATCATCAGAGCTTTTACGAATATGTACAATAAACTTAAGATGAACAAGAAAGTTATCATCACTCCAATTATCAATCAACTGGTAACTCTGAAAAATCGGATTTCTGCGCAGTCGCTTGAATACGCAGAAATTGACCGTCAGATCATGTTGATCAATGATCAGCTTGCACTGATTGCTGACCTTAAGCAAAAGCAGATGATAGATGAGGAAACCTATCGTCGAAAAAGCAATGAACTGAATAACAGTATGGGCAGCCTCCGTTCAAAGCGGAGGCTGTTTCTCAATAATAGCCAAGCGGATCAAGCCATATCGGAAATAAAACGCTTGGCTTCTCTTATCGACAAGGGGCCGGATAAAATCGAAGAACTTGACGAAGATTTGCTCGACACTCTGGTCGAAGACATCAATATAGATACAAGCGATGAGATAAAATTCAAACTGGTTGGCGGGCTTGTACTGAAAGAACATATAGAAAGGACGCACAGATGAAAAAAAGAACCATGCCATACGGATACGAAATACGGAATGGTGAAATTACAGTAGATCAAGATGCTTCAAAAGTCATCAAAGAGGTTTTTGAAGCCTACCTTGACGGAATGTCATTTGCGCAGATTGCTGCTGAGCTGACTGCTCGAGGAATCGATTACTATGAGGGAAAAACACTGTGGAACAAACTCATGGTGAAGCGGATTCTGGAATGTAGTTTTTACCTCGGCACCGCAAAATACCCGAGGATAATAAACAATGAGCAATTTGAAAGTGCGAATACGCTGATCTCCGAGAAATATGGAGGGTATAACAAAGACCCGCGAGCAACAATTCTGAAGAAGCGAACATTTTGTCAAGAATGTGGAGAACGAATCACCCGAGATATTCAAAGTACAAGGTACCATAAGTGGTTCTGCAAAGGGTGTATGAATACACAGCTTCGAGAAGAAAAATTCTATGATCGTATCCTGAAGGTTTTGAATATGGTGATCCGACACCCTGAGCTATTGGATGAAGTGGAACCTGCGGATACATACGAATCAAACTATGAGGTGACAAGTAAAACCAACGAGTTGAACTGTATGCTGAATAATAGTCAAAGCATCGACTTCCAAAAATCATTTGCTGATATACTGGAACTCGCATCGCTGAAATATGACAACTGCGAATACGAAATCACAGAGGAACTCACAGAAACGCTCAAACAGGATTATCGTAATCGGCAGGAACTCCAGGATATCAGTACAGAGCTACTTGAAAGAACGGTATCCCATGTCATGATTGACAAAAGCGGCAAAATTGCGGTTCACTTTATCAATGGCGCCGTGGTGAAAACAGAAGGAGGAACATAATGGTTATACGCAAAATCGAACCGGTCAAAACAGTTGACTCAGCAATTCAACCGCTAAAACGCTTGATTAAAGTCGCAGCGTACTGTCGAGTTTCCACCGAGCAAGATGAGCAGGCTAACAGCTATGACGCACAGATTGAACACTATACAGCAGAAATCGCCAAACATTCAGATTGGTTGAATGCCGGAATATATGCCGACAAAGGAATTACGGGAACGATGGCAAAAAAACGCCCCGAATTTCTGAAAATGATTCGAAAGTGCAGACAGAAGAAGATTGATCTGATTCTGGTGAAATCTATATCAAGATTTTCAAGAAATACGGTTGACTGCCTCGAATATATTCGAGAATTGAAAGCACTCGGCATCGGCGTGATATTTGAAAAAGAAAACATTAATACACTTACCGAAACAAGTGAGGCGATGATCACCATTATGGGATACTTCGCTCAAGCAGAATCCGAATCAATCAGCAAAAATGTAACATGGGGCGTTCGCCACGCCTTCTCCGAAGGAAAAGTGACATTCACACACGATATTTATGGGTACAAAAAAGAGTACAACCCCGAAACCAAAAGGCAAGATATAATCTCAATTGTGGAAGACGAAGCCACTGTAATACGGGAAATCTTCGAACGATACTATGCCGGAGATAGCCTTACAGGTATCTGTACTTATCTGAATGACAATCAAATTGTGCCTCCCGGGAAGAAGAAAGACAGATGGTATCCATCCACGCTTCAAACTATCCTGCGTAACGAGAAATATAAGGGAGATGTGCTGACTCAAAAAACGTTTTGTTCGGACTTGCTGTCACACAAACGCGAAAAGAATACCGGACAGCTTGCTCAACATTACCTTGAAAATCACCATGAAGCAATTATTGACCGCGAACTGTTTGATAAAGTACAAGCGGAATATGCACGGCGAAATGCGAAAAAAGTGATTAAAACAGACGGTACGCAAGAAACTCAGAAAAAAGGTCGATACAACAGCAAATACGCATTGACTGATATCCTTATATGCGGTCACTGCGGAGCGCCGTACAGAAGATGCGTGTGGACACATCACGGAAACAGAAAAGTCGTATGGCGTTGCACCACACGAATGGACTATGGCAAAGAGAAGTGTAACGGTTCTTTCACAATAGAGGAAGAAGGGCTTCATCAGGCAATACTCAAAGCCATCTCAAACCTCTCCAGTAAAAAAGAAGAACTGAAGGATGAGCTGAAAGCGGCATTATCTATCACACTCCTGGATACCGGTGCTGATATGAGTATCACTTCGCTCGAACAGCAGATAAAGGAACAGGAAAACGACTTGATGAGAGTCGTGCGCATAACTGCGGAACGAGGCAATAAGGGAGAATTTGATACTGAATTCCAACGGATATCTGACAACATCAAAGACCTCAAACGACTCCTTGAGGTTGAGAAAACAAAAATAAGACCAAAACTCGATATAGAATCACGCCTTGAAGATCTATTCACAACAATAGATCGGGCAAATGTCGATGTCAAAGAATTCAACAACCAAATCATTCGACAACTGATCGCACAAATCAGAATAGATAACGAAAGCAAGATGACTGTAATCCTCACGAATGGTTATCGCTTCGAAGCCGAATTGTCATGAAAGAAATACCGCAGAAACGCCCTTACGGAATCGTGAGGGCGTTTCCATTTGGCGGGAAACCGCCGTACATAGAGAAATCTATGAATACTTATTTTCGGAGGTTCAATATGAACACCAACAATTCTTTCAACAGAAAAGCAGCCCTGCAGCAGTCTATTGCTCACGGTAAGTCACTGACGAAATCCGTAGCACCGGCAGAGTTCCTCTCTCTCGTTGCATACACCGATCCGCTGAACTTTGACAGAGGGGTGCATCTTCTTGCTGATCAGATCGGAGTCAAAGAAACCGATATCAGGACATATCAGCGCGAAAACGAATGCTACGAAGCATCCCTGGAATCTATGCGGAATGCATTCTCCACCGATCCTGTTCGAATGAAACTGAGTCAGTTCAAATATGAAAGCGGGTTGATTCCGGACGATGAAATCCTCGCCTTTGTTCTGTTCCTTGTTGCAGACTCGGATCTTGTCGAATACGCAAGCGCAACCGGCGAAGTGGAGTTTGACGATCTTGCCGATCTGATTAACCACATGGCGAACCGAGCAAAATTCCTGCTCATGTGTCTGCGTGAAGGGCG
>CAVGEJ010000138.1:0-6429 GCA_963628215.1 Eubacterium sp. CAG:180
CTTCTTGAAAGAAGTTTTCAAGACTTTCAAGAACTTTAACCAAGGGGATTTTTGCCCCTTTCTTTTGTTTGTGCAGATTCTGATGTAGCCGTATTCCGTGCTACGAATTCCGGCTGCTCCCGAGCAAAATCCCGTCCAGCGGGATTTTGGCGGCTGTCGCCTCTCTCCCGCTACCGGATAGAAATGGTTCAGGTTAGTTGACGACCGGATTTTTGTGGACTCCCGATTTATGCTGTTAAAAAAAGCACTTGCGCGAGCTAGTGCCTTTTTTGGTGGAGCGTAGGGGATTCGAACCCCTGACCCCAACACTGCCAGTGTTGTGCGCTCCCAACTGCGCTAACGCCCCTTTTTGGTTGTTTTTTATTTTACCACATCTTTTCCCATTTGTCAACCCCTTTTCCCGTTTTTTCCGCCCGACCAGTTGTAAAAAAAATGTAAAAAGTGAACGCCGCCCGTTGTGAATCTATTAGTAGTATGGTATAATATTATATATTATATATATCGTGCGCGCGCGTATCACGGCGGGGGTTCCCGCTTTTTCGGAAAGGGGTTTTTTCTGCATGGCGGAGCATGAATACATAGAGGAAATCCGGCAGGTCTGGGATTTGGTGAAGGAGTCCTTCCGCAAGTCTCTTTCCGACACGACGGTCAACCTTTGGTTCGGAGAGATCGACATTCTCTCCTTCTCGCGGGATCTCATCACCATGAGCATTCCGTCCGAATTCAAATATTCCATTGTCAAGGAAAAGTATCTGGACAAGATTCAGTCCGAGTTCTGCCGCCTTCTGGGCTTTGACATCCGCGTGGAGTTGGTCTTCACGGGGTCTCCCACGGCGGCGGACGCGGTTCGGTCAGTGCCTGCGAAAGCCGACTTGCCCGAGCGGGCAACGCCTGCCGCAAACGCGCAGACCCCGGCAAAGTCCGAGGGTGATGCAACCGACGGGGCGGATCGCGACGAGGACGATCAGGTCATGCCGGTTTACAGTTTTGAATACACGTTCGACAACTTCATTGTGGGCAGCACCAACAAATTCGCGCACGCCGCCTGCATTGCGGTTGCGAACCATCCCGCAACGAACTACAATCCGCTGTTCATTTACGGGCACAGCGGGCTTGGAAAAACGCACCTGATGTGCGCGATCATCAACCGGATGAAGGAGAACAACCCCGACGTGAAGATCACCTACACGAAGGGAGAGGACTTTACGAACCAGATGATTTCGTGTCTGGCGAACAAGTCGATGGACGAGTTCCGCGACCGTTTCCGCAAGTGCGACGCGCTTCTGATTGACGACATTCAGTTCATTGCGGGCAAGATGTCGATTCAGGAGGAATTCTTCCACACGTTCAACGCGTTATTCGAGGAAAAGAAGCAGATTATTCTGACTTCCGACCGACCGCCGCGCGACATCAAGCTATTGGAGGATCGGTTGAAGTCCCGTTTCGAGTGGGGCTTACTTGCCGACATTGAGCCGCCGGACTTGGAATTGCGGATTGCGATCATCAAGAACAAGGCGGAGCAGGTGAACGTGACGATTCCGGACGATGTTCTGAACTTCCTGGGTGAGAACTTACGCTCGAACATCCGGCAGATTGAGGGTGCGATCAAGAAGTTGGGGGCGTTGAGTTTCCTTTCCGGCAGGGCGATCACGATGGACGTTGCGCGGGTTTGCATTTCCGAGTTGCTCGGGGGTGCTGAGCCTGTGAGTTCGACTCTGGATCGGGTTTTCATCACGGTGACGAAGAAGTACGGCATTTCGCGCGAAGAGATGGTTGGACCGAAGCGGAACAAGGAGATTGCGAACGCGCGCCACGCGTGCATTTTCCTGATTCGTCAGGTAACCGACATGTCGCTTCCCGCGATTGCGAAGGTATTCAACCGCGATCACGCGACGATCATGTCCTCCCTCAAAAACGTTGACAGCCGGATGCAGGTCGATTCCGACTTCCTCGCGGAGCTGACGGACATGAAGCGGGAGATCATGGGGTATTAAGGAAGAAGACCTTGGAGGCGCAGGGGACCCCCTTTCGGAGGGTGTCCCCTACCCTCCAAGCCTCCCTAACCCTCCCCGAACTTCCCTGCATGGCAACCGCCGATTCGGTGTGTAAAAATTTTCCTCGCTTTTTGGACGGCGGTTGCCGTGCAGGGAAGTTTTTGAGCCTTGGGAGGTGCGATGCCTTGCAGAGTGCGTCTATCGCGCCCGAATGGTTGGAAAAAGGCGGTTTGAGGAAAGTTTCCTGCGACTTGAAGGGGTTTTCCAACAAATTCGAATGGTTTTCCACAGGCTTTCCACAGGGTGTGGAAAAGGTGTGGGGAACGGACGGGGAAAATGAGAAAAAAATGTTGAGACCGCTCGAAACAAGCAAAAAGTGCGGCGGAAACGAGTGGAAAAGCGAAAGAAGCGGGGTTGTGGAAAACTCCGTGGAAAACGTGGAAAACTTTTCGGAGAGACCGTGGAAATTGAGTTTTCCACAGGTTTTGCGGGAACAGTTTTCCGATGTGGAGAACGGCTGACGAGAATTCGTGCCAAATGCGACAATCCGTGTCGCAGGAGCGGGGACGGCGGGAGAAATCCCACAGGTTTTCCCGCGATTTCAGACGGTTTCGGGAGCAGTTTTCCGATTCGGGTTGTCCCAAAACCCACCGAAAAGCGCGTCAGAAAAGGGTTTTTGCGGAATTTTGCGGTTTTCCACAGTCTCCACACCCCCTACTACGACTACTACGACTTTCATTCTTCTTTCTTTCCTTCTTCCTTTCTCCCGCCCAGAACGGAAAACAGCGTTTGCGGGCTTGCAAGGATTTGTCGCACCGTTCCGCCCAAAACGGAACGACACACGGGTCGTTCCCTACAACATCCCATTTTCGATAGATTACGCACTTTGCAGGGGCGCAATCCGAAGGGAGCGCCCCGCATTCCAACGTCTCCGTTAACAACTAATTTCTTACCATTTCTATCCGGTAGAGGGAGCAAGGCGTAAGCCGTCCCAATCCCGCTCGACGGGATTGGGTGCGGGAGCAGCCGGAATTCGTAGCACGGCAAACGGCTACACAAAAATCAGCACAACGTAAAATATAGAATCAAAAATCAAATTGGGTTCAAGGTCTTGAAGGTTCTTAGGGGACTTCTCCTCAAGAAGTCCCCTAAGCAGGGTTCGGGACAGCGTCCCGAGGTCTTAACCCCAAGAAAGAGAGGTACTACCATGAAAATCGTATTCAATAGACAGGAAATCTGTAACGCCGTTGCGCCGCTCATGTGCGCAGTGTCGGGAAAATCGACGCTCACCGCCATTGAGGGCATCCTCATCGAGGCGGACGAGAACGGCACTTGCACGCTTACAACATTCGATCTGGAGAAGGGAATCCGGCTGTCGATTCAGGCGGAGGTCGAGGAGGCGGGGTCTTATATCCTCAACGCGCAGAAGTTTTCGCAAACGGTCAGAGTCATGGAAGGCGATACCGTTACCCTGACGGTCACCCCGAGCCTGCAGGCATGCATCGCGAGCGGCAAGTCCACGCACCGCATGAACGCGCTGAACGGGAAGGACTTCCCCGCGCTCCCGCCGCTGGAAACCGAGGACGGCTTCACCATCTCGCAGGCAGTCCTGCGGGAAATGATTGCAAAGTGCAGCTACGCAATGGCGACAAACGACCAGCGCGTGGTGCTCAACGGTTGCTATTTCAAGGTCACAACCGACAACCTGCTCGCCGTGGCATGCGACAGCTTCAAACTGGCGAAGTGCTCGGTGGAAGTTCCGATTGAGAACGGCAACACGAACGGCTCGAAGCTGAACCACGCGTTCATTCTGCCGACGAAGTCGGTGGGCGAGCTGTACAGAATGCTGAAGGATGACGAGAACGCGACGGTGCGGGTCACAAAGACGTTGCGGAACATTGTGTTCCACTTCGACGATCTGATCTTCTTCTCGCGTCTGATTGACGGTCTGTACATTGATTTCGACCGCATCATTGTGACGAACCACAAGATCACGGTGAAGGTTGACCGCGACCGCCTGATTGCGGCTTTGGATCGCGCGGCGCTTGTGACCGAGGAAAAGGTGGTTGGCAGTGTGCGCGCGCACGTTCGGTTGGAGTTGGCGGGCGATCTGTTGAAGATTTCGGCGCAGTCGACGCTCGGGGAGACCTACGACGAAGTTCCGATCGAGCACGAAGGACCGGATCTGGTGATTGCGTTCAACAACCGCTTCCTGATTGACAGTCTGAAGTCTTGCTCTGCCGACATTGTCAAAATCTCTCTCTCCTCCGCTCTGACCTCCATCAACATTGAACCCGCCGAGGACGAAACGATCCACGAGTTGTTCATGCTGTTGCCGGTGCGGATGAAAGAGTAAGGGGGATAAGGAAGACCTTGGAGGCGCAGGGAGACCCCTTTCGGAGGGGTCTCCCTACCCTCCAAACCTCCCTGACCCTCCCCTAACTTTCCTCCCCACGGCAACCGCACAAACAGCGCTGTTTGTTTGGTAGTGCGGGGGTGAAGTGGTACTCTCTTTTGGGAAAGATTCGGTTGCCGCGGGGAGGAAAGTTATTTTCGGATTTGGGAGGAATGCCTCCCGGAGTGCGGCTATCGCGCTCGTTTGGTTGGTCTTAATTTTTTTGGATTGGATTGGAGGGGGAGAATGAAAAAACAGAATCCGCACTGTGTAAATTCAATCGCAAGAACCCCCTTGATTAAAGTTCTTGAAATTCTTAAAAACTTCTTTCAAGAAGTTTTTAAGCAGGGTTTGGGACAGAGTCCCAAGGTCTTATATGCTTTGTAACTCCATAGCGCTTGAAAACTTCCGGAACATCGCGCGGGCGGAAGTGGCGTTTGACGAGGGCGTGAACGTCCTGTGCGGGGAGAACGCGCAGGGGAAAACGAACCTGTTGGAAGCGATCGCGTATGCGGCATTAGGGAGGTCGTTCCGGGCGATGCGGGACGAAGAAATGATACGGTTCGGCGCGGACATGGCGGAGGTGTCGGTCGACTTCACGGACTCGGTGAGACGGCAGAACATCACGGTTCGGCTCGGGCGGGGAAAGCGGCGCAGGATCGAGCAGAACCGGGTCAAGGTCGAGCGGGTTTCGGATATTGTGGGACAGCTTCGCACGGTGCTGTTCTGCCCGGAGCATCTGTCGTTGATCAAAGACGGACCTGCGGAACGGCGCAACTTTCTGGATGTCGCGCTGTCGCAGTTGTACCCCGTGTATCTGCGGTCTTTGCAACGGTACAACCAGATTCTCAAACAGCGGAATCAGCTGATCAGGAATTACGAGGACGACCCGCAGACGTTCCGCGATACGATCGAGTTCTGGTCGGTTCAGCTGGCGCATGAAGCGGCGGTTCTGGCGGGGTACAGGCAGAAGTACCTGACGGCGGTTGACGCGTGCGTGCGGGAGTGCTTCGGAGAGATGACGGGCGGCGGGGAAGTCCCGCAGGTGGAGTACGACGGGTCGAGCGGACAGGCTTCCGAGGAATACGCAGACAGCACGGCGACCGAGGCGAAATACCGGGAGTTGCTCCTGACGCGGCACGAGCGCGAAATCGGCGCGGGGACTACGCTCTGGGGCATTCACAAGGACGATATTCTGATCCGCCTGAACGGCAAGGAAGCGCGGCTGTACGCGTCGCAGGGGCAGCAGAGGTCGCTGGCGCTTGCGTTCAAGCTTTCCGAAGGGGAGGTTTGCAGGCAGGTCTGCGGAGAAGTGCCGATGTTGCTTCTCGACGATGTGTTCTCGGAACTGGATCGCAACCGGCGGGCGTATCTGCGGGAAAAGATCGTGGGGCGGCAGGTCATCATCACGTCCTGCGAGCCGGACGAAACGGTTGGAGGAAAGGTGATCGCGGTGGAAAACGGATCGTTCCGCGAGGTGGCAAGATGATGTATTTGCATATCGGGAACAATCGGAACATTCGGACAACCGACGTCATCGGCATTTTCGACGCGGACAGCGCGACGGTATCTGCGGTGACGAAAAAGTTCCTTTCCGCCGCGGAGGCGGCAAAGTCGGTTCGCTTTGCTTCCATGGAGTTGCCGAAGTCCTTTGTTCTCTATCGCGACAGGCGGACGCGCAAGGTTCAGATCTGCTTTTCCCAACTCTCCACCGCTTCTTTGGCGGGGAGAGTTGAGAAAGGGTAGGGGGAGGAAGACCTTGGAGGCGCAGGGAGACCCCTTTCGGAGGGGTCTCCCTACCCTCCAAACCTCCCTGACTCTCCCCGAACTTCCCTGCACGGCAACCGCCGTTTTGGTGTGAATAAATTTTTCTCGCTTTTTTGACGGCGGTTGCCGTACAGGGAAGTTTTTGGGTTGGTTGGGAGGTGCGAGAGCTTTGCAGAGTGCGGCTATCGCGCTCGTTTGGTTGGTGATAAAACGATGGGTTCGCCCTCATCCGTCGCCTGCGGCGCCACCTTCCCCCTCGAAGGGGAAGGCTAT
>CAVGEJ010000139.1:0-6236 GCA_963628215.1 Eubacterium sp. CAG:180
CGGTTGCCGTGCAGGGAAGTTCGGGGAGGGTCAGGGAGGCTTGGAGGGTAGGGAGGACTCTCCGAAAGAGTCCTCCCTGCGCCTCCAAGGTCTTTCCCTTACCCCCTCCTACCTCCACTCCACCGTCAGCCCGTCCGCGTATCCGGCAAGAAGGGAGTCCAGACGGCGGGAGCGAAGCTCATCGCGTACCGCAAGCCCCTGAAGCGCCGCCATGTCCTCGCGCTCTTCGGCGCTCACCGATAAACGGCGGTAAACCGAGTATACCCCGCGATCGGAAATGACCGCGGAAAGCGTTGTGTTGTCGGCAGGGAGCGAGAAGAGAAGTCCGTCCAACTCCTCGCCGCCAAGCCCCAAAAAGCAGTAGCTTGCAGAAGCCTTCACGCCGCCGTAGGTCGCATAAAGCGCGTCCGCGTCGCCGCCCGCTGCCGCCGCGAGAAACGCTTCCGCTTCCGCTTCACTCCGGAAATCGTAGCGTTCCACCCGCGCGTAGTGCGCGTCGTCGGTCAGCCACTCCGCAAAGGAAGCCGCGTCCTCCAGTTCCGTGCCCGCAAACAGCTTTTCCGTTACAAGCCGCTGAATCTCCGCCACCGCAAGCATCCGCTTCAGGTGGTGCTCGGTCAACGACTGCTCCGCAAGCGCCGCGCGGTATGCGTCCTTGCCGCCGTACCCCGCAATCGCTTCCTTCACGCCCGCCTTGACCGCCGCTTTGACCGTCTTGTCATCCACCGTCAAACCGTCCAACAGCGCCGCCCCCGCCGCAAGAATCGCACGATCCTCGATGATGGACGGCGCAATTCTTTCGCGGATCTCGTCCTCGCTGAGCCCCTCGTCCGAAAGCCGCCCCGCGAGGAACGAATACTCCTCCCGCAGAACGGGGTCTCCGCCGCAGGTGGCAACCACCTCTTTGTTCGCCGAGGTGCACCCTGCGGCAAACAGCCCGGCAAGCAGCGTGACCGCAACAAGAAGCGGCAAAATCCGCCGCATATTTCCGTGTTTCATATTCCGCCCTCTCTTTCCTGTTCCTATTATACAGGATAATTGTGATATTTCTGTTAATACGCGCCCGCGCGCTAAAATTTTTTCAAAAAACATTCCATTTTGCCGCGCTTTATGCTATAATACAAAGGATGGAGAGGGGCGCGCGGCAGGAAAGCAGCGTCGCGGGCAACGCCCCCGAAAGGAGAGACGATGAAACAGGATTACAAGATTGCGCTGTCGAAGATTGTGGAGGAATTCCGCTTTGAGGTGCTGGTGCGCCCCGAAAAATTCGACGAAATCATGATCGAAACGCCCGAGGTCAACCGCCCGGGGCTTGCTCTGGCGGGCTTTTACGGCGATTTCAAGGCGGAACGGATTCAGCTGATCGGAAAAGCGGAGACTTCCTATCTGCAGTCCATCGAGCCGAGCACCAAGCGCGTGATGCTGCAGAAGTTCGTTGACGCGCATCCCGTGGCGATCCTGTACACAACCTCCCTGCCGGCAGATCATGCTCTGATCGAGCGCGCCGAGCGGGAGCAAATTCCGGTTCTGCGAACCGACATCAAGACCAGTCCGATCATGTCCAGTCTCATTGCTTCGCTGAACACCTACTTAGCGCCCCGCATCACGCGGCACGGCGGGCTTGTGGAGGTTTACGGCGAGGGGTTGTTGCTTCTGGGCGACAGCGGGGTTGGCAAGAGCGAGACGGCGATCGAGTTGGTCAAGCGCGGGCATCGTCTGATTGCGGACGACGCGGTGGAGATCAAGCGGGTATCGGAAAAGACATTGGTCGGCTCTGCGCCCGAGATGATCCGCCACTATGTGGAGTTGCGCGGCATCGGCATTGTGGACGTGCGCCGCTTATTCGGTATCGGTGCGGTCAAGGAGACCGAGCGGATCGATCTTGTGATTCAGCTTGAAAACTGGGTGGAGGGCAAGATGTACGACCGTCTCGGGATGGAGGACGAGACGATCAACATTCTCGGCTTGAACATTCCGTGCGTGACTGTTCCGGTTCGTCCCGGGCGGAATCTTGCGATCATTCTGGAAATCGCCGCGATGAACAACCGTCAGAAAAAGATGGGTTTCAACACGGCTCTCGAGTTCAACAAGCGCCTGATGGAGCAGATGGGGATAAAAGAAAAAGAATAAGGGAAAGACCTTGGAGGCGCAGAGACCCCCCTTCGGAGGGGGTTCTCTACCCTCCAAACCTCCCTGACTCTCCCCGAACTTCCCTGCATGACAACCGCCCGCAAGTGAGAATAAAAACGATTCTAAATCTAATACGGCGGTTGCCGTGCAGGGAAGTTTTTGGGTGGATTGGGAGGTGCGATGGCGGTAAAGAGTGCGGCTTCGCACCCGATTGGTGGATGGGGAGCGTAGGGAGCGTATACCTTGCGTGGATGGAGATTTATCCCCCCTCATCAGTCGCTTACGCGACAGCTTCCCCCCCGAGGGGAAGCCTTCCTTACACTGTGCAAACATGGCAAACACGGCAAAAATATAATTTTGAGTTACAGTTTGCCTTTACGATCCGCCCTCATCCGTCGCCTTCGGCGCCACCTTCCCCCTCGAAGGGGAAGGCTTACAACAGCCCTGCAGATTTCTAAAGCCCTGCAATTTTCTAAAAGAAGTGTTTCAGGTCTCTAAAAGAGTGCTTCAGGTCTCTAAAAAGTGCTTCAGGCTTTTGAATGTCAATATTTTTGGATATCGATATATCAAAATTTGAAAGTAAAAGCGAAAGAGGTCTGTACAATAGCCTTCCCCTTCGAGGGGGAAGGTGGCGCCGAAGGCGACGGATGAGGGCGGGCAATATTGCTCCTTCCATCACTTTGCCGTGTAGCACGAAAAGACTCTTGCAAAAAGGCTTCCCCTCGGGGGGAAGCTGTCGCGTTAGCGACTGATGAGGGGGATAAATCTGCACTCCCCATAGAAACATATCTTTCCCCCGAATCGGAACGACACACGGGTCGTTCCCTACAATGTTACATTCCCAACGGGTTACGCACTCTACAGGGGCGCAATCCGAAGGGAGCGCCCCGCATTCCACCCCACCCGCCGTCCCTTCACTAACCTGAATCATTTCTATCCGGTAGCGGGAGAGAGGCGACAGCCTTAGCAGCCGGAATTCGTAGCACGGAATACGGCTACCCCCAAAATCTGTACAATGTAAAGAGTAAAGATAGAAATAATAATCCAATTGCAGTGAAGGTCTTGAAGGTTCTTAGGGGACTTCTCTTTAAGAAGTCCCCTAAGCAGGGCTTGGGACAGAGTCCCAAGGTCTTAACGTTCAAAGAGGTATCCATGAGTAAATTTTTCGGAAACAAAGCGTTTTATCGAACCGTTCTGGCGGTCACAATCCCGATCGCGGTACAGAACGCGATCAGTAATTTCATCAGCCTGCTGGATAACGTCATGGTCGGGCAGGTTGGAACGGAGCAGATGTCGGGCGTTACCATCGTTAATCAGCTCATGTTCGTCTACTTCCTGTGCATCTTCGGCGCGGTCTCGGGCGCGGGACTCTTCACCGCGCAGTTTTACGGCAAAAAAGATAACGAAGGAATCCGGCAAACCTTCCGCTATAAACTGTACAGCGCGCTGATTCTGTGCACAGTTGCGGTCACCCTCTTCCTCACCTGCGGCGAGAACCTCATGCGGCTTTATCTGCGTGCAGAGGGAGAGGGAAACGACCCCGCGCTCGTCATGCAATACGCAAAACAGTACCTCGCCGTCGTAATGGTCGGAATGCTCCCGACCGCGCTCACACAGGTCTATTCGGGCACGTTGCGCGAGTGCGGACACGCCACGCCGCCAATGGTCGCGGGAATCGTCGGCGTTGCCGTTAACGGTACGCTGAACTACATCCTGATCTTCGGCAAACTCGGCGCGCCCGTAATGGGTGTGCGGGGCGCGGCGCTCGCAACCGTCATCGCGCGGTTCACCGAACTGGCGCTTGTCATCGTCTGGACGCATACCCATACGGAAAAATGCCAATTTGCAAAGGGGCTGTACCGCTCGTTCCGCATATCGGGCGGACTGGCGCGCAGAATTTTCATCACGGGCACGCCGCTGTTGGTCAACGAAACGCTTTGGGCAACGGCGCAGGCAATGCTCATGCAGTGCTACTCCGCATGGGGCACGGACGTTGTCCCCGCGCTGAGCATCTCCAACGCGTTTTTCGACACCGCTTCGGTGCTGTATATGTCGCTCGGAACTGCGATTGCAATCGTGTTGGGGCAGACCCTCGGCGCTTCGGGGCGCGACAAGGCGCGGGAGGACGCGCCGCGCCTGATGACGCTTTCCCTCCTGACGGGATTTGCCACCACGGCGGTCATTTTCGCCTGCTCGTTCTTCTTCCCGGATATCTACAACACGACTCCTGCGGTCAAGGAACTGGCGCGGTCGTTCATGCGAATTGCGGCACTGGCAGCGCCGATTCATGCGTTTACGAACGCCTCCTATTTCACGCTTCGCTCGGGCGGCAAGACGGTTGTCACCTTCCTGTTTGACTCGGTCTACGCGTGGGTGGTGAGCGTTTCGCTCGCGTTCTGTCTGGTTCACTTCACCTCCCTTCCCATCACGACCGTTTATCTCTGCTGTCAGCTGATCGACCTCTCGAAATGCACCATCGGGCTTCTGCTCGTCCGCCGCGGCACGTGGGCAACCACGATTGTCGGGGACGCGTAAGAAATGCGACTGTAAAGCGTTACAAAAGTCACAACGTTGCAAAGGAGCGCACACCATGAGACG
Source organism: Eubacterium sp. CAG:180 (assembly GCA_963628215.1). GTDB lineage: Bacteria > Bacillota > Clostridia > Oscillospirales > CAG-272 > UMGS1865. The sequence continues at coordinate 4,729 of CAVGEJ010000139.1, forward strand.
ATATAACCGCCGCGCGGGGCGGAGGGGAAAGATGCCGATGGGGGCGATCGTCGGGATCGTTGCGGCAGTCGCCCTTATTGCCGCAATCGTTGCGGGAAATATTCTGAACAACTGTCTTGACGACGACGCCTACCGGAAGCTGACCGAAGGCGAAACGAAAACCGAGGAAACGACCGAAGCGCCGCAGGTTCGCCGCGCGCCGCTTGTGCAGGCGGAGGCATTCCGTCTCGGAACTTCGCTCCGCACGCTCGGAGACGAGCCGCCGCAGGCGGTCTCAATTCCCCTCAACGACGAGGACGGAAAGCCGCTTTACACTTCGCCCGTGATCTCCTATCTGGGGCTTGAAACCGTCGAAAACGCATTGACGGGTGTCAAAAGCCGCATGGAAAGTCTTGCGGAAGAAGTTCCGCATCTGATCGGGATCTGGTGCGTCACGCTCCCCCAAAATGCGGACGACGCGGTGATTTACGCCGCCGCCGCGACCGACGCCGCGGTTCTGCGGGAGTTCCTTTCGATGGGCGGCGCGGAGTTGCTTCTGACCGATCTGCGCTTTGACGACGACAGTTTCGACGCGTCGCGCGCGTATCTGACCGCCCTGCGGCGGGCGCTCGGGCAGGACGTGATTTTCTCGGTTGCAGTTCCGCTGTCGGTTGCTTCGGGCGACACGGGGTTGGACATTCTCTACGCGCTCGGGCAGCAAGTGCCCTTTCTGACGTTGGATCTGCGCGCGGAGGCAGACATCAGCCCCGAGCCGGAGGGCGACACGTCCGGCACGTCCGACTCCGGGGAAACTTCTTCCTCTTCATCCAAGCCGAACACGGAAAGCCCGTTGGTACAGGCTCAATTCTACCTTTCCGCCTACCGGATGCGGCTTCTTCTCTCCGCTTCCCAAACCGCCCTCCTCCGCTCTGCCCGCACCTCGGTCGCCGATTATGCGGTGAGGTAAGGAGAGGGCGAGAAGACCTTGGAGGCGCAGGGAACCCCCTTTCGGAGATGGGTCTAACGCGGCAAAGCCGCTATTGACAAGATTTTGCGTTGCAAAATCTGTCACCTACCCTCCAAACCTCCCTGACCCTCCCCTAACTTCCCCACAGAACCCCGCCTGTTGCACGGCGTAAACTTTTGTTTCGCTTTGCATAGTGCGGGGTTCTGTGGGGAAGTTTTTTGGGTTTGGACGGGAGGTGTTTTTTTGCAGAGTGCGGCTATCGCACTCTTTTGGCGAGTGGGGTGCGTGAGGATTTGTAAACGTTGCGTGGGTGCAGATTTATCCCGCCCTCATCCGTCGCCTTCGGCGACACCTTCCCCCTCGAAGGGGAAGGCTATTGTACAGACCTCTTTCGTTTTTACTTTCAAGTTCTGGTATATCTATATCCAAAAACATTGACATACAAAAGCTTGAAGCACTCTTTTAGAGAGCTGAAGCACTTTTTTAGAAAGTTAGAAAGTTAGAAAGTTAGAGACTGTTTTCATAAGCGATAGATTAGTCCGGCAAGGCACGAAAGAATTAC
>CAVGEJ010000140.1:0-6199 GCA_963628215.1 Eubacterium sp. CAG:180
ACAAGAGGTTGTTTCATTAGTATACCTCACTTTTTGCGCCGGCGCAAGACTTTTTTCGGGAAAAGGATTGACTTTTTCGGAATTTGTGCTATACTATAAGTATATGGAGTCGATTGGTGTTAGCCAGTCATCAACTCCCCGACATATGGGGATTGCAATTGTTATGTTGCGATCCTCCTTTATTTTGTCTTTTTGCTTTTATTGATGAACCGGAGTATTTTTTTGCTCTGACTTTTAGAAAGCGACTGCTTGATTTTTACGTCTTTGGAACGCAGGTTGATATCTGTACCAAACACGTTTTTCTTGGTTGGCTTATAATAGACTCCTGATGGTGTTTCAAAGCCGGGCAGGGTCATCTTTTTATAAACACCTGTTCTTACTTGGCTCATTCGCTTTCCGTCCGGTTTATATAAGTGCGTGGTAGTAATGGCGTAATTTTTCTTGTCTCGTTTATCATAGTATACCAGATAAGTATGGTAGCCGTTAGGATTTTCCGAATGGAAAATGTAACGGTTTTTAATTTTTGCCAGTTTCATAATTTCTCCCAATCGTCCGAGAGGTTTTCCATCTCGGCAATAAAATAGCTGTTTTGCTGATGCAGTTCTTTCGGGGACGCGCAGACGGTCTTGTAAGTCGGGTAATCCTCGATGCCCTTGCCGGACTTTTGCGAACGCTCGGCGAAGAACTCCCGATAGCAGTCGGTAGCAAAGCGGCGGGCGTAAATCTTTTTATGCGCGAGGAAATAGCGGTGGCTCTCGGTGGCTTCCTCCTCCCGTCCGTCAACGATGGTCAGCGAGGATTCCATATAGCCGAAAATGTTGTAGATGCGGTTATAGTGGCGGGAGAATACGGACGCGACCCAATGCAGGAAGCGCACGGTCAGCTTGTTGTCCCCGCAGTTGTAGCGGTAGGTCGGATACCATTCGCAGAACTTCGGAACAATCCAGTCATGGAGAATCTCAAAGAAGATGAACAGCGGCATGGCAAGCCGTTTCGGGGAGCAATCCGAGATGCGGAGTTCGGTTGTCAGTTCGCGCCCGTCTGCTTCCCAGCTTTCGGGGCGTTGCGCGTCCACAATGAAGCGGATGAATGGGAAATTGCGCACGGTGGCGGGGTGTCTGCCCATTTTAAGGGAATAGTTGAAGTTATCGTTTTTCTGGTTGGTTTCGTCATAGGCTTTCTTCAACCCCTCCAGCTTGAGCCGGTTGCCTCTCTCTTTGTCAATCTCGGTAATGAGGACAACCCCGAATTCCAACGAGCCGGACAGCCTGTTGTCCTCCAATACCTGACGGGAGACGCGCAGGACGTCAAAGTCCAGAATGTGCGCGTGTCGGCTGATGGCGTCCAGTGTGCGGGGGTCGCGGCGAAACAGGTCGTTGTCCCACAGGGGGAAGTTGCCCGCGTACTGCATGACTGTATCGACCCGCACGGAATAATTGGAGATCAGGAGCGAGGATTGGATGCAATAGATGAAATACAGGCAGGCATAGTCGGAAAGGTCTTTCCAGATGTCCAGTACCTCCAAGCCGTTGTTATAGGTCATGGGAGACTCGGCGCAGTTGTAGCCGTAGATATTATCCGGCACGGGAGTTTTGCGGAAGGCTTTTTCTTTTTTGGCGATGTAACGGCGGCAGGAGGCAAGGCTGTAGACCCGATGGCGCGACATGGCGTGCAGGAGATCCTGCTCCAGCGCAATCCACGGGAAGGTGGGAAACTCCAAGTCAATCTCCAGCAGCATTTCCAAAGCCTTATCGCGGAACAGGATGTCAAAGGACAGCGCGAAGTCGGTCATGTGGGTGGTCTTCTTGCTCCCCATCGTGCCGACCAGAAACATGACAAGCGGGCAGTTCATGAGGAAGTCGCGGTTTTCGGCTTCGTGTGCCTCCAGTACCTTGTAGCCGACGCTTTTGCGCCATAGGTCAACCAGCACCGCGCCGATGACAAGCCAGAGCGGGAACGGGAGCGCGGAAAAGGTCAGAATCAGGTCAATAAACAGTTTCAGCGGTTGGGTGGCAAACAGTGCGCCGAAGCTGATGGTGGAAGCGAACCAGAAGTAAAAGGCAAGCGCGTCAATGACGATGCCCACAAGGTTGAGGTTGACCGCCCAGACAAGGAGCAGGAGTTTCCACCATGCCCCGTGTGCGGTCAGCCAGTCCCATGAACGCCCGCACCAACCCTTGACGGCAACACCTGCACGGTGGACGGTGCGAAGCCAGAGCCGGAGCGGCTTGCTGTCCCTGCCGTGGTCTGTGTTCGGCTGACAGATTTTGTTCTTGACCGCAATCCAGATGAGAATCAGCGCGGGGACGGCAACGGTGGCAATCCGCAGGAAGGAAATCAGCATCTCGAGCACACCCGCGAAGTAGCCCAGAAAGAGATCGGAAAAGAAGGCTTTCGGCAGGATCTCCAGTTTGCGCACGAGCTCGGCGGTATCGAACGGAACATAGCGCGAGAGGTTGACCTTTTGGGTGTGCAGGACGGTCGCTTCAAAGGGAGACTCCAGACCGACCAGGAAACAGCCGTAGCAGGCAAGCGAGCGACCGAGGTTGACAACCGCTTCCCCAATGCGGCGGAGGCAGTCGAAGTAGCGGAGGAAGGTCAGAGCGAGAGAGCCGGACAGGAGCGCGGCACAGATGCAATGGCGGTAGTTGCGGGCGATTGCGGAAAAAGCCTGTTTGATGTGTTTCATAGCACTTTCAGGAGGTACACGAGATACCCGACGAGCAACAGCCCCGCGAGGAGTGCCACGACAGCGCCGAGCTTATGCAGGAGCTTTTTCATGGGCTAAGGTCAGGATGGAATCGAGCGTGGCGAAATCGATGGTCTTGTCTCCGCTGTCCTGCTCTCCGATTTCCTCCATCAGGCGGTTCAGCGCGGCGACCTGCTTCTTCAGGGCATTGTTCTCGGCTTCGAGGTCTACAATGTGGCGGCAGAAGTCGTTCCGTTTCCATCCCTTGAACTGCGGGTATTCCTCCTCCGGTTTCTTGCGCTCCTCCGGCTGTTCCTCGGCGGTGGTTGCGGTCAGGTTCTTTTTGAAGGCGCGGATTTCCTCGCGTTTCCAAGAGGGCTTGACGGCTTTCCGCTGTTCCGGTGTGAGTGGCAGCATCTCCGCCAATGCCGACCAACGGAAGTCCGCCCATTCCGCCGCGCATCTGCCGTTTTCGTCTCCGAATTCATCCGCGACATTGACCAGGCGGGAGACAGTGGAACGGTCGAGGTCAAAGGTTTCCTTGAGGTAGCGGAAATAGACCGTGCCGGAGCAGTTGCGCACGTTGCCGATGGGGTAATAGGTTGCGCAGACGGTGCGGAAATCTTTGGAGACAAACAGGTCGCGCAGCTCAGCGCCGAGGCGGAATTTTGACCGCTTGTCTCCGGACAGGTTCTTCCCGATGCTTTCCGCGCGGGCTTTCAGGGATTCATAGGCTTCCCGGTCGCAGGACTGATCTTCGGTATTGTTTTGGGTGAAATCAATCATGGTGCGATCTCCTTAGTTGTAAAAATCCTTGCGACACCGTTCATAGAGTTTTTCGCGCTCCGAGCGGGGCAGGACAGCCTTTTTCTTTGCCTGTACATTGGCAACCAATGCGTGATAGCTTGCGGGAATCCATGCGTCATCGCGCCGTTTCATGCGGGCGGTGTGTTTTCGTTCCAACCGTTTGTGCGCGTTCTGCGACATCCGGAATCGGGTTCTTTTGTTCATTGCTTACCTCTTTCTTGATTTTCGGGCTTGACAAACACGGGGGAATGTGGTATAATGCTTTATGGAAACGGAAGCGCTGCCGGAGAAATCCGGAGGTGACGCGATGTGCAGTATTGCAGCCGTTTCTTTTTTATTTCTTCCAATGGGGGTTACTATGTTTGATGCAAAATTTCGCTATCAGTATTTGGGGACAAGCACGCAAGACCGATGCAAACGGTGCAACGATTGTATTTCTTTATATCGAAACTACCAAGACGGATATGAGGTTTTCTTTTGCCGGAATTGCGGTTATGGGTTTCATATGTACAAAAAGAAAGTTTTTGAGGGCGTGCCGGATGATTTCCCCATTATTGAACGTTCCGAACCGGATGACTAAAGTGAAAACGAATCGGTCAATTCGGTTTTGCCGTCCAAGAAGTTCTGCAAATCGTTCAGGATACTCAAAGCGCCTTCTCCCATCATGGAGCAGTCCAGAGACAGACCGTCAATCACTTCCCGCTTTTCACAGCCAAATTCATTTCTCCATTCCGCAAGTTGTTTTTTCCTGACTTCGAGATATTCGGAAATATCTCCGATTGTGCGGTGCTCCGGACAGTCAAAGTCGCAGGTATACAGTTCCAATGCGCGGTCTGCAAGAATGGAAATTGCATAGTCCGGAAATTGCGTGTATAGCGCAAAACAAATGCCGTCCGATTTTGGCAACGATCTGATGTGAAACAGAATATCCGATGTGAATGCGTCGATGTTTTGAGTCGATGTATAACTGAATTTCAGGCTGTCTCCGAAAATCTTTTCAAGTTCTGCATTCATTACGGGAATCACTGCATCGAGCACGCGTTCCCGAACTTTTTTCATGATAGAGGTAACTTGATTATCTGTTAATTCTTTTCGTTCCATTTTCCTATTCTCCTAAAAGTTTCTTTTTCTGATGATTCGGGGTTGACAAGTGCGGGGGAATGTGGTATAATACGTTTTGGAAAGCGGGAGCCTGCCGCGAAAGCGGATGTGTGCATCAATGTTGTATGACAACCGCTTTCTTTTATTTTTTGTATTTCTTTACAGTTTCCGAATCTTCCGGATGAATCCGAAATGTGCGGGAGGTTATTTCCAAATTGGCATCCCGGTCAATCATGGCTCTCGGCACAAGATAACAGTCCCGCGGGTCTGTCGACTCCACATTGTGCCGGAGTTTGATATTGGCGGTTCCGTTTGTACTGGCAGAATGCGTAAAGCAAAGAAATTTCCGCTTATTGGTCGATGCCGCAAATACATATGCCGGATGCTTATTCCTATCTTTTCCAGAATGGTTATGTAGCCGCCATTCATGCCTGCGGTTCCACTTTTTGTGGGGCTTTTTCTGTTTGGTCATTTCCTGCCGCTCCTGCGCTGTTTTCGCTTGGCTGAAATGCCTTTGAATTTCTCCCCAATCCATCGGAAGAAGCTGCCAATAGCGCCGAAAACGGTTTTGAGAATCGGAGACACCACGGGAACTACAAAGACAGCAATCAGGACAACGACAACGATTCCGAGAATCATGGCAAGGATTTTGCCGAACTGTTTGAACTCGTCAAGAATTCCATCCCAAAAGCCGCTGATTCCGGAGCCGATTTTTGCGGCAAGTTCTTCTCCCGCCTGCTTGTCGATCTGTTCCGGTGTTTTTGCCGGTGTAATAGCCCCCGCGCAGTCGATGTGGTTGCTTGTCACCGGTATAAACGTTTCCACACCGGATTCGTTTTTAAAGGTCAACTCCAGAACGTGGAGGTTTAGATAGACATCCTCTTCCGCCATGTATGCAATATCCGAGTACGATTTTCCGTCCATGTCCACGGTCAAAGGATGCATATAATATTGCGAAACATTGAAACGCACCAGATACATCGTGCTGTCATTGGCTTTGGACTTATTGTAACAGTTTTGCAAGGCGGATTCATCTCTTTCGGCATAATACAGCTTGTCCGAATTCCCCGCCAACTGCCAGTCCGCCTCAATCGCCACAATTTTTTCGGAAAGGTCAAGGCTAAGGTCGGTTGAAATGCCGCTGATTGCATAACGGAATCCGTATTCCGCCCATTCCGAAAAGAAAGAATGGTTCTTCTTGTAGCTGTCGGCGCTCAGTTTAAGGAGCGCAACATTGACTGTTGTAACCTCGTCAACCTCGGAAAAGAAGCTGCCGGAAACCTCTCCGCTTGCTCCCTGATAGGTGACTCCTGCGCCCTCGGGAAGCGATCCGATAAACGAGGACGAATAGCCGGAACCGAACTTTTCGGTATATTCATACATCCATTTTATCAGTTTTTCGGATGCCACCGAAGATTCCGGTGCACGGATTCCGGCATTCACGTCCTGAACCAAAAACGCGGAAACCATGCGGTTAATCTCACGGGAGGAACGGTGAATAAACGGAAACAACGCAGTGCCGCTGTCACCAAGCTTTACATTGTAGGTCAAGCCGTAGTTAATTCCGTTACTATGGGAGGAGTCAATCCAGTATAGCCTCGG
>CAVGEJ010000141.1:0-6189 GCA_963628215.1 Eubacterium sp. CAG:180
TCCGGTTTCGCCCCATGCTGTGCATGGCGCGGGAGGCGGCACGGCTTGGGAGTTTCAGGCGTTCGGCGAGCAGGAAACCGATGCCGCAGGAGAACAGAATTGCGCAGGTTATTACAAGTCCCCAGACCATCCCGTCACCTCCCGTATTCCATCGGCTTCGTGATTTTGAGCATCCGCAAGCCGGTGATAAGAATTGCCGCGCCGCAGACCGCAAGCGTGATTTTGCCGGGGACGGTGTGCATCAGCGCGGCGTACCAATCCTTGTTCAGAAGGTACAAAAGCGGCAGATTCCCGACCACCATGCAGGCCATGATGAGATATTCCATCCGCGCGGCAAACAGGATGCCTTTGACCTCCCCCTGCACGCGGCGGATGTCTCCCAATTTCTCAACGGTCGGCATCAGCGTGTCTTTCAGTGTGCGGTCGTTCTGACAGGCAATCAGCGTCTGACACCACTCCCGAAAGACGGTGTTGTCGATCTTCTCCGAGAGGTTTCGGATTGCGCCCGTCACGCTTGCCGATACGCAGGAGGTTTCGGTCACGAACGCCGCAAACACCTCGCGCACAGGCGGCTTGAGGTGCGGCAGATTTTCGCGCACGGCGGCGGTCAGGTCATCCGTTCGGAGATAACTGGTCGTCATGACCGACAGCGCCGTTTCCAGTTCCTCGCGCAGTTTCTGCCGATACAATGATACGGTGCGGAGCGCGAATCCGAACGGAATCAGGGCAAATCCGACCGCCAACACAGGCGCAATGAACGCGTTCCCGATGGCAAGGGCAACCACCCCGCCGACGAAAAACAGCACCAGTGACAGCGCACAGGCAACAGCGAATGCCCCGCCCTTTCCGGTTGCGGTGAGTGCGTCCCGCGTTTGCCGCAACGCCGCCGCAAGCCGCCCCGTGCGGCGTTTTCCCTTCGCCGCCCGTATCCGTTCCCCAAGGCTCTGCGGTCGCGCCACAAGCTGTTCCAAATCGCTTTCCACGCGCGCGGGGGTCAGGCCGAACGCAAGAACAATGCCTACCGCGAACAATAGGCAGTCCGCCAAGTACAGCAATATCAAATAAAATCACCAACCTTTCTGTAAGGTCGTGAGGCTCTGCCTCACACTCCGCTCAGAAACTTCCTGAAAGAAGTTTCTAAGGACTTCAAGAACTTTAAACGCATGGATTTGTGTCCCCTCCTGTGACCTACATGGGATAGAAAAAGAACCCGCTGTCCGCCTGCACTTCCTCGTCGGAGATTTCCTCCGGCTCGGCAAAAAGGTTGCTGTATGTCTCCACCTGCTCATCGGTCAGGTCGCAGAAGTTTCCGTCCCCGTTATCCCCGACAAAAAAGATCGTTCCTGCGTATACGCTCGCGCCGATGTAGCGGTTACCCGCGCGGTTTTTGAGCTTCGCTTCTTCGTCCCCGACAATCACCACTCCGTCATCTGCATATGGGTAGGTGACTTCCATCAGCGATTCTTCCCCCGCCTCACTGACGGCTCTCTGCCAGTCATTCAGCCTGTCCCGCACCCGCGTTTCCACGGGCGGGCAATTCGGCTCAATCATCAGGACGCGCAAGCCCTCCATCGGCGCGCACGCATCGGTAGAAAAGTCCTCCGGCAATCCGGCAAAGCCGAAGCGGTCGCAAAAGTACACGCCGGGGGCAGTTTCCTCGTTCCCCTCGCAGACCTCCACCAAGTCACTCGGGGACAGGCTGTGCCCCTGATGGGTACCGTGAAAGCCGGTATTGAAGGATTCATAGACATCCTCCAAATCTCCGTCGTTGACATAGCCGTGAAACACGCACTTGTATTCGGATGCCCGGACGCCGCCTTTTGCCTGTGCCGCTTGGTAATCGCAAAACCGCAATTTCCGTTCATCGCGGGACCGGTCAATCTGATAAATCTTAATGCGCATGAGTATCCCCCAATTCCTCGGAGAATTTTGCAATCAGGCAGGTCAGCAAAGTACGCCGCTCGTCCTGCGACAGGCTGTCTGCAAGCGCGGAAAGGGGCAATCTCTGTGATTCCGGTCGGTCTTTGCAGCGGTCGCAGAGTTTCTCCTTCCGCACGGTCACCGCGCCGTTTTCCTCGTCAAAGGACAGCACATCCCCGCACCGCAATCCGAGCCGCATCCGGATGGAAAGCGGGATAGTGGTGCGCCCTTTCTGCCCCAACACTCTGTAGGTTTTCATTTTCCGTCCCAGTCTCCTTCCACGTCATCGTCCAACAGGCAACGCTTACAATGCGGACACCAGTATTCGCAATGGGCGCATCCGGTTTCGCATTCGTCGGCATCGTCATCCGTATTTTCCTCCGGCAGGTCGTCAATCGTGATGTCCTCCAATTCGGTCTGTTGCGCTCCCTTGATAACGGTCAGCTTGCCGCTCGCGTCAACCGCCACACGCAACGCGGCACTTGTGTCAATCCCCATGAGGTCGAGCAGTTTGGTCGGAATCGGGAACAGGGTATAATCTTCGTTTTTCATTTTCGGATACTCTCCTTCAGTATTTTTTCGTAATCAATCGGTTCGCCGTCAAAGGTCATCTGCAACGGCTTCTCACGCACGCTTTCGAGCAGATCGAAGTTGCCGATCAGCAGTTCGGGGTACGCGTCCCCCGCGCGGTAGCGTTGTGCCATGCTGTGAATACGGCTGCATTCGAGGAGCTGCCAACCGTCGTACAAATCGCGGATGTAGGGACAATCGTTGTATGAGAGCAACACCCTCCCCTTGATGTCTCCCAATGTATTCCGCAGGCGTTGGTGGTCATCCCTCGTGAAGCACGCGGCATACATTCCCTCGGTTTCGTAGTACGGCGGGTCGCAGTAAAAGACGGTATTCGGGCGGTCGTAGTGACGGATCAGGGCTTCAAAGTCCCGGTTCTCAATGACCGTATTCGCCATGCGCTCATGCAGGTCACGGATTAACCCGAACAGCCGTCTGACATCGAACGGTTGGCAGGCGTAGCTTTTCAATCCTGATGAATAGCTATAGCGGATGAGTTTGAGGAACGCGACCGCACGCCGGACATCCTCGACATCGGCACGGGAACGGATAAGATTGGCCAATTCCTCCGCGTCAGGCGGCGAGAATGCGACCCGTGCGAGCTGTTCCTCCGACACCGCATCTGCTCGGGTATCATCCGTTTCCCGCGAGAGAAACCGTTTCAGCATCTCAAACTCCGCGCGGGAGTTGAGCGGCAAAAATCCGAGTTCCCCAAGAAACGCGACGGTCTTATCCCGCATACAACGGAACAGGTTAACAAGATTCCCGTCGAAGTCGTTATAGACTTCAAACGGGCAAGGTTTCCGGCTCAGCAGTACCGAACCGGACCCGCCGAAGACATCGACGAATCGCTCCGTCCGCTCCGGCAAAATGGCATTGATATAGGGCAGCAGGGCGGTTTTATTTCCGACCCACGAAACAGGACTCCTGATAATTTCACCTCCTTAAGGTCAAGGGCAAGGTCGTGAGGCTCTGCCTCACACTCCGCTTGAAACCTTCTTATAAGAAGGTTTCAAGACTTCCAAGAATTTTAAACGCATTTTCTGTGCAGACATGGTGCCTCTGTCGATACAAACAGTTATGCGTCATGTCCGGCGATACGGGTCAGTTCATTCCATGGGATGCCCGCGCGGAGGAGGAGTGTCCGCAAATGTGGAGACGGCTCGTTCACCCGCTCGAATGCTCCGGATACGGTATAGTTCCCGTTTTCGTATTGGTTCTCGTCGATTCGGTAACGGTACAGGCAACGGTACTCCGCAGGGGCTTCGTCATGCACGATGCACTCCGAAATATCCATGACGCGACGGATGTTATCCTCACACTTATGCGTGAACACCACGATGGGGAACGCCTGTCTCGTTTGCCGCAGGGACACTTCCATGCCGAGTTCAAACCGCCGCTGACAGAGCAGAGACATCCGGCTATGCGCGCCCTCTGCCGGTCCTGAATGAACAGTCGTGACCACGGTATGCCCCGTGAGGGACGCCTCCACCGCCGCGCTCGCTTCTTCGTCCCGGATTTCGCCGATGGCAATGACATCCGGATCAAACCGCAACGCCGAGCAGACCAAGTTTTCCTGTGACACGCTGTAAGCGCCGTTTTCGGCTTGGCGGGAGAGGGTCAGGACGACATTGTTCAGCACCCGACCGGAACGGTCGCGTTTCACAAGCGCAAATTCTCTTGCGCCCGACTCAATGCCGAAAATTCGCTTGTCGTTCGGGATGCTCTCCAAAAGCGCGTTCAACAGCGTTGTTTTGCCTGACGAAGTTCGTCCCGCGACCACAAGAGAAACACCGTAACGGACGCAGGATTCGAGGAAGTTCAGCATTTCCTCGTTCACCATGCCGCTTGTCAACAGCTTTTTTCTGTCTACCTCCTGCGGGTGCAGAAAACGGATGGATGCCGCGATGCCTACCTCGTCTGCGACAATCGGCGTTTTGATGGCTGTAATGCGGGCATTCCCCGGCAGGTGTCCTTGCGCGATTGGTTTCGCGTTGTCGATAACCATGCCGCTATGTCGCAAAAGACGCTTGACGATGTCTACCGCGTGTTCGGGGCTGAAGAAATGCTCGGTCAACTTCCGGCTTCTCCCCTCGCGGTCGGTCAGGACAATATCGTCCCACGAATTGATGTTCAGTTCCTCCAAGCCTTTGCCCGAAAGATACGGGGTCAGGATGGAGTACCGCGCCATTTCATCGTAGAGGCGGTCGATCAATTGTCTTGTGGTCAATCCCCACACGCTGTACCCGCCGTCCAATACGCACTTTTCGATGTAATCCCGTAAGCGACCGTTTTTGTCTCCGTCCGTCAGCGCGTCAGTATAAGACCTTGTAATCTCAATCTGCACCGCGTCCAGTACCGTCTGCAACTCATCCCGCATTGCCGACCACCTGCGCCGTAATCTCCCGCATCCGTCCCGTCCATACCCTGTCCCCCGCGTTCTTGGCGTAAAGGTTGCCGCAGGATAATGCGGCTTTGATGTCCTTACTATACGGCAACAGGAACGAGACTTCACCGAGCTGCTCCCGCGCTTCTTCGACCGGAAGGTTGCTGTTGTCGGTGAGGTTCAGTCCCTGATTCATATCTCCCCACGGGAGCGCGCTTTCCCAGACCGCCTTCTGCGTCCGATACCACGAAATACTCGGCAGTTCGGGTGTACAAAGCCGGACGGTCTGACTTGCCGTTTCCAGTGCGGCAAGGGACAGCAGGCTTTCGTTTGGGTTGCTCATACAGTCCACGATGACGAAATCCGAAAGCGTCAGCAACCGCTGTAACAACTCCGTTGCCCGTTCCTTTCCGTAACGAGGATAGGTCAGGCGTGTGTCTCCGTCCCGATAGCCCATGACGGCAAGTGTCGGGCGGGCTTTCGTTTCGGTGCAGTTGGCGAGAATCTGCTCGGTGTCCAACTCATTCGCAGACAGCGGGATACCGACCGAGCCGAGACTTCCGCTCTTGGCGTTCGGGAACAGCACCGACAGCATCGGGGCTTCGATGTCACTGTGCAGAACAATGACTGTCGCGGAAGCGTAAGTATCCGCAATTGCCGTTGCGAGCGATGTCGAGAAAGTCGTTTTTCCGCTGTGCGGCGCTCCCCAGACGGCAATCAGCTTCCCGCTTTTCTCACTCATGACTGCCCCCGTTCCGGAAATATTCTTCCTGCACCGCAAGGTACTGCGCGGCGGTTTCGGCATCTCCGCGATACTCCAGCGCAAAGTGCATGGACGCGCTCTTTTCATACGCCGAGAGCAGTTCTGCCTGCGCTTGGTTAACCAAGAGCGTCACCGTCACGGGCTGTGTGGAGTCTGTGATATTCGCCTTATCCACGCCTTGCGAGGTTGTGGAGGTAATAACACGCAAATACTGTAATTCCGGTGGCGTGACGGCAGCGCCCTCTTTTGCGCGGTAAACAATGATCGACACGATGTCCCCTGTCTCCAGTTTACCGGACAGCCCCTGCGCGAACGAGCCGAGCGTCACGCTGATGGCTTTCTTCCCAACCGTCAGGCTCTCCAGTATCCCGTTCGCGTCCGCACCGTTCGCCGTCAGCTTGGCGGGGATAAGGTACTCCCCTGCATAAAGGTCTGTGGTGGCGTACTTTCCAACCGCCGCCGTTTTGTCCCGCAGGATGTCCCGTAACAGTCCGTAACTGCCAACCTCAACCATTTCCACATCCGCTTCGGTCAGGCAACTTCCGCGCGG
>CAVGEJ010000142.1:0-6153 GCA_963628215.1 Eubacterium sp. CAG:180
GACTTCTTAAGGAGAAGTCCCCTAAGAACCTTCAAGACCTTCACTGCAAGGGGGGGTATGTTTCTATTTTTACGTTGTGCAGATTTTGAGTGTAGCCATATTCCGTGCTACGAATTCCGGCTGCTCCGCGCAAAATCCCGTCGAGCGGGATTTTGTCGGCTTACGCCTCGCTCCCGCTACCGGATAGAAATGGTTCAGGTTAGTTAAGGGACGGCAAGCAGGCTGACATGCGGGGCGCTCCCTGCGGATTGCGCCCCTGTAGAGTGCATATCCCGTCAAGGATGTAACATTGTAGGGAACGACCCGTGTGTCGTTCCGTTTTGGTTGAAAGATACATTCCTATTGTGAGTGAAAATTTATTCCCCTCATCAGTCGCTTAACGCGACAGCTTCCCCCCCCGAGGGGAAGCCTTCCTTGCACTGTGAGAACAAGGTAAATATGACTTTGAATCGAGAGTTACCTTCACGATCCGCCCTCATCCGTCGCCTGCGGTGCCACCTTCCCCCTCGAAGGGGAAGGCTATGGTGCGTTAACGTTCTCATTTTGACTTGCTTTTTGAAGATAATTTTTTGAAAAACATAAAGTTTGAAGCAGTTATTATAAAGTATGCAGAACCTACGAAAGCCTTCCCCTTCGAGGGGGAAGGTGTCGCCGTAGGCGACGGATGAGGGGGGATAAATCTCCACCCACGCAACGCTTACAAAACCTCACGCACCCCACCCGCAAAACAAGTGCGATAGCCGCACTCTGCAAAAACTCCCTACCTCCAAAATCAACAAAAAACTTCCCCCAAGAACACCCACCCTCAAACAAAGCGAAACAAATCTTCGCCATGTAAGGGCGGGTGTTCTTGGGGGAAGTTCTCGGTGAGAGAGGGAGGTTTGGAGGGAGAGAGCCCCCTCTTTCAAGAGGGGGCTCTCTCCCTCCAAGGTCTTCCCCTTATCCAATCACAGGATACCCCGCAGCGGTGTGCGCCGCGATGAGATCGTCGCAGAGGGAAACGATTTCGTCGGTCGAGAGCTGAGCGCCCGTGTGCGGGTCCATCATCGCCGCCTGATAGATCAGATCGCGACTGCCCGTGCGAGCCGCCTCAATCGTCAGCATCTGCGGGTAAATGTTCGAGGAATTCATCGCCGCAAGCTGAAGCGGGAGCGCACCCGCGTAGGTCGGCGTAATGCCGCTCTTGTCCACCAGACACGGCACTTCCACGCACGCGTCATACGGCAGATTCGGAATCATCCCGCGGTTGATGACGTTGCCGCCGATCTTGTAGGGGACACCAGTTACAATCGCTTCCATGATGTGCGACGCATACTCGCGGGAGCGCGTGTGCTGAACGTTGCCGCCCGCCATCAGTTCTTCCTTCTGCTGTTCCCACTTCGCAATCTGGTTCACACAGCGGCGCGGGTATTCGTCAAGCGGAATGTTGAACTTTTCAATCAGATCGTCGCGCCCCGCTTTGATGTAGAACGGGTTGTACTCCGCGTTGTGCTCACTGCTTTCCGTGCAGTAGTAGCCAAGCTTGTCAAGGTAGTCAAACCGAACCATGTCGTTGTGCTTTTCAGTCGCGTTCTTCTCCTTCGCGCGGCGCTTGATCTCGGGGTAAAGATCGTTGCCGTCCTTGTCGGTGATCTCGAGCAACCACGCCATGTGGTTGATGCCCGCAATCTTCGTCCGGCAGCCTTCCAACTTGTCCTCCATGCCCACGCGATTCAGCAAACCACGCGCGCAGACCTGCACACTGTGGCAAAGCCCCACCGTCTTGACGTTCGTGTAGCGTTGCATATAGCCCGAGAGAATTGCCATCGGGTTGGTGTAGTTGAGAAACCACGCGTTGGGGCAGACTTCCTCAATGTCGCGGGCAAAGTCCTTCAGAACGTGGATTGTCCGCAAACCGCGGAAAATGCCGCCGATGCCGAGCGTGTCGGCAATCGTCTGGCGCAGACCGTACTTCTTCGGAACTTCAAAGTCGATGATCGTGCAGGGGTCGTAAAGTCCGACCTGAATCGCGTTCACCACAAAATCCGCGCCGCGCAAAGCCTCCTTGCGCTGTTCCACGCCGAGGTACTTGCGAACCGTTGCCTTGCCGCCGTTGATGCTCTCGTTCATCTTGGTAATCAGAAGATAGGATTCCTCCAAACGCTCCGCGTTGATGTCATAAAGGGCAACTTCCATGTCGTGGAATTCGTCGCACATCATGGTGTCGCCAATCACGTTTTTGGAAAATACGGTGCTTCCCGCACCCATAAAGGTCAGCTTCATCGTGGTTTCCTCACTTTTTCCTGAATTCCCGCTTCCTGCGGGGTCTCTTTTATGATACAACATTTTTTTCGGTTTGTCTATTGCATAACGGAAGAAAATATGGTATAATGGAACTACTTCGAGGGGCGGTGAGGAAATGAAACAGGCAAGGAGCGGTCGGAAATCCGACGTTTTGCTGATTAACCGACATTTTGCCGACCTGAACCCGGTGATTGTAGGGCAGGAGGTCTGCGCCCCGGGGCATCGGTTCGGACCGTCGGTCAGAAAATACGTCCTTCTGCATTGTGTGCTGTCGGGGAAGGGAACTTACACCTGCGGCGGGGTCACATACCCTGTGGCGGCAGGACAGATCTTCCGCATCCTGCCGGGGGAGGAAACGATTTACCAAGCGGACGACCGCGACCCGTGGCACTACGCGTGGATCGGCTTTGACGGCAGACTCGCGGAGAAAATGGCAACCATGCCGCCTGTCTTTTCCGTGTCGGCAACGGTGACAAACCTGTTCCGCAGGAGCGCGGAGAACACCGATGCGTCCGAATTCGGGCTGACGGCAAGCCTTTTCCGCCTTTACGACGAACTGTTTGCGGATCGCACGCAGAACGGGAACGAGTATGTCCGAAGAATCCGAAGCTATATCGACGCGGCGTACATGAAAAAGATCAGCGTTGAGGGACTGGCGGATCAGCTGCACCTCAACCGCAGATACATGACGCGCCTGTTCCACGCGGAAACGGGCATGAGCATCCGCGACTATCTGCTCAAAACCAGAATGCGGGAGGCAACCGAGTGTTTGCGCGCGGGACTGTCGGTCGGAGAAACGGCGGAGCGGTGCGGATATGAGGATATGTTCCTCTTTTCAAGGCTGTTTCGCAAGACCTACGGGGTCAGCCCGTCCGGATGGAAAAACAAGGAATAGGAGAGAAGAATATGAAGGTATCGGAAGTGAATTTCGGGGCATATGATTATGTAAGAATCGCGGTTCTGCGGCACAGCGGACCGGAATACTGCGCGGCAGGCGCGGAGGATTACGTCAAGCGCACCTACGGGGATCGGGAACTGGCAGAGGACGGCGTGACGAACGCGGACGGTTGGCTGACGCTGAAACTTGCGGAAACTGTCAAAAAGGAAGAAGGGCAATAAACGCAATCCGGACAAGCAAAAAGCAGCCCGTCCCAATCAACAGGGACGGGCTACCGACCTGCCGTCATGTGTTGCGGCATCCCGCAAGAGCCGACGGCGCGTCAGGAGACCGAACGGAAGAAGTCAGCATCTTCCCGAACGGCGGAAATCGGAGAAATCCTTATTTTGTCTTAATGGAGTTCTCGTAGGACTCGATCATCTTCTTAGACGTGACACCCATACGACTCCTACTTTTTGCACCGAGCTTATTCAGCCATTTTTCGGTGTTTTTGCCCGTAAAGATCTTGATTTCAAGCTTCGCTGTATCATTTCCTTCTGATGTGACTATGATTTTATCAATATATTGGGCAACAAATTCATTTGTAATCATCCCCGTGCTTGCGTCCCGCACGGCGGCATCCAATCTTGCTTTTACCTCTCCGATGTGCTTGCGGTATTCTTCTTTCGTGAACAGCTGCTCCTCCAGTTCTGTGAGCGCTTTCTGCGCGTCCTCTGCCTCCCGGTCGCAGGCGGCGGTCATGGATTTGAAATTCGCGGTTGTAATGGCGCCCATCGTGACAAGCTCCAGAAGCTTGTTTTTCTTTTGGTCGGCAAGCGCGATGATCCGCTTTTGTTCCTCCATTTGCCCTGCCGTTTCATCATCGGCTTCCATGGACCGGAACATTTCTTCATAGCTTGCAAGCAGGGCTTCCACATCCACGCGTGTTTCGCTGAACACCTCAAACAGGATGGGCTTGATCTCATCCTCGTAGATCGGGAAGGAGGGGCAGGCATCCGCCCCGTTGTTGATCTTACCCGAACAAACCCACTTGGAGTTGACCTTTCCGTCCCGGCTTTTGGATTCCCGACGGTAATATGCAGTGCCGCAGTGGGCGCAGTATAATTTTCCCGTCAGGAGATTTGCATGATTGCAGATCCCCTGACGGTTTTTCACATCCTCGCTTCTCCGCGCCAAAACCTCGTTTGCTTTGTCCCATAGTTCTTCGGACACAATGGCGGGAACAATCTCGCCCGTTTCATCCTTGAACATGACCCATTCTTCGGGCGGCAGGAATTTCTGCTTTTTCGTGAACATATCCACAATACGCACCTTGTTGCCGACATAATAGCCCTTGTACTTGGGGTTGGATATGATACCCGACATGGTGGTGTGGGCAATTTTGTTGCCGTTGTAATTGCGGTAGCCCTGCTCATAGAACAGCGTTTCGAGCTGCTTCATGCTGTATTCGCCGGTGGCATAAAGGCGGAACAGATCGCGCACCATCGGGGCTTGACTTTCATCGATAACCAGATGCTTGTCATCCTTTTGATACCCGAAAATGCGGCTGTTGCCAAGCACGACGCTGGATTTGATCGCTTGCTGATGCCCGAATTTGACACGCGAGGAGAGCTTGCGAAGCTCGTCCTGCGCGATGGAGGACATGATCGTGAGGCGAAGTTCGGCATCCTCGTCAAGCGTGTTGATGTTGTCATTTTGGAAAAATACGCCAACGCCCCAACCGAGCAATTCTCTTGTATATTGCAGGGAATCCAGCGTGTTCCGGGCAAACCGCGAAATTTCCTTCGTAATAATCAGGTCAAACGCGCCCTCCTTTGCATCGGCAATCATTTCATTGAAGTGCTTTCGTTTCTTTGTGGAAATGCCCGAAAGCCCCTCGTCTACGTAACCGGAAACATACGTCCATGCGCGGTTTCTTTTAATCAAATCCTCATAATACGCAATCTGGTTATCCAGTGAATTGAGCTGCTCATCGCTTTCCGAGGAAACGCGAGCATAGTAAGTAACCCGCAGGGGAATATCATAAATTGATTTTGTTCGTAACAATGCTCTGATACTTAAAATATCCATATCATTGCCCTTTCTGAAAGTTCGTTGTATCATGTTCTATCTGCTTCATTATATCACAATCGATCTCGGATTGCAATACCAAAATCGGGATTTTCCAAAATATTATGACGGGCAATGATGTAACGGGATGCCAAATGGCATTCCCGCGGTGAATCCGCTCACCTTGCGCCCCTTTCGGGATCATGTCTTGCCTTTCTTGCGGCAATCTTTTCGGTCATTCTCTTGTACTCCTTCTCGGAAATGGTGCCCCCCTCAAACAGATAACGATTGAAATAGTTCAGCCAGAGATCCTCAGCCATGCGCTGTTCGCGTTCTTCGTCGGTTAAAAGTTTCCCCATCCGATTACCTCGTACCATCAAAGCTTTTTCGATATAGTTTCCTCCTTTCAGGTGAAAATCATTCAGAGATTGGCTTTCCGGATTCACATCCTTTGCTCATCATCCTGTTTCTTCCTTTCTCTGCGTACTGCCATCGTCGTGCAGTCCTGCACCGGCGGGCGGGTATCGAACAGACCGGTCAAGTCTCCCAACAGGTCGGCGATGCCGGTTGTGATGGAGATAACCGTGTTCCGGCTCATATTCTGCAGGGCGCGGTAGGCGTTTTCGTTGCCCCGATGCGCGGCGCTGTTGAGATGCTCCACAGCCTTTTGCCAATCGAACCAGTCCGACTCAAAGAGATAGACTTTTGCAAGCCGGTATTCCGCGAACGGGTTGCCCATCTGCGCCGCCTGCTCCAACAGTGGGATTGCTTTGGAAAGATCCTGCTTCAGGTGCTTGCCGTCGGCATAGGCACACCCAAGCGTATAGGCGGCGTAAGCATTGCCGTGGCTGACCGCGCGGTACAGCAAATCGACCGCCGCTTTCCGGTTTGACGGCAGAAAATCTCCCGTGAGATATAATTTT
>CAVGEJ010000143.1:0-6105 GCA_963628215.1 Eubacterium sp. CAG:180
TTCGGAATTACCATTCTGAATTTTTTGTATGTTGACAACGCTCATCCGGTATAATATCCTTCGGGCGAAGCACCCCTGTGCTTTGCCCTGCCAACCCAAACCGGCGCTTTTCCCTCCACGCGGCGGTCTTTTTGTCATGCCCTTTTTGTCTGCTGAAAATTATTTTGATTTTTTTCATTTTAGAGCTTGACTTTTATTAGCAGGTCTTTCTTTCTGATTTTTTATTTTGAGAAACAAAAAAGGCGAATGAGAGCTTTTCATCCGCCGCGCCGTTTGGACGCGAAAAAATTTCTCATTCGCCTGTTTATTATAAAGTTGTAAAATAGAGCCTCGTCCTCAAAAAACTTGACCGTTTGGGTTCAAGTCCCGTTAGACCCGAAAAACAATGTTGAGATATCTACGGTTTGTGATTTTAGTTGACACAAGCCAAAGCTTCCTAAAAACGCGAAAAAGCCTCGTAAAACGGGGCTTTTTCGTGCTTTTCGCACCAAATATCTTTTTTGTTGGTGCATTATGGTGCGGGAAACGGGACTTGAACCCGTATGGTGTGAACCACACGCCCCTCAAACGTGCGCGTCTGCCAGTTCCGCCACTCCCGCGATCGCGCTTGGTGCGCAACACATAATATTATACACTTTTTTTCGCAAATGTCAAGCCCTTTTTCAAAAAAAATCTTCTCTCTCCGAAATTTCTTTCGCTTTACCCTTGCAAAACCGTCTCTTTATTGGTATAATATTCTGGTACGATTCTGTTTTCGGGGGGTGGGACGTTGTTCCGCACGCGCTTTTCCTTTGCCGACGTGCTTGTCATGCTCTCGGTTCTGCTGATTGCCTCGCTGTTGCTGTTCGGCTCGTTCCACAGTTCCGGGAACGATTCCTCCGATCTTCTGTTGGTCATCCGCACGCAGTCGGAAGTTCTTTCCTATCCCCTTTCCTCCGACCGCACGGTCACGGTCGCCTCGGGCGGCTACACGCTGACCGTTGAAATCCGGGACGGTCGCGCCCGCGTCACAGAGACCGACTGCCCCGATCGGGTATGCCTGAACACGGGGTGGATCTCGCGCAAAGGGGAAACGGTCATCTGCGCGCCTGCGGCGGTTCGCCTGACCGTTACAGATCCGAAGGGAGGTGTCGGGGATGCCGATTCCGTCATCGGATAGCGGAAGAAGAATCACCTCCGCGCGGCGCGTGGCGCTTGACGCGGCGCTTCTCACGGCGGCGCTGATGCTCTCGTATCTGGAGCACCTGCTCCCCCTCGGGGCGCTCACGTTTCTTCCGGGCTTCAAGCCGGGCTTTGCGAACGCGGTCACGCTTCTCGCCTTTTCCCTGCTCTCCCCGCTCGACGCGCTTGCCGTTTCCCTGCTCCGCGTGGGGATCACGGGGGTGCTGTTCGGGTCATGGACCTCGCTCTTCTTTTCGCTCGGCGGGGCGTGTATGACCTATCTTGCCCTGTGGCTCGCGCGGGTGCTTCTGCGCCGTTGCAGCTATCTCGGTGTGTCGGTTCTCTGCGCCGCGGCGCACAACACGGGACAGGTGCTCGCCGCCTGCGCGGTCACGCCCTCTCCGAGCGGCGCGCCGTTCGGGCTTCTCACCACGCTTCTGCCCTATCTGCTTCTCGCGGCGATTCCGTGCGGCGCTCTGACGGGCGTTTTGCTCGATCTGCTCGTTCCGCGACTGGAAAGGTGGTTCCGCACATGAAAAAACGCATGACGTGTTGCATTCCGGCGCTCTGCCTGCTCATTTTAGGGCTTCTGCTCCCGCTCGGGCTTGCGGGCTGTTCCGCAGAACGCGGGCAGACCGAGGAATTCTGGGGCATGGGAACATCCGTTTCGGTCACGCTTTACGGCAGCGCGCAGGCAAAAAAAGAAGGCTTTGCGCTGGCAAGAGCCGTCGTTTCGGAATTGGACGGGCTGTGGTCGCTGACGATTCCGGACAGCGACATTTCGCGGCTGAATGCGTCGGCGGACGGCATTTCCGACGCGGACGTGCGAACGGTTGCGCTGATCCTGCAAGCGAAAGAACTTTCCGCGCTGACCGGCGGCAGTTTTGACATCACGCTCGCGCCGCTCACCGCGCTTTGGAAAAAATGCGGCGAAGAGGATCGCCTGCCGACCGAAGAGGAGTTGAAGGCGCGGCTTGCAACGGTCGGGACTTCCGCCCTGACGGCGGACGGCACTTCTGTCAGCAAGCCGGACGGAACGGAGGTCGACCTCGGCGCGATTGCAAAAGGGGCGGCGGTCTCGATACTCCGCGACGCGCTGTCCGCGACGGACGGGTTGGACGGCGGGCTGATCTCCATGGGCAGCTGCGTAACGGTATTCGGTTCGAAGCCGGACGGCAAGCCGTTCCGCATCTCGGTTCGCAACCCGCACGACCGCGCGAGCATTGCGGGAACGCTGACTCTGGAGGACGGGCAGGTGCTGTCCGTATCGGGCGATTACGAGCGGTTCGTCACCATCGGCGGGAAACAATACCATCACATTCTGAATCCCGCGACCGGCTACCCTTCCGACAGCGGGCTGTCCTCGGTTGCCGTCGTCACGTGGGACGGTCCGACGGCGGACGCGCTCTCCACGGCATTTATGGTCATGGGAGAGGACGAGGCGCGGGCGCTCCGTGACAGCGGAACGCTTTCCTGTGAAGCGGTGTTTTTCCGCTCCGACGGCAGTGTCTCCACAACCGATTCCGTCAATTTTCAAAAGTAATACTGATTCTTATTCTTAAATAGCATACAAGAGGACGCAAAAAGTGAGCAATTTACGCGAAGAAATCAACCGTCGGCGAACGTTCGCCATTATCTCCCACCCCGACGCAGGTAAAACGACCCTGACCGAGAAATTCCTGCTCTACGGCGGCGCAATCCAGACTGCGGGTTCGGTCAAAGGCAAGGCTTCCGACCGCCACGCGGTTTCGGACTGGATGGAGATGGAGAAGAAAAGAGGAATTTCCATCACCTCGTCGGTCATGCAGTTTGAATACGAGGGCTACTGCATCAACATTCTGGACACCCCCGGGCATCAGGACTTCTCGGAGGACACCTACCGCACGCTGATGGCGGCGGACAGCGCGGTGATGGTCATCGACGCGGCAAAAGGCATCGAGCCGCAGACCCGCAAGCTGTTCCGCGTTTGCGCCATGCGGCACATTCCGATCTTTACCTTTATCAACAAGTTGGACCACGAGGCGCGCGACCCGTTCGATCTGTTGGACGAATTGGAAAAGGAATTCGGCATCGGAACGTATCCGATGAACTGGCCCATCGGGTGCGGCGTTGGCTTCAAGGGCGTATATGACCGCGACGGACACCGCATTCTCGCATTCGGCGATTCGCACCGCGGGCGCGACCGTCTCGCGGCGATTGACTGCGACATTGCCGACACCGAAAAACTCGACAGCCTCATCGGGTCATACGCGCGCGAGGAACTGACCGAACAGGTGGAACTTCTCGACGGCGCCTGCTTCGATTTCGACCTGGAAAAGGTTCGCGCGGGCAAACTCAGCCCCGTATTCTTCGGCTCGGCGCTGAACAACTTCGGCGTGGAATTCTTCCTCGAGCACTTTCTGAAAATGACCACCCCGCCCCTGCCGCGCACGGCGGGCGACGAAGTGGTAGATCCGTTCGCGCCGTCCTTCTCGGCGTTCGTGTTCAAGATTCAGGCGAACATGAACAAGGCGCACCGCGACCGCATTGCCTTCATGCGCATTGTCTCGGGCAAATTCGAGGGCGACGCAGAATACTATCACGTGCAGGCGGGCAAGGAGATCAAGCTTTCTCAGCCGCAGCAGATGATGGCGCAGGAGCGCGCGGGCATCACCGAGGCGTATGCGGGCGACATCATCGGCGTGTTTGACCCCGGCATTTTCTCCATCGGCGACACGGTGTGCGCGAAGGATCACAAGGTGAAATTCGAGGGCATTCCGACCTTTGCGCCCGAGTGCTTTGCGATGGTGGAGCAGACCGACAGCATGAAGCGCAAGCAGTTTGCAAAGGGCATGAACCAGATTGCACAGGAAGGCGCAATCCAGATTTTCACCGAGCCGGGCGGCGGCTTGGAGCGCGTTTATGTCGGCGTTGTGGGAGAGTTGCAGTTTGACGTACTGGAGTCGCGGATGAAATCGGAGTACGGCGTGACCTATCGGCAGTACCCGCAGCCTTACCAATATATCCGCCGCATTTCAAACGGTGCAGACCCTGCGAAGCTGCATTTATTTGATGTGAAGTGGGTGCAGGACTTCCGCGGGAACAACTTCCTGCTGTTCAAAACGGAATGGCAGATTTCGCACACTTTGGAGGACAACGCAGGTCTGGAACTGGTCGAATTCGGGCATTGATAACGGTTTAACCCCAAAACGGAGATCATGGATTATAGAAAAACTTATTCTCATTCTAAATTGATTCGACCCGCCGCATGGTTTTTGGCGCTTCTGTGCCTGTTTCTGTGCAGTTGCGGGATGTTCGGAAGCGGCGTTGGGAGCGAAACCGTCGGGACAAAAGAACCTGAAAACGGAACTGTCGCCATCGGAGAATCCTTTGCGGTGCACTTCATCGACGTCGGGCAGGGTGACGCGGCGCTGATTCTTTGCGACGGGGAGTCGATGCTGATTGACGGCGGCGACAAGAGCGCGAGCAGCACGGTTTACACCTATCTGAAAAAGCAGGGGCTGACCTATCTGGATTACGTAATCTGCACGCACCCCGACGCCGACCACGTGGGCGGACTTTCGGGCGCGTTGGAGCAGGCGCAGGCAGGGACGGTTTACTGTCCCGTTGACGATTACGATTCCAAGGCGTTCCAAAACTTCAAAACGCGCGTGGAGGCGCAGGGCAAGAAGCTGATCCGTCCTGCCGCCGACACGGTATTCTCCCTCGGCAGTGCGACCGTGACGGTGCTTGCGCCGCGCGCGGACTACACGGACACCAACGAAAGTTCGATCGTTCTGCGCGTTGTTTACGGTTCGACCTCGTTTCTTTTCACGGGCGACGCGGAGCACGAATCCGAGTCTGCGATGTGCGATGCGGAGGTGACGTTGAAGTCGACGGTTCTCAAGGTCGGGCATCACGGAAGCGACACTTCGACCTCGATCCGATTTCTCAGAGAGGTCATGCCGCAATATGCGGTTATTTCCTGCGGCAAGGACAACAAGTACGGGCATCCGACCGAGCAAACGCTCTCGCGCCTCCGTCAGGCGGGGGTTACGGTTTATCGGACCGATCTGCAGGGCGACATCATCTGCGAGAGCGACGGCACGAAGGTGACCTTCCGCACGGCGCGGAACAGCGGCGCGACGCTTCCGCCCGACACGACAAATGCCACTGCGCCGACCGAGTATGCGTTCGTCGGAAACATAAGTTCGAAAATTTACCACAAGCTGACCTGCTCTTCTGTTCCGTCTGAGCAAAACTCCGTCTGGTTTCTGACCGCCGAGCAGGCAGAGTCCGCAGGCTACTCGCCATGCAAGCGGTGTCTGGGGAAGGAGTAAGGTAAGACCTCGGGGCGTTGCCCCGAACCCTACAAGGGGCTTCTTGAAAGAAGCCCCTTGACCGCAAGAACTTCAATTAAGGGGATTTTTGATCCTCTTTTTTTGTTGTGCAGACTCTAATGTAGCCATATTCCGTGCTACGAATTCCGGCTGCTCCCGAGCAAAATCCCGTCGAGCGGGATTTTGACGGCTGTCGCCTCTCTCCCGCTACCGGATAGAAATGGTTCAGGTTAGTTAAGGAGCGGAGAGCGGGTTGGAATGCGGGGCGCTCCCTGCGGATTGCGCCCCTGTAGAGTGCGTAATCCATCGGAGATGAAACATCGTAGGGAACGACCCATGTGTCGTTCCGTTTCGGGAAAATGTTACATGTTACATGTTGCAATGCTTGCTACCTATGGTGAGCGGAAATTTATCCCCCCTCATCAGTCGCTATCGCGCCAGCTTCCCCCCAAGGGGAAGCCTTTTTTTCAAGATTCTTTTTACACCGCAATAAGCTAAAAGACCGAAAGTTTTAAGCGTTTCTATTTGTCACATAAATTTGGGTTTGCCATGTTCGCACCGCGTAAGAAAGGCTTCCCCTTGGGGGGAAGCTGTCGCGTAAGCGACTGATGAGGGGGGATAAATC
>CAVGEJ010000144.1:0-6038 GCA_963628215.1 Eubacterium sp. CAG:180
GCTCGACGGGATTTTGCTCGGGAGCAGCCGGAATTCGTAGCACGGAATATGGCTACATCCAAAATTTGCACAATGTAAGGATAGCTACATAAATTCAACTGGGTTAAGGTCTTGAAGGTTCTTAGGGGACTTCTCCTCAAGAAGTCCCCTAAGCAGGGCTTGGGACAGAGTCCCAAGGTCTTAGGTCTTACCCCTTAAGAAAGGAAGCATAAACATGGAAAACCTGAAAAAAGGGGGAATCTCGGTTGAGACCGAGCATATCTTCCCCGTCATTAAGAAGTGGCTCTATTCGGAGAAGGATATCTTTCTCCGGGAGATCGTCTCGAACGCCTGCGACGCAGTGACGAAACTCCGTCGGCTCGCCTCGCTCGGACAGTACGACGCAGGGGACGAAACCTACCGCATCGATGTGATATTGGATAAGGAAGCAAAAACCCTGACCGTCGCCGATAACGGCATCGGCATGACCGCTGAAGAGGTCGACCGCTATATCTGCCAGATCGCACTCTCGGGCGCGCTCGAGTTCGTACAGAAATACGAGGGCGATAATAAGAATAACGGCATCATCGGACATTTCGGTCTCGGCTTCTACTCCGCATTCATGGTCAGCGACTCGGTCGAACTCGTGACCAAATCCTATACCGATGCCCCCGCCGTCAAGTGGACCTGCACCGGAGACGGGCAGTACGAAATGACCGACGGCGAGCGCGACAGCCACGGCACATCGGTCATCATGCATATCTCCGACGAAGAGAGCGAATACCTCGAAAAGTTCAAAATCGAGGGCATCCTCGACCGCTACTGCGCCTTTATGCCCGTGGAAATCTATTTCACCGTGGAGGGCGAAGAGCCGCCCAAAGCCGAGGACGGCAAAGAGCCGGAAACCCCGAAGCCCGTCAACGATATCCACCCGCTCTGGCTGAAGAACCCCTCCGAGTGCACCCCCGAGGAATACAAGGATTTCTACCGCAAGGTCTTTCACGACTACCGCGAGCCGCTCTTCTGGATTCACATCAACGCCGACTACCCGCTCAACTTCCGCGGCATCCTCTATTTCCCCAAGCTGAATAACGAGTACGAGTCCATCGAGGGACAGGTCAAACTCTACTATAATCAGGTGTTCGTCGCGGACAATATCAAGGAAGTCATCCCCGAATACCTGCTCATGCTCAAGGGCGTGCTCGACTGCCCCGAACTGCCGCTGAACGTCTCGCGCAGCTACCTGCAGAACAACACCTACGTCTCCAAGGTCTCCGCGCACATCGTCAAGAAGGTGGCGGACAAGCTGTGCAGCCTCTGCAACACCGCGCGGGAAGAGTACGAAAAGGTCTGGAGCGACATCCGCACCTTTGTGGAGTACGCCTGCATGCGCGACCGCAAGTTCTGGGATCGCGTGAAGGACGCCCTGCTCCTGAACCTGACCGACGGCAAGACCGTAACCGTCCCCGAATATCTGGAGGCGGCAAAGGAAAAGCACGCGAACACGGTTTACTACACCACCGACCGCGCGGCGCAGGCGCAGTATATCAAGCTGTTTGAAGCCGAGGGCTTGCAGGTCGCGGTTCTGGACAAGCAACTTGACACGCAGTTCGTCTCCATGATCGAGACCTACGATACCGACGTGAAGTACCGCCGCATTGACGCGGACGTTGCCGCCTCGCTCAAGGGCGAGGGCGAAAGCGCCGAAGATCCCGCGCTGGTCGATCTCTTCCGCAAAGCGGCGGGCGACGACAAACTCAAGGTGGAATTCGCCGCCCTGCGCGACGGAAACGTGCCCGTCCTGCTGACGCTCTCCGAAGAGTCCCGCCGCATGGACGACATGATGCGCCTTTACGGCATGGCGGGCGGAATGCCTGCGGACAACACGCTGACGGTCAACACCGCCTCGCCGCTGATTGCAAAGCTGAAGGCGATGGAGGGCGACAAGCAGGCGACTGCCGCCGCGTACCTCTACCGTCTGGCGTTGCTCTCTCAGCGGAAGCTGACGGCGGACGAGTTGAACACCTTCCTTTCCGAAAGCTACGGAATCCTCGGAATGCTCTGACGCATGGAGGATCTGAACGCCTACACGCCCGAGGAAATCATCCTCGCCAACCTTGCGGAACTTTCCGGTCGTTTCGGCGCGCTCCGCGAGCAGTTGAGCGCGCATCTGCGGGAACTTGCGCTCGAACTTTCGGCGGGAATGGGAGACGGAACTGCGTTCCTCTCCTCGCTTGCGGATCACGGGGCAGACCTCGACCGTCTGCTCCCCCCGCCCGACGCGGATCGCGCCAAGGCATATCTGGCGCTTGAATTGCGCCGCCTTCTCCCGCGCGACGGGACGCAGTGGCTGGACTGGTATCTTCCCGCAGGGGACGAGCCTTCCGCCGCGGCGCACAATCGGATTGCCTACCAACGGAATCGCTTCACCGACGAGGCGTTCACGCGGTTTTCCACGCTGATGCGGGAGGCACGGGCGGCGTACCCGCACACCTTCCGCGCGGTCTGCGACGAGGTTGCGGGCGGGACGTGCGAGTACTGCATTCTGCCCGTGGAAAGTTCGGGCGAGGGGCGGCTTCACGCGTTCACCTCGCTGATTGAGGCATACGGGTTAAAGATTGTTGCCGTTTGCACCGTTCCGATCGGGGACGGTCGCGAAACGCTTTACGCGCTTCTGCGGCGGTCGCTTCTGCCGCTCCGCACGCCCGATGGCACGTCGTGGTGGTCGGAGATTTCCTGCGACACTTCGGGGCGCGGTCCGGAGGGGATTCTGGGCGGCGCGGCGCTCTGCGGCATGATACCCGAATACGCGGAGTTCCGGCGCGGCTCTCTGCGCGCGGTATTCCCGCCCGACGGGGATCTGCCCGCGTTCCTGCTCTTCCTCTCGCTCGCTTACCCGCATTTTGAAATTACCGGACTGTTCCGGCATCCGAAATAAGGAGAACTGCAATGCACACGTTTACTTACAAAACGAGTGGGGTTTGCTCCCGCTCGATTGACATCACGCTCGACGACGACAACATCATCCGCGAGGTGGTTTACCACGGCGGCTGTTCGGGCAACACGCAGGGTGTTTCGGCTCTGATCGTCGGCATGCCCGCCGAGGAAGCGATCAAGCGTCTTTCGGGCATCAAGTGCGGCTTCAAGTCGACCTCCTGCCCCGACCAACTCGCGCAGGCGCTCCGCGCATATCTCGCGGAGAGATGACATATCCTAAGGAAAGACCTTGGGACTCTGTCCCAAGCCCTGCTTAAAAACTTCTTGAAAGAAGTTTTTAAGAATTTCAAGAACTTTAACCAAGGGGATTTTTGCTTCTTTCCTTAGAAGTTCAGATTTTGTGTAGCCGTATTCCGTGCTGCGAATTCCGAACGCTGTACGCTCTGTGTCATTTCAAACCGAATGGCAGTGGCACTATGTTCGCACTCTCCCCATAAATGCGTTGAAAGTTTTTGAAAGGGGTTTGGGGAAAACTTTTTCCCAAAAAGTTTTCCCCATCGCATCCCCCGCATCCTCCCCCCGTTAGAAAGTGAGGTTTCAAATGGAAAAATATCTTGAGAACTACGAAAAATGGCTGTCGTCCCCTGCCCTGACAGAGGCGGAGAAGGACGAACTGCGCGGCATTGCCGACGACAAAAAAGAGATTGAAGAGCGCTTTGCGAAGGGGCTGTCCTTTGGGACGGGAGGATTGCGCGGCGTGATGAAAACGGGATGGAACGCGATGAACGTCCACACCGTTGCGCACGCAACGCAGGGGCTTGCGAACCTCATTCTTGCCGAAAAGCGCGCCGCGGACGGCGTTGCGATTGCCTACGACTGCCGCAACCACTCCGCCGAATTCGCGCGGACGGCGGCTTGCGTACTGGCGGCGAACGGCGTGAAGGTCTATCTGTTTGACGCACTGCGCCCCACGCCCGAGTTGTCCTTTGCCCTGCGCGAGTTGCACTGCGTGGCGGGCATCAACATCACGGCTTCGCACAACCCCAAGCAGTATAACGGCTACAAGGCGTACTGGGAGGACGGCGCGCAGCTTCCGCCCGAGCATGCGGACACGGTCTTGGCGGAGATTGCGAAACTGGACATTTTCGCGGACGTGAAGTCCTGCGACTACAACGCGGCGGTTGCGGACGGTCGCATTACCGTTATCGGCGCGGAGATGGACGAAAAATACCTCGCGGCGGTTGCGGCGCAGGCGGTCAACCCGCAGGCGGTGCGCGCGGTCGCGGACGATTTGCGCATTGTCTACACGCCGCTCCACGGAACGGGGCACAAACTGGTTCCCGAAATCATGCGGCGCGTGGGGCTGAAGCACCTCTACACGGTTGACGAGCAGATGGTGATTGACGGCAACTTCCCCACGGTGGAAAAGCCGAACCCCGAATATCCCGAGGTGTTCCGTCTCGGCATTGCGCTGGCGGACAAAGTTGGTTCTGACCTCATCATTGCAACCGACCCCGACGCGGATCGCGTGGGGGTGATGACCCGAACCAAGGCGGGCGATTTCAAGACGATCACGGGCAACCAGATGGGCGCGCTTCTGATCGACTATATCATCACGGCGTACCGCGAGACGAACACGATGCCGCCGCACCCCTATGCGGTCAAGAGCATTGTTTCCACCGAGTTGGCGACGAAGATCTGCGAAGCGAACGGCGTGAAGATGCACAACGTGCTGACGGGCTTCAAGTTCATCGGCGAGGTCATCAAGAACTACGAAAAGACGGGCGACGGGTCGTTCCTGTTCGGTTTTGAAGAGAGTTACGGCTATCTGAAGGGCACTTACGCGCGCGACAAGGACGCGGTGGTTGCCTCGATGCTGATCTGCGAAATGACCGCCTACTACCGCGCGAAGGGCATGACGCTTTCGGACGCTCTGGAGGCGCTCTGGTCGCGGTACGGCTACTGCTACGAGACGAACGCGGAAATCTACATGGAGGGCTTGGACGGCGCGGCGCGGATGGCGGCTCTGATGGACTCCCTGCGCAAGGACGCGCCGGCGGAATTCGGCGGTGTTCCCGTTGCATTGGTGGGCGACTATCTGGCGGGCACGATTGTGGAAAACGGTGTTTCCCGCCCGACGGGACTGCCCTCCTCGAACGTTCTCTACTACCGTCTTGCCAACGGCGACGTGATTGTGGTTCGCCCCTCGGGCACTGAGCCGAAGATCAAATTCTACTATCTTCTCTCCTCCCCCAACGCCGAGGTCAACTGTGCTCGGTACAAGGAGACAGTGCGGGGGATGGTGTAAGGGGGAAGACCTTGGAGGCGCAGGGAGACCCCTTTCGTAGGGGAATCCAACGCGGCAAAGCCGCTATTGACGGATTTTGCAAGCAAAATCCGTCACCATACCCTCCAAACCTCCCTGACCCTCCCCGAACTTCCCTGCACAGCAACCGCCGGATTGGTTTGTGGAAACTTTTTTCGCTTTTCGAGCGGCGGTTGCCGTGCAGGGAAGTTTTTTGACTGGTTTGGGAGGTGCGAGGGCTTTGCAAAGTACGGCTTCGCGCCCGTTTGGTATATGGAGTGCGCAAGGAAGGTGTATGCCTTTCGTAAGTGCAAATTTATCCCCCCTCATCAGTCGCTAACGCGACAGCTTCCACCCCAAGGGGAAGCCTTCTATACGCGGTGCAAACATAGCAAACAACTGTGCGAGCATAGCAAAAAATTTTGAGAGGTCAGTGGAGTTATAAGAGCAAACAGGCTTGTATTTTCCTGCTTATCCTACTTGTTATGGAAAACGAAAGGAATTTAGAAAAGGCTTCCCCTCGGGGGGAAGCTGTCGCGTTAGCGACTGATGAGGGGGGATAAATCTGCACTCCCCATAGGAATGTATCTTTCACCCGAAGCGGAACGACACACGGGTCGTTCCCTACAATGTTACATTCCCAACGGTTACGCACTCTACAGGGGCGCAATCCGAAGGGAGCGCCCCACAAATCAACCCGCCCGCCGTCCACCAACTAACTTGAACCATTTCTATCCGGTAGCGGGAGAGAGGCGACAGCCGCCAAAATCCCGCTTGACGGGATTTTGCTCGGGAGCAGCCGGAATTCGTAGCACGG
>CAVGEJ010000145.1:0-6027 GCA_963628215.1 Eubacterium sp. CAG:180
GTCGGAGGACCATACGCCGTTGAGGTCGCACATGAAGCTTCCGACCATGCCTTTTCCGAAGCGCCACTGCGCATAAATCGGAACATCATAGTCGCCGATCAGCAAAAGTTCCGCGCCGGATTTTGCCCGGACTCCGAAAAATCCGTCCAGCGACACCGTCATTTTGGCATTCGTCTTTCCTTCCTCTACCTCCGTAAAGGGAATGCCGGAAAAGACAGAG
This sequence comes from Eubacterium sp. CAG:180, assembly GCA_963628215.1. Taxonomy (GTDB): domain Bacteria; phylum Bacillota; class Clostridia; order Oscillospirales; family CAG-272; genus UMGS1865. The sequence goes on from CAVGEJ010000145.1 coordinate 221, forward strand.
GAAAGCGTATCGGTCGCGGCAGGATAGAACTTCTCGTAATTGACTTCCTTGATTTCGGGTGCGTTCAGCTCCTCCCGCATCCGCGCCGAGGTTTCTTTTGCATCAACGAACGCCTGTAGCCGTCCGCCGCCGAGGTCACAGATGTTCTTCATCTTTTTCCCGGCGTCCTCGGTCTCCCGCAACCCGATTCCGACCACTGAATAGGTGATTCCGTTGTTCTCGTGATATTGCTTGATGTACGGCAGGTAATCCTCTTCTTTGTCTCCCGGCATACCGTCGGTGACGATAATCACATGACGTCTTGCAACGTCGACGGAAAGGAGTGCACGGCTGGCACGCTCAATGGTTGCTGCAAATTTGGTTCCGCCTGTGGCGCCGAGCTCTCTTGCATTGTTGATCGCTTCCAGAATTTTGGACTCCTGTGTACGGGGGGTCAGCGGCAGAAGCGTATCATAATCTTCATCCAAAGTCATCAGTCCGATGTAGTCTCTCGCCGACAGCGCATTCAGGCAGGACACCGCACCTGTCAGTGCGAGATCGTATTTGCTTCCGCCCGTGGTATCATCCACCGACGCCATGGAACCGGAGCGGTCAACGATAATCATCACGGCAACCGGCGGTGTGTAGTTAATCGCCTGAACCGGAAGAATGTCCTGGAACAGGGTGTTCAGCATATCGTCCCGGTTATAAGCATGTGCAGTATACTTGCCATTCTCATCCGTTGCGTCCGGATTGATATCCGCCCCGCCGACGGTAAACAAACCGCCGCCGCATTCGTTGACGTAGCGGTACAGCAGCTCGTCAAATCCCGCCGGCAGGTCGCTGTTTGCAATGTTGTTGAGCAGGATCTGATCATACTGACGCAGATCCGCCAGCGTGTTGGGAAGCTCCTCGTCTCCCGACAGATTTTTGACCGTGACGTCGTACCCGGCGTTCTCTGCAGTCAGAATCTTTTGGATCTTCTCCGACTCACCCGCTTTGTGCTCCAGAACCAGGATCTTGTTGAAATTCTCCAGATTCAGATAGGTGTAATAGGTGTTGTTTTCCGACAGCAGGTCTTTTTCCGGTTCCAGTGCAAAGGAAATCTCGTGAACTCCATACGCTTCAAAGGTATGCGGGAAGGTCACATTCTGCATTCCGGGGGTCGCGGTGATGGTCTGTGTCGCAACCAGTTTCCCGTTGTCATACAACTTCACCGAAGCGCTTCCCTCCGTCTTGGAATACACCGTGACCGAGAGCGTGCACTGCGTGCCGGGCTTCAGGTGGTAATCGGGAAGCTCGGAATCCACCAGCTGCATATCGTCCCCGTCATAGGCGGTGGAAATATTGGCAACATCCACGCGAATGCCCTTTGCCGCCACCGTCCGGATGACCGCCGAGGCTTCCTCGTCGGTCTCTTTTCCATCGGTGACAAGCACAATCTTTGCGCTTTCCGGATTTTGAAAGAGCGTGGATGTATAGGTAAGCGCCGCCGCAATGTCGGTTGCACTGGTGTCCGGTTTTTCCGCGGCCTGATAACGCTCCATGATTTCACCGACCTTGTCGGTCAGCTTCACCGCATAAACCTGATCGTAACCGAAGGTCACAACACCGATGCTGTAGCCGTCATACTGCCCCATGTTCAAAATCGTTTCCATGAAGCGCTCGCGCTCTCTTGCGGACTGCTCTGTCGTATCCGAAACGTCCACAAGCAGGATAATCTGGTTTTCTTTGTTGGGAATTTCATAGGTGAACATCGTACCGGCAAGGGTCAGCGCCGCCAGCGCCAGCACAATCAGATGCAAAACAATCGACGTAATCCGGTTCCGGTTTTTCCGGTACTTTTTGGAAAGCCGGAAATACAGCAAAGCAGTCATGACTGCGCCGAGCAGGAAAACCAGCAACAGCAGAGGATACGAAAAGTGAATTCTGAAATGAACCATTTGCGTGCCTCCTTAAATGCTACTTTCCTTGTGCTGCAGATACCACTCAAGCAGGAGCAGGAAAACCAAGGCACCGGCAAGATACAGCAACAGATCCTGATAATAATCGCTCTCATCCACCTCGTAGTACGGACCGGTAATCGCTCCCTCCTCCGCGAAGATATCGCTCTCCGCTCTCGGAACCCGGACATAAACGGTCGTGGAAACCGCTTTTCCGGCACGTGTCGTTTGCGACAGCTGGTAGGACCCGGGCAGACTCAGTTTCAGCTGTGCCGGGAACAGGGTCAGGGTAAGATCGGTGTCATAGCCCTTAACCTTCAGTTCGTCTCCGCGACAGTTGACGGAAACGGTCTGCTCCGTCTCGAAGGAATTGCCGTCAACGGTGGACGGGAAGTAATACTCAAACAGGTTTCGCATCATCAGGGGAAAGTCCATCAGAAGCGGGAGGTTGGAATAATGCAGAGAGAAGCACATCACGGCGACCTGCGCATCCTCATCGTTTCTGACAAGGAGCAGCGGATCTCCCGCATAGGAGAGCAGCATACTGTACTCCGGATCATACGACACCTTCAGATACCGGCTGACGGTGATGTTGGTCGCCTCGATATTGTTCATGATCGGATGCGTTTCCTCCTGCGCAAGATAGACGCTCTTCTTGCTCATATCAACGATATTTTCCACCCGGAAGCCGGCACCGCTCGGCGTGCCCAACGGATCCACCAACAGGATGACGCCGTCTGTGGGCAGCTTCTCCGGCATTGAATGCTCAAAGATGTAGAAATCGTACCCTTCCAAGGCAGGTGTCTGACCGCGCTTGACTTCGGTAATGTCAAAATCCCACTTTGCCTCGTAGTTCTTCTTCAAAGCCGCAAGAACCTCCTGGAAGAACACGTTCGGCCCCAGCTTCTCACCGGACAGCGGATCCTGTCCGGAGCTGCAATACTGAATCCGGATCCGTTCCTTCAGTCCGTCATAAATATCGAAGCTGTTGTCCAAAGAAACGGAGTCCTCCACGGCGTCTCCGTTCACCGAAAGACTGATATGTACGGACTGGTAGGAAGTAATCCCCTCTCCGGAGCCGAGCAGATGGAAGACCGCGTTCTCCGGCAGAGTCTTTTCATACGCTTCCACCGCGTCCGTATAGTTTTCATCCGGGAAGTACTTGAAAATCAGGGTATACACCTGATCGGAAGCGCAGGGAACGCTCTCCTCCATGGAAAGATTTCCCGCAGTGGTGTCATCGCTGCTTGCGGCATTCACGCCGAAAACCTCCAGATTGACGCCAAGGTCAAGATCCCTTCCATAGCAGACGACCTCAATCCGGAAGGTGTAATAGTTATCTTCAAAATCAGCGGTTGCACTGAGAATGGCTGCATTCCATTCGGACCGATCGGCAACGTTGACCAGTTCCACGTTGTTTGCCTGCGCATAATTTTTGTCGGTGTAAACATACGTTTTTGCCGACGGATTGATGCTGAGAATCCGGTCGGAAAGCGCAACAGCAGAGGAAAGATCCGAAGAAGAGTAGGTGCACTCGGTTTCCCCGTCCAACAGGGCTCTCAAATCTCCGACGACTTTGTCCCGGCTGTCCGCATAGGCTCTCTCTACCAGAAACCGGTTATCGTTTCCCGCAAGAATCACGGAAACAATTCCGTCCCGATCAAAGGTCTCCCCCGCCTGCTTGACCGCCGCCTCAACCGCGCGCTCATAGCGCGTGGACGCTTCGGTTCCGGCGCGCATACTGGCGGAGGAATCGATGACGAGCACCACTTCCGGCTGCGTAACCTTCTCCTGGAGGACATGGATTGTTTTTGCGAGAATTGCCGCAATGGCGGTAATAATCAGCACCTGACACGCAATCAGCAGAATGTTGCGGAGTCTGCTGAGCGGGATTTTCTTCTTTTTAAATTTCAGACTCAGCCTCCAGAGGAAGGTACTGGAGAGCAGCTTTTGCTGGAAATTCGGCTTGATAATGTAAATGAGAATCAAAGCGACAATTCCAAGCAAGCCGAGAAGCCCTAACGGAATGAGAAATTTCACGTTCACGACACGGTACCTCTTTTCAGCAGTTCGGAGAACAGCGCTTTTTCAATCGGCTCTTCACAATCCAAAGATATAAATCCCGCGTCTCTGCGCCTGCAGAAATCCTGAATGTCGTCATAGAAAGCCGTTACTGCTTCCTTAAATGCCTGCTGCATGGATTTATTGATCCTGATCTTCATATTTCTTGCGTCCGCCAGGTCGGTGGACTCCGAATCAATCAGGTTGACCCGGTCGGTATAAGACGGATCCAGCTCGTCCGGGGAGTGTACCTGAATCAAGAGCACCTGCTTTTTCTTATACACCAAATAATCCACGCCTTTTTTCCAGTCGCTGTCCGAATAGAAATCGGAGATAATTACGGTCATCCCATCCCCGGTGCCCATATCCGGCGTACTGACAATGGCAGAAGAAATCTCCGCCTCATCCGCAAACTCCGTCTGATCCAGCGTATTCATTGCACGGAAAAAAGCATTTTTTCCAACGATGGTGCCGAACGGATTTTCCGCCCGATCCCCCCTGACAAGGTGATAGGACACCTTGTCCATGTTATGGATGGCAAGGTATCCGATTGCCGCGGCAACAGCAACGGCGTACGCGCCCTTCCGGGGATTCACTTTTCCCATCGAGCCGGAGCAGTCCAGATAAATCTGCACGTGCATCTGCCGCTCATCGGTAAACAGCTTGATAAAGTATTTCTCAAAACGGCTGTACAGATTCCAGTCGATCCGGCGGATATCGTCGCCCAGCATATACTCTCGGTAATCCGCAAACTCCACGGTTTGTCCGTAGGTGCTCACCAGATGCTTGCCGCCAAAGAATCCGCCGAGATCCTTGCGCAGATTAAACGCAAGTGTCTCCAACCGACTGAAAAACTCGTCGTTTAAGTAGGATTCTTTCATTTGTTTTTCTTATTGGTTCCTGCACGGTTTGCACTCGGAACTTCATTTCCGAGACGAACATTGCACTTCTTTGCCACTTCGGTAAGAATCATACCGATGACTTCGTCGGGGGAAACCCGTTCCGCAATTGCCTCGAAGTTCATCTTCATACGGTGGCGAAGCACCGGATATGCCAGAGAAGCGATATCGGAGTAGGAAACGTTGAATCTGCCGTTCATCAGCGCCTTCACCTTTGCTGCCGAAATCAATGCCTGACCTCCACGCGGAGAGGAACCGAGACGCACATATTTCTTTGCCGCCTCGGACGCGCACTCACTGTCCGGATGCGTCGCAGAAATCAGCGTCATTGCGAAATCCAGCACTTCATCCGCTACGGGAATCTGATTTGCGGTCTCCCGCATTTCCAGAAGCTGCGCTGCGTTGCACGCCTCATTTGCAACCTCGCCCATCGTCTTCTGCGTCATGGTTACAATCCCCTTCAGTTCGTTCAGGGACGGATTATGCACCACCAGTTTGAACATGAAACGGTCCATCTGTGCTTCCGGCAGCGGATAGGTGCCGTCCTGCTCAATCGGGTTCTGGGTTGCCAGGACGAAGAACGGCTCATTCATTTTTCTGGAAACGCCCATGACCGTTACCGTGTGCTCCTGCATGGCTTCCAGCAGCGCGGACTGGGTCTTCGGCGTTGCACGGTTGATTTCGTCCGCCAGAACCAGGTTGGCAAAAATCGGGCCGGGCTCGAAGCGGAAAACGGAGTTGCCCTTCTCATCCTTGGTGATGATATTGGTGCCCGTCACGTCGGCGGGCATCAGGTCGGGGGTGAACTGAATCCGGGAGAACGGAAGGTTGAAAACGCGGCTGAGCGTCCTCACAAGACGGGTCTTTCCGACGCCGGGCACGCCCTCCAGCAAAACGTTACCTCCGGCGATGAGCGCAACGATGG
>CAVGEJ010000146.1:0-6024 GCA_963628215.1 Eubacterium sp. CAG:180
GGTTTTCGATTCTAAAAACATTGTCTTTCTCCTTGATGGATTAATTTATATTTAATATTTTAGTTCAATTCTAACGTTCCCATCTTTCGAAATACGCAACTGCATATTTTTAAGATGTTTTTCATAGAATCGCTGCTTTTCCGCTTGATCCATATCAATTCTTGTGGAAATCAGTACCTCATCGAGAATTCCCAGTGCATTGAACTGCTTCGAATCAAGAATGGAGCTGAGTTCTGCAAACAGTGCTTGTCTTTTCAGGGCATCTTCCATTCCAGTGTAGAAGTCATCTGTATAGCAATAAAAAATACTGTTTTCTTCAAGAACTCTTTTTAACTCCGGACTTGCCTTTTTGTGTTCTATCATCACAACAAACCGAGCACCCGAAAGTTCTTCAATCAGCCCCCAAAAGTCAGAATCACTGGAAACTAAAACAAAAGAATCTACTTGTTCTTTATATGTACGGCGGTTTCCCGCCAAAAGAAAAAGCCAAGGACTGGCATCCTTGAGCTTTGCCTTATTTTAGATGGTGACCGCAAATCTAAATCCGTTATGCAGGATGATCGTGAGCTTTTCTTGACTTTCCACCCTTATCTGAGCAATCAATTGACGGATTATACTGTCTTCGAAGCAGGACAAGTCCGCGCTCGCATTTGCGATTTGCTCGAATAATCTCTCGAGACGACTGTCGATATCGAACGACGGTCGGATTTTCGTTTTTTCGACTTCTATGATTCTTCTAAGATCACTGATATTGTCGTTGATGCGTTTGAACTCGTCCTCAAATCCTTTTTGAGATCCTCGTTCCGCACAGATTTTAACGACCTTCATCATGTCGTTTTCTTGCTCTTTGATCTGTGCCTCAAGGTTTTGGATGCAGATATCGGTTCCGGCATCTACAATCACATTTCCGAGTGCAGCTTTCAGTTCATCTTTGACCTCGTTTTTGTTTTCGATGAGTCCTGACAGCCCTTTCAATATTGCGCTGTGAATGAGACCTTCTTCAAGGGTGGGGGAGTCCGAGCATTTGCTTGTTCCGTAATCCAATCGTGTGGTGCATCGCCACACGATTTTCTTTTTATCGTGATGAGTCCAGGTACATCGTCTGTACGGACGACCGCAATCACCGCAGACCAATATTTCCGTCAATGCATACTTAGCTCTTCACGCTCACCGCAATCTGCCGTTGGCTTTGACCTTCTGCAGCCAACCGCAAGATCTCTGTGTAGTTCACCATGTTGGTGTACCTCCGGTATTTTGTAGTCGCACTTTCGTACGCCGACTACATTATACCATGTTTGAGGTGGGTGGCTCACCTCTCCGTTAGGGTGGCTCTATTTGGCCGTGCAAGTGGCACTGGGAGAGCGTTTTTTACATCATCATGGCTTGACAGTTCAATTTATATGATTAATCTGTGTTAGCCTTCAGATGCATAGTGAGAATGCACTTCCCCCCTTGGCGAAGCAGGAGCTGGCAAGCAACCGCGATCTTTCGGGCTTACAGAGCTATGCTTGTAAACGAGCTTATGTATCGTAAAACAAAGTCAGCGCTTGGCTGAGTTGCGTTTGGCTATGTATTCTGCACGAAAAAACTGCACTCAATTTGAGTACGGTTTGATTTTTTGCAGTTTATTCTTTGAAATATCCATGCTTTTGACACATTTCAGTTATCGCTTCGGCATATATCGACCGAGAGTGCTTTTGCGGGTTGCTATTTCCATTTTTCTTTTCTATGTAATAGTCCCGTAGATCTCCCCAGTACCCGTTTTTGTTCAACCAATTAATCTTGTCTGACAAAGTCTCAAAACCGACACCTTGGTTTTCCCAAGTATAAGTTTGATGATCCTTGTTGTATCGGATATACTGCTGTTTTCCACTATTGCAATTGTTGACGATTGCAAAATCGCAACTGTAAATAATCCTTGAGTTTTGTCTATCCTTCTTTTTTATTGTGAGTACACGAGTGGAGTCTTCGCAATAATCATAGCCATGCTGCCTTGCAACCCTATCCAATGCCTTTCGGATAATTGTTCGGATTTCCTTTGGCTTGTAGTTTTCAGCAGCATCATTAACTTCAATGTTGACATCGAAATCAAAACCGATGTTTGATTTCCTATCATATGTAATCATATTCCTACTTGAACTACCTATAAAGGTGAATTGAAAAGTGAATTTGTCTCTAACAATATTCTGTACTTCGTGGATAATGTCTAACAACTCCGCTTTTACTTTGGCAGCATCTTTTTTTGATATATAACAAAAATCATGCATACTATCTACCTCCAAATTAATTATCCCAATCCGCCCATTTGGTACCTATTCACCAAATCGCATTATTATATCCTATCATGCCTTGGTTGTCAAGGTGTTTTGTCACCACTTATAGACAAAACTTGTTAATTCTAAAGCGACTCGCCTTCAATCGCTATGAAATTGACTTTTTATAAAAATATCGTGCAAACGTTTGCGGCAACGATTTTGGCGGTCGTTCTTCACTCGTTCTCTGGTTCATAGAATGCCTCTGCCGCCAACCGCATGGCGATTTTGAATCCGGCAGTAAAGGCTTCGCGTTCTGAGATGCCGTTCAGCTCGATTTCTGTGGCGCAGAACTTTTCAAGCAGTTCTTTCTGCTCACCCGAAAGGACTTCGAGCAATTCGGCTTTGTTTTGGGATTGCCTATGTTGCAGTTCACGGTATTCCTGATTATCTGAAATCAGGTTGTCTTGCGGACTGATCTCGCCGTCCCATAATTCATCGATCATTTTTTTCATTTTCATCGCCTCCTGTAACCACACACCATACCACAACAATGGCGGAAAGTCCAGAAAACAAACTGATAACAATCAATTTTAGCACTTTCGCGGGTTCAAATCCAAACAATAGGGTAGGAGATCATTTTTGTTTTTATCTGTCGCAAGACAGAAATATATCGGATTGCCGTTTGCCTAATTTCGTGAGTTCAAATCCAGACAATTTGAGGAGGGATCAAATGTGTTTGTAAACATTTTTTGAAGTGGCGGATTTTTCGCACTGTCAGGCTCTGCTTTCGCAAGTCCGAATCCAGCCACAGAACCGATTGCTTTCGGGAAGACGCAAAATAGCCCTTTTCGTGAGTCCAAGTCCGGACACAGCATCGAAAAGGGCAAAAGGGATCTATGAAACTCCGAAAAAATGCAGGGTCGAAAAAACGGGAGAAATCTCTCGAAATCTCCCGTTTTCTCGTTTTTTCTCGTCCGGATCTAAATTGACTTGTCATCATGGCTGGGGTGGCCGGATTCGGACCGACGAGTGCCAGAGTCAAAGTCTGGTGCCTTACCGCTTGGCTACACCCCAATTTATGGATTTGTACCCGAATAGTATACCACAAATCCGCCTGCGTGTCAAGACTTTTCCGCTCTTTTTTCGCTTTTTCGCATTTTTTGCGGCGCGGTGATTGACAAATCGTTCCTGTGGCGGTATAATAATACTATCATCTTATCATAGAAAGTCAGTCGGCTCGACCCGACGGAGGAAACAACGTATGAAAAAAACGATTCTCAGAAAGTATGCACGCCTGATCGCCGCAGAAGGCGGTAAGGTTCAGAAGGGACAGGATGTCATTATCATGGCGTCGGTCGAACAGCCCGAATTCGCCCGCATGGTCGCGGAGGAATGCTACAAGTGCGGCGCGAGAAAGGTCGTTGTGGACTGGACCTATCAGCCGCTGACCAAACTCAACCTCAAGTCCTGCTCGGTTGCCACGCTTTCCAAGGTGGAGAACTGGGAGGTTGAAAAGCTGAAGCATCAGGTGGAGACGCTGCCTGTCCGCATTTATCTCGAATCCGACGATCCCGATGGGCTCAAGGGCATCAACCAGTCCAAGCGCGCGAAGTCCGCGCAGGCGCGGTTCAAGATCATCAAGCCCTTCCGCGAGGAGATGGAAAACAAGTACCAGTGGTGCATTGCCGCTATTCCGGGCGCGGCGTGGGCGAAGAAGGTGTTCCCGGGCGAGAGCCGCACCCGCGCGATGGAAAAACTCTGGGAGCAGATTCTCTACACGGTTCGCGTGACCGAGGACAACGACCCCGTTGCCGCATGGGAGGAACACAACCGCGACCTGCACGCACGTTGCGATTATCTCAACGGTCTCGGACTGGCTTCTCTGGAGTACAAGTCCTCGAACGGGACGGATTTCAAGGTGGGACTTCTGGAAAATGCGCTCTTTATGGGCGGCGCGGAGGAACTTCTGGGCAAAGAGGGGCTGTTCTACAACCCGAATATGCCCTCCGAAGAGGTGTTCACCTCGCCGAAGAAGGGCGTGGCGGAGGGTATCGTCTACGCTTCCAAGCCGCTTTCCTACAACGGGGAACTGATTGAGAACTTCTCGGTTCGCTTTGAAGGCGGCAAGGCGGTGGAGGTACACGCCGAAAAGGGCGAGGATCTGCTCCGCGAGATGATCGGCATGGACGAAGGCGCGGCGTATCTCGGCGAGTGCGCGCTCGTGCCGTTTGAAAGTCCCATCAACCAGACGGGCGTGCTCTTCTACAACACGCTGTTTGACGAGAACGCCGCCTGCCATCTGGCGCTCGGTCACGGCTTTACGAACGTCATCAAGGGCTACGAGAACTACACGACGAAGGAACTTTACGACATGGGCATCAACGATTCGATGATCCATGTGGACTTCATGATCGGCACGCGCGACCTCTCGATTACGGGCGTTACGCGGGACGGCAAGCGGGTCAAGCTTTTCGAAAACGGCACGTGGGCGTTCTGATGCGAGGCATAAGATGGAAGTTTTAGAGCGTTTTCTGGATTACGTTTCGTTCGACACCAAGTCGGACGAGCACTCGGATACAGTTCCGAGCACGGCGGGGCAGAAGGTTCTCGGCGCGCATCTGGTTGAAGAGATGAAGCGTTTGGGGCTTTGCGGCGCTTCGATGGACGAAAACGGGTATGTCATGGGCTGGCTTCCCGCAACGAAGGGGATGGAGGACGCGCCTGTCCTCGGCTTCATTTCGCATATGGACACCTCGCCCGACGCGTCGGGCAAGGACATTCACCCGCGCGTGGTGGAGTATCACGGCGGCGATGTGGAACTGGGCAACGGGGAAGTGATTTCGCTTGCGACCTTCCCGTTCCTTTCCCGCTACGAGGGACAGCATCTGGTTGTGACCGACGGAACGACGTTGCTTGGCGCGGACGACAAGGCGGGCGTGGCGGAGATCATGACCGCCTGCGAGTATCTGCTGGCGCATCCCGAGATTCCGCACGGGCGGATTGCGATCGGGTTCACGCCCGACGAAGAGATCGGTTGCGGCGCGGATCACTTTGACGTGAAGAAGTTCGGCGCGGCGGTTGCCTACACGGTGGACGGCGGCGAGTTGGGCGAGATTGAATACGAGAACTTCAACGCGGCGTCTGCGCGGATTGAGGTTCACGGGGTGAACATTCATCCGGGCAGTGCGAAGAACAAGATGAAGAACGCGGCGCTGATGCTTTGCGAATGGCTTCACGGGCTTCCCGCGGCGGAAACGCCCGCGCACACGGAGGGCTACGAGGGGTTCTATCACGTTCACGACATCACGGGGAACGAGACTTCGGCGAGCGCCGATCTGTTGATCCGTGACCACGACCGCGCGTCGTTTGAGGCGCGGAAGGTATTCCTTGCACGCTTGACGGCGTATGAAAACGCGGTTTGGGGCGAGGGGAGTTTTGTTCTGACGGTTCGCGACAGTTACTACAACATGAAGGAGCAGATTCTGCCGCATCCCGAGTTGATTGCCAACGCGGAGGCGGCGATGCGGGCGGAGGGGATCGAGCCGATTTTAGTCCCGATCCGCGGCGGCACGGACGGTGCTCGGCTCTCCTTTATGGGTTTGCCCTGTCCGAATCTCTGCACGGGCGGTGCGAACTTCCACGGCGTTCACGAGTTCATCCCCGTAGAGTCCATGCAAAAAATGGTCTCTGTGTTGGTTGGATTGATGAGAGGGTAGGGGAAGACCTTGGAGGCGCAGGGAGACCCCTTTCGGAGGGGTCTCCCTACCCT
>CAVGEJ010000147.1:0-5947 GCA_963628215.1 Eubacterium sp. CAG:180
CTGTCTGTCTGTCTGTCTGTCTGTCTGTCTGTCTGTCTGTCTGTCTGTCTGTCAAGGCATTATACACGACCCGCCCCTCCTTGTCAAGTGGATTTTCGTTTTTTTTTGCAACTTTTTCATTACATCATTGCGTTATCGTTAATGCAATCTGTAATAAAAATTATACCATATTTTGCAAAAAAATCAATTGACAGTTGTTACAATTTTTGCGAGTTCTATATAGTTACCTTGCACAATCCCTGTGTAAACCACATCTTTCTCTCTATAGATAAAAAGTTCTTTCCCACATATATAAAACCAAAATGATTCTACAAAATAATATTTCAATTGTGTCTATTATATTGAAATCAACGCTCGGTCATCCATAGTTTGCGGCAGTTCAGCACCTGAAAAATCCGCCCCTGCCATCTGCCCCACTGCCATACCGACCGCGCACAGGAGAAGGATGACCACTACAACAATCCACCCGCCCGCAACGATGGCGGCGGTGATTCCCTTGATAGCCGCAACCGCTGTTTTGGTTGCGGCTATATTCGGATTTTTCAGTATTAAAATATCCTTCTGGCACTTCTCTGCGCCGGATGGGTTCAATTCATGTTTTTCTTTGTGTACTTATTCAGTGCCTACCTTTATAGCTTTCGGCAATTTTTTCTTCGTTTTTTTGTTGCTTGGATCGACACAGCTTATAAAAGAAATTTGGAATTAACACCGCTTGCTTTCTGTGCTCAAAAATTCCGTTTTGCAATTCGATTTCTTTTTGAATCAACTTGTCCCCATCCAAAATCAACCCAAAATTATTTAAAAGATTATCCGCTGCATTTTTTAGTTTGGTTATTCTATTGTAATCTTCCTCCATTTGCTTATTAAACGACCGCAAATATTTAATAAAAGGCAGACACCAAAGGGCTATACTAAGAAAATTCAAAATTGATGGATTGATAATAACTGCCGCCACAAAAATTGATGCAATGATCACGCGCATAATCACCTTATATGTAGTGGCATATTTTTTTCGCAAATCATTGTCCCACCGGAGATTTTCTTTTTGGCAGAGAAGAATCTGTTTACTATAATCGTAGGTCGAATAATCTTCATACCATTTATCATTGTCAGTAAATCCGCTTTGGGGATATTTACTGACAAATTCGATTACACGATCTTTGGTAATAGGACAGCTCCATTTCTTATTCAAATGCGAATATTGATTGCTGGAATATAATGTGGTATCAATATACTGCTGGATTTCCGCTGCCTCCGTTCTTATTTTTGCAATGCAGTTGTTTATTGAAGATGCAGCAAAAAAAGTTGCAAAAGATAGCCCTATTGATAGCCCTGTAATAAATTCAATGTGGACTATTGATTTTAGTACCGAGAATACACATGCTGCAACAACACAGAAGAAAAAATACAAACCAGCTACAACTTTAGCCTGAGAATATTTTTTGCGCTGAGCAAAAAGGCATTGTATAATCAAAGGGTCACTTTGCTTTTCGTAAATGCTCTTATCCATAAGTTGGGAAGTCTCCTCCTAAGATTTCGCGCCATTTGTTTATTGATTTTTTGTGATCTTTTTCATCGGTTTCATATTTTATAGCTTCGCAAGCTTTCTCATAATCTGATTGGGCTTTACTTTTCAAGGTATATCTATCTAATATATCGAGTGTATTTATATTTCCTTGAATATCTTTCATATCGTAAACAGAGGATAATATATGATTACCAATATATTTTAGGGCATTTTTGAATCGTATATCTATCCATTGATTAAGTTCTTTCTCCTCATCACAATGATTAATAATCATTGTTTCCAAAAGATACGACGGCAAAGTTTTAACATTCTTTACCTTGTTCCATTTCTTACAGATTCTGATTAACTCCAGAACACGTCCGTCTTTTTCTTTGTTGGTGTTTAATATATGGTCTTTATCGATTGTAGGATCGGTTTTTTCCAGTTTCCTTTGCCATTGGGAATGAGATAATAGGAACGTCCGTTACTCTCTACAACGGTATAAAAACATGGAACTATGTCAAATGACCAAACTTTGGATGTTAAATTAAGTACAACGGCTTCACCGCTTTTATGTATATCTGAACGAGAATATTCGCGGACTTCCACAAGTTTATTTTTGAACTTGTTAATAACTTTCGTACTGTTTAGAGTACCATCGAAATTTAGGCACGCTCTTTGAGCAGAATCGGTTATACTTGGCGTTATATGTACATTATCCCATGGATCGCTGGAGTTATATGTAGCTCCGTTAGCGGATATTCCAATCATTAAATCAATATCATCGAGTTCTCGACATTTTGTTTTTCGAGAAAAGGATCCAAAATGAACATTGAAATTTTGACACAAATCAAAGAAACCATCCGAGTTACCGAACTCTGATATGTTTGACAATAGATTGTCTCTGCTATCTCTGGCCTTTGTTACGACATCTTTATCCAGATTAACGCTATCTGTCATAAAATTCGAAAATGCATTATTTACTGTAGTTGCCATTGTGTCCCCTTTCTAATTACTGATTTTCCAATATGCTACGCTTTTATCGTCAGTTTCTAATTTATTTAAATTATACCATATCTTTCCTGTTATTTCAAGTACTTTCCTAATAAAAAGTAAAAAATCCGCAAATAGACTATCAAAACCTATTTGCGGAATCCAATTTTTAATGCTGATACACTCCATATTCAAAATCTACTTGTAACAACCCTTCAAAACACCTCTTTTCGCCATCGTTAAAATCAAAGCAATCGGCAATCTGCTCCGCATTTAGCGAAGTAATGTTTACATACAGCTTGGTTTTCTCCACTTTCCTCTCGACTGGCACAAGTGTTCCGTCCTCCTGCTGTTCCCATACAGTCTCCGTTTGCAACACGGTTTCCGAATACAGAGTCGATTTGTGCAACAACCGATAAAACTGCTTGAAGTCCTCACTTCGCGCATCGTCAAATACAAAATCCTGACCGATCAAATTGCGTTCTACAAGATATGCGACCACCGCCAGTTGACGGTCAATACAGCTTCCGGTTGTATCACACAGATCATACGCATACTCCGATTTCAACCGTTCGATCTCGTCATAATACTCGCTTTCGGCAACGGATACCAATTGATACAAGGAGCGTCCTGAATCCACTTCGTTGTATGATACATAACTATACACGCCTCCGAATACCAATCCGACAGCGCATATCAAAAGAACCACAACAACCGCAACCCATCCTCCGGCGGCAATGGCAGCAACAATTCCTTTTACTGCCGCTACAGTTGCTTTCACCGCCGCAACAATCGCTTTTGCCGCTACTTTTGCGAATTTTACGGTCGCCTTGGCAGCCGCTTTTACCACCTGTATTGCCCTTCGTGTACCTTTTGCCGTTGCTTTTGTCGCCTTCACAGTTCCCTTGACCGCTTTCCTTGAAGTTTGTAATGCTGTTCTTGTCCGGGCGGTCAATCGTTTCACTTTTGCCGACCTGACCTTCATTTTTCGATTCCTGAAATTCCGGATATTCTTCCCCGTCTGTCGCATTCCCCATCTCCCGAAGCGGTCTACTCCGTAAACAGTGGCTCTTACGGCGGTTCTCTCGGTGTTCTGCACCTGATTGCCGGCGTATTCTTTCTCGCTCCGGCTGTCGGACTGTGCCGCCTCACTTGCCTGTCGCTGTGCCTCCCCTGCTCCCCTGCCGGTCGCTTTCACGGTTCGGTCAAGCGTCCGAACCGTCCCGCGCAAGGCATCCCTTGTCTTGATCTTCATCCTTCCACCTTCTTGCAACCGGACAGCCGTGTGCGTAAAGCATTATAAAATGCACGGTTCCGAATGCCTTTTCCTTCCGTCTCCCATTCCTTTTCCAACGCAAACCGGATTTCCAGTTCTTTTACGGAATAATCCGCCCGGAATTGCCGCCATGTGCTCTCGTCCCATGCCTTTAACCGATACCATAATTCAGGGAAATGCGCATACAGCTTTCGCAATTCAGATAAGGATTGCAGCGGACAGCACCAACAGGACACGCGGTGAAAAATCTGATACAAGCCGCCCCAATCAAAGCCGTGCGCATAACAATAATCGAGGCAGTCCTTTTCCGTCATGCCCCACTCCACAAGCGGATAGCACGCTTGCCTGACCCGCTTCGGTTCATCTGCGGCAATTCCGATATATTCGACCACCTCATAGTTTCGTTTCAGTTCCTTCAGATAGGCGCTCACAACCTTCGTTTTCAAAAGCCCCGTACACCACCGATTTCTCGGTCCTGCCCAGCTATTCCCCTTGTATTGCTGTAATGCGGGATTTCTTCGTTTCGGCAGATATTCCGAGAAATAGTATTCAAAGCTGTGTTCCGCTTTCAACCTTGTAATGGGTCTTCCGATATATCGCTCCAGTTTGTTCAGATGTTCATACATTTGCGGGAACTCCAGACCGGTATCACAAAACAGAATCCGGTCAACCGGTCGTTGCTCCTCCAACAACCGCAATAGCATAGCAGTGGAATCCTTTCCGCCTGACAGCGATACCACATAATATTTTGTTTTGCTCATATCCTTTCTCCGTCAAAAAAGCGGCATTGCTGCCGCTTTTGTTATTTTTACAGAATCAGCACTCCCCAGGCTTCGTGGTGCAAAGCCGGTACAACTCCGTCCCCTTCTTCATCCTGTTTACAAACGGCACCAATGCGCCGCCGATTCTGACAAGCCCGTGTCCGGCTTTCGCATTGGTGATATACGACATCTGCGCGTCCGAGATGCCCATCAGTGCCGCAAGCTCCGCTCTGTCGGTCGCCGCCTGATTGAGCATCACCACTAACTCGGAATTGGCAAGCATTGTTCTCGCTGTATGCGACTGGAGCATATCCTCCACATTCTGCGTGATACCGGTGATAAACGCCCCGTACTTACGAGCGCGCTTCCAGAGCGTAAACAGGAAGTTGGCGGCGTATTCGTGACGGAACAGCAGATAGATTTCGTCAAGAAAAACATAGGTCTTTCGCCCGTTTTCCCGATTCGCCGTAATCCGATTCAGAATACTATCCAGCACCACCAACATCCCGATGGGCATCAGCGTTTTGCCGAGATCGTGAATGTCGTAGCAAAGAAATCGGTTCTGCGTGTCCACATTGGTTTCCTTTGCAAAGGTGTTGAGCGTTCCGCTGATAAACAGTTCCATCGAAAGTGCCACGCTCTGCGCCTCGGGTTCCGGTTGGGCTTTGAGGACCTCATAGAAGTCTTTCAGCGTTGGGACTTTTCCCGTACATCCGCTGTAAAGATACTCCCTGTACACGCTTGCGGTGCAACGGTCAATGACAGACTTCTGCCCTGCCGTCAGTTTCCCCGCCGCTTCTTCACAAAGGGAACAGAGAAATTCGGATTTCAGCGTCACCGGATTGGACTCGTCCCCGTAGGAACGGCTCATATCCAAAGCGTTGATATGGTGCGGGCTTGCGGCGGAAACGGTGATTGTCTCCCCACCGAGGGCATCGCAAATTTTCCCGTACTCCCGCTCCGGATCAATGATGAGAATATCTGCGTTCGGATCGGACAGATACAGGCTGATCGCCTCCTGCTTGGCAAGCAGGGATTTGCCCGATCCGGAGATACCGCAGATAAAGGCATTCCCGTTTTGCAGTTCCGCGCGGTTGACCGTCATCAGGTTCTTGCTGATGGCGTTGTTTGCAAAATAAATCCCGTTCCTGTGGCAGATTTCCTGTACCCGGAACGGCATGAACACCGCAAGGGCTTCGGTCGTCAGGGTTCTGCGGATGGAGAACTTCGGAACGCCGTAAGGCAAAACGGTATTCAGCCCCTCCAACTGCTGCCACCGCAGGACATTCATCGAGCAGAGATGCTTTCTTGCGCATTGCCGAATGGATTCGGTGTCGGCATCCAACTGTTCCTTGCTTTCCGCCGTATGGCAAAGCGTCATCAGGGACGGAATCATGCGCTGATCCCTTG
>CAVGEJ010000148.1:0-5902 GCA_963628215.1 Eubacterium sp. CAG:180
AAAAACGGAGATCGTAAGATCTCCGTTTTTCTTTGTTTTTCGCCGTTTTTCTCTCGTTTTCTCGCATTTTTGAAGCAGATCTGCTCTGAATTTCGGGGCGGATCTGTTCTGTATTTTTCTGCACCAAACGCCCAAAACTCCGGTTGGTGCATATTTTGGTACATATGTTGCCAATTTTACAGAACTCCCATGGTAGAGGCTGCAGGTTTAAAGTTTTCTCTCATGCGCCGCTTTTTGTCTCTCCAAATCAAAATTGTGAGCCATCAAAAGGAGGAAAACAAAATGGCAAACATCGTCAGAAAACCAAACGGAACCTATCTCATTCGCATTTCGGCAGGTAAGGATGATCGGGGCAAGCCCGTCACCGTCTCCCGTACCTTTACTCCATCGAAGCCGACACTCAGTTATCTTTCGCTTCAGAAAGAAATGAACCTTTTTATTGAAAAACTTCAGGTGCAGATTTTGAACGGCGAAATTCTGGATGCAAGCGGGCGGAAAATCGCACCAAACTCTCCAGGCAAAACGCTGTTTCGGGATTTCTGCGAAAAATTTTTGGAGATCAAGGCAAGCGAGATAGCCCCAGGTACACTGGCCTTCTATCGTCAGATCATTCAAACACATCTGATTCCGACTTACGGCATGATGCGACTGGAAGAATTCCGTGTCCGTCATGTACAGGACTATATCCAGTTTGTCATTGCAAAGGGCAGGCAGGATATTCATCACCCCGGCGAACAAATGGCTGCAGCAACGGTAAAACGCTATGCGACGGTGTTTCGCTCCATTTTGTCCCTTGCCTACAAAATGGAATACATCGACAATGACATCAGCGCTTCCAGACGGTTGGTCTTTCCGAAAAACGACCGAAAAGAGGTAGAAGTGTACTCCGCCGACGAGGTCAGGCAGATGCTTGAAGCCTTGGAGGAAGAATCGGTCAACATCAAGTTGCTCGTGGAACTTGCCCTGTTTACCGGTTGCCGTCGCGGAGAAATTGTCGGTCTGAGGTGGTCGGACATTGATTTTGATGCACACAGGCTTTATGTACGCCGCAGCATTTACAAGCCAAAGAGCGGCAAGGCGTTTGAAAAAGAGCCGAAGACCAAAAACAGCAAACGGGATATGGTGATTCCCGAACGACTGTTGGAAACACTCCGCACCTACCGGGAGAATCAAAACAAATACGCCGCTATGATGGGTGCCGGATGGAATTCGGACGGATGGATTTTCACAGAACTCGACGGTCATGTGATGAATCCGCAGACACCGACCAAGCAGTTCGACCACTTTCTCAAGCGGCACGGCATACGGCACCTGAAATTTCACGGTCTGCGGCATACCAGCGCAACCATGCTTCTTGCCAATGGATGCGACATCAAAACCGTTTCCATGCGGTTGGGGCACAGCGATATTGACACAACCAATATCTATGTACACGCCATCACCGAAACCGACCGGCTCGCCGCCGATACCTTCGACCGCGTTTTCGGAAAATAAAGGAGACTGATTATGAAAAACAAAATTACATACAGTAAAAAGAACGATATCCTGTATCCCAACCTTACCCTGCCGGAACAGAAAACGACTGCAAGCGGGAAATACGGGCAGTTGTACCTTGCATACCTAAAGCGGCATCGCAGAGAAACCTATACTTCTCTGCTGACAAGCGGCACACTTGCCGCAGAACTTGCCAAAATCGATGCAGAGGCGCGGACAGAGGTTGCCCTTGTCCTTGACCGTCTGAGAGCCGATAGAGGCATTACAGAGTCTCTGAAAGCCACAGACCCGCTCCGTTGGGTGCAGGAGATGAATGCTGCAAAGCATGATGCCGAAGAAATGGTCCTCCGGGAGGTAATTTACAAATGACAGAGCGTAAAATCAAGCTGAAACTGGATTCTTTTGAGCTTCGCCTGCTTATCAACGCGCTTGTGGAATGGCGTAATCGCCTCCTCGCAGAAAATGCCCCGACAGAGGATGTCGGAGCATTGTTGTTGGGATTATTGAAAATACTAAAATAATGCCTGACCTTGCAGCGGTTATTCTTATCCATTATTAGTAGCCGCTGCAAGGTTTTTATATCCGGGAATCCATACTTTGATGCCTGCGTATTCAATGGGAACCTGAGTGAGTTGAACGCCCATATCCGCAATGCCGGGCAGATATCTTTTTGACTTAACATCGGCAAAAAAATCATTTAAGCAATACCGGGTTTTCTTCATTTCTTGGAGAAATAAAAATTGGTCAAAAATAGGAAGTTGATCATCTAAAAAAGCGCTACCGGAATAGTTTTTCGACACAATGCAGGACATCACTTCCGGCAATTCCTGATTTCTGTTTTCAGAAAAGGCTTCTTCCATAATTCTCAATAAGTATTTTCTTGCTATTTGTTCACGATTTTGTCGAAGCTTAACGGCTTGTTGAATTTTGAGATCGACAGCGGTATGTCCGGCTTCTCCATCGGCTTTATAAAACCATTTCAGTTCTGTCAACAAAAGCTTATTCGATAGCTGATCGAAAATAATCAGATCAAATTCAGCAAGTATTTTTCCGTCTTCGATTATCTTGTAATTTTCTATGCATTTCAGATTGCTGTTACCTTCAATATTTGACTTTAGGGCAACAGTCATAATTCTTTCTCTGTCTTTCGCAATACGTGAAATCAAAGGCCTATATTCGTCTTTCGCTTTATATAAGAAAAACAACTTATCCTGTTGCATGCTGAGATATACAATTGTCGGAGAATAAAAGAAAAACTTTTCAAAAACAAATAAAGGCTGTATGATTGTAATCCGATTTTTGTGAAAATCTGCATCGTATGTCAAATCCCTTAAGATATACGTTATCTCGTTTTCGTCAATTTTCAATGAGCGAGACAAGTATGACACCAACCACTGCGTGGTACCGTAGACAATCGGACGAGTGGAGTCAAAAGTGTCTACTTTTTTCACCGGTAACTGATTGCGGTATATTTCATGAAAGCGCATTAAGCCGAGCGCCATAAGACCTGCATAAACCATTCTGAAATGCTGCAGGGTATATCCTTCCATCCGATAATCTTCTTTTTCCTCTGCATCAGCCATCACTTTAGACAGGCAAGCCTGATAGTACTTTTCAAACATGGCTTTACTGACCGGTTTATTCTGATAAAGTTTCCACGTTTCTCCGAGACGGGGATCAGAAAGGAATCGAGCAGTTGCTTTCGTCGCTTCGCTTTTATTCTGATCAAGCTGATCTTCCGGCTTTTCACTGTCTACCCAATGCGCATACACATCCGCTCCCATATCTCTTGCAGTAGGATTAAGAGAAAATGCTATCTCCTTTTCGCTTCTGACCTCGGCAGAATACTTTGAGATTCCCAAATCATCAAATGCTTTTCTGACAAGATTATATGTATAGGCGCTTTCAAACAATTTACAAATTGCTATAATATCATTTTGAGTGAGAGGCGAAAAACGAAAAGATGATTCATGCCTACAAAAGCGGTATGCCCACTTCAGCACTTCCCGATAGCTATGCCGAATCTGATCCTGCTGATGACCGATATCAGCGCCATCATATAAGTTACATAAGACATTCACAGGATTCATTGTGCCTATAAAAAGCTGTTCGGCAACACAAGTTATTTGATAGCTCAACTCCGGGAAAGAATACTTTTTGAATATTTCGTCTTCTTTGTGATAATCCCAGACTATTTGCCTGATGTGCTGTATGCTATCATTGTTCTTACAGTCTCCCATAAAACCTCCGGTGCAATCAAAAAATCGTACAGGTACAGTACCTTTTTATCCCATCTCCGCCTGATCCGTCCAAAGCTCGCACTGGCTCATGACGGTTTCAATGGCATCCTCGTATTTCTCCGGCGGGTATTTATACTTTTTGAGTAGCCGCTTCACCATCTTCCGCATCCCGGCGCGGGCAGTTTCTTTCTTCTGCCAGTCTATGGTACGGTTTCGACGGAGCATATCGGTCAGTTCCCGTGTCAGTGCAATCAGCGTCTCATTCTCATAAAAATCCTTGATATGTTCCGGTTTGGTCAGCGCATCGTAGAATGCCAGTTCCTCCTCAGATAAGCCGAGCTTTTCGCCCTCTTTACGCAGGGCACTTATCTCCTCCGCCGTTTTCAGAAGCTCCTTGATGACCTCCTCATTGGTGATCAGCCCGTTATAATAAGTGTTCATCAGCAGGGTGATTTTATCGGAAAATGTAGTCGCTTGCACCACATTGGTGCGCTTATAAATGGCGATCTGCTCTGCCATCAGCTTGCGCAGGATTTCCACCACGATGTTCTTTTCCTTCATCCGGGCGATTTCTTCCAGCACCGACGGGTCGAACAGAGAGAATTTCTCTCCCATCTTCGCGCTTTCAAACAGATTGATCACGCCCTCGGATTGAATGCTCGCCTTGAGCAACTCGTTGATCTGCGAATTGATTTCTTTCAGTGACAGCGGCTTGCCGCCCCCACCACCCATGGTGATCTTCATCACAGCGGAACGCACCGCTTCAAAGTATGCTGCCGTGTGCCGCTCCTCTTCGGTGGTCATACTGGAGCAAAGCGACTGCGCCTGCCGCAATAGAAGCGCCTCTTTTGCAAATAATTCTTTGCGTTTCGGCACTTTTGCGTCAAGAACGAAGTTCACGCCGCCTGTGATTGCCTGTGCCTTTTCCAGCGGCGTTCCCGTGTAGAATTTACTGAAATCGTACCCATGGAACAGGTCGCGGCAGACCTGCAATTTCTCCTGAAATTTCGGATAGGCGGTCTTTCCGATGTCCATATCGCCGTACTTCTGACGGTCACGGGCGGAATACTCCTTCATCGCCTCTTTCAGTGCCGAAGCAATGCCGACATAATCGACGATCAGCCCGCCTTCCTTGTCCTTGAAAACGCGGTTCACGCGGGCAACCGCCTGCATCAGATTGTAGCCGTACATGGGCTTGTACACATACATGGTGGCAAGCGACGGCACGTCA
Source organism: Eubacterium sp. CAG:180 (assembly GCA_963628215.1). GTDB lineage: Bacteria > Bacillota > Clostridia > Oscillospirales > CAG-272 > UMGS1865. The sequence continues at coordinate 4,966 of CAVGEJ010000148.1, forward strand.
AAACCGGTCAGCCACATATCCACGACAATCGCAATCTTGAGCGGGTCGTCGTTGTCCTTGAAGCGGCGCGCCAACTCCTCCTTGTGAGCTTTGGTACCGATGATTTCTTTCCAATCCTCGGGGTCTTTGTTGCCGCCGGTCATCACAACGGCGACTTTTTCACTCCATGCGGGGCGCAGTTCAAGAATTTTACGGTAAATCTTGATGGCAATCGGGCGGGAATACGCCACGATCATGGCTTTTCCGGTCAGAATCCCCGCGCGGTTCTGCTCGTAGTGCGTGACAATATCCTCGCACAGTGACTGAACGGTGGCATCCGCGCCGAGCACGCTTTCCATCTGACCGAGCATTTTCTTGCTTTTCTCAATGGTTGCGCTGTCGGACATCTGCTCCAGTGCGTCATAGGTCGCGTCAATCAGGCGGAGCGTGTTCTGATCGAGTTTGAGATGAATCACGCGGCTTTCGTAATAAACCGGGCGAGTCGCGCCGTCCTCCACCGCCTGCGTCATATCGTAAATGTCGATGTAATCGCCGAACACCTCGCGGGTGTTGCGGTCTTTGATGGAAACGGGCGTTCCCGTAAATCCGATAAAGGTGGCGTTCGGGAGTGCGTCATGCAGAATCCGCGCGTTGCCGACCGTCACGCGGGCTTCCTTGTTTCCATCGGCATCCTCGGACATGACCACCCGCTCGTCAAAGCCGTATTGCCCGCGGTGGGCTTCGTCTGCCATGACCACAATGTTGCGGCGCTTTGAGAGCGGCTCCTCTCCACGCTCAAACTTGAACAGCGTGGTAAAAATGATTCCGTTTGCCTCGCGCCCGGCAAGCAGGGCTTTCAAATGCTCCTTGCTTTCCGCCTGCACGGGGGTCTGACGGAGGAAGCCCGCGCATTTGCAGAATTGCGCGTAAAGCTGATCGTCAAGGTCGATGCGGTCGG
>CAVGEJ010000149.1:0-5873 GCA_963628215.1 Eubacterium sp. CAG:180
AGCTGTACGCTCACAAGCAGTGCCGGAGGCTTTGCCGGAAACACGGGGCTGTACTGCAAAACCTACAGCCATGTAGCCGACGGGGTGCGCGGACCGGCGATCGGAGAAGGCAGAGCGCCGATTGCGCGCGTCCGCGACTGGGCAATCCGGAATCACGTCCGCATTGTGGTGGAGTCCGAGGGGCTTGATCCCAACGGTCCTGCGGAGGTCGGACGTTGCATCCGTTTCCTGCGAATGCTTGAAGGGGCGCGCTGACGGGACGGATCGGGAATTATTTTTGCGTTTTCTCTTGCAATCGGAAGAAAAATATGGTATACTAAGCTGAAAACAGAATAGCGTAGGAAAGATACGGTTTGAAAAGTTGTGAACTGAGTAGATGAAAAGGAAATCCGGTTCAAATCCGGAACAACCGCCATTACTGTATTTGACATGAGCGTACCGACGGGGAGACTGTGCCCGCGTATGCTTTTGTGGGGCTACCCACATCATAAGTCAGGATACCGCCGTGCCTTTCCGGTTTGCCATGCCTTGGTGTGATGCGTGCGACCGATGATCCGAACGGGATTTTGCGGTATGCGCGTCTCCCGCGCGGCTTCGGTCAGAAGCGTCTTTGCCTGTGTGGCAGAGGCGCTTTTTTGCGGAAGGGGGTATCGATTGTTTTGGCGATCCGATGGGAGCATAGCCCGGGCGGGGGACTTGCCGTCGGTGCGGAATACGGTGCGGGGAGAACCCGCGCAACAAACTGATTTCCACATCTTGGGAAGGAGAAAAACAAAAATGAAACGAACAATCAAACAACTGCTTGCGGGGCTTCTGGCTCTGGCGCTGATGCTGTCCGTTTTTCCGCTTGCGATCTTTGCGGACGATGAGGCGGCGGGCGACATCACGGTGGGAACTACCGCAGAGTTGAAACAGCTTGCGCTTGACGTGAAGAACGGCAAGACCTACGAGGGCTTGACCGTCACGCTGACGGCAGACCTCGCGCTCGGCGGAGAAGCCGATCCGTGGATGCCGATCGGCACGGGAGACGCCTCGTTCAAGGGAACGTTTGACGGAAACGGGCACATCATCAGCGGGCTGTACATTGCGTCCGGCTCGTCGGTCGGACTGTTCGGCAATGTCAACGGCGGAACGGTGAAAAACCTGATCGTGCGCGGCGAGGTCAAAGGCAGTTCCAACGTCGCGGGCGTGGTCGGCAAACTGACCGCAGGAACGGTGCAGAACTGCGGCAACGAAGCGGATGTCTCGGGCGGCTCGGGCGTTGGCGGCGTAGTTGGATATGTTGAGGGGGATTCCACAATCAGCGGATGCTACAACAAAGGCGCTGTGAGCGGAACGACGGGCTACATCGGCGGCGTGACGGGTCAGCATTGGCGCGCGGGCGTTGTGGAGAATTGCTACAATGCCGGAACTGTGACAGGACCTGCAACGGTCGGCGGCGTGACGGGCGGTCATAAGGCAGCCTCTCCCGTATTGAAGAATTGCTACAACGCAGGCAAGACGGTGGATTCCGCCGGGAACGGGAACAATATCGGCGCGGTTCTCGGCGCAAGCCGTGGGAGCAATACCAACTGCTACTACATCAAGGAAACCGGAACAGACAGCAATGCGGGGGTATCGGAGGCGGAAACCCTGACCGCCGCAATGCTTGGCGAGGCGTTCAAGGCGGACGATGAGGGAATAAACGGCGGCTATCCTGTGCTGACCTGGCAGAGGTTGATTCCCGATCTGATTCTGGACAGCTACGAGGCGCTGAAGAACTTTGCGGAGCGGGTCAATGACGGCGAAACCTATGAGGGCGCGCTGATCCGTCTGGACGTCAATGTGTACCTCGGCGGCGAGAGCAACGTGTGGACGGCAATCGGCACGTCTGCAACACCGTTCAAGGGAACGTTTGACGGCGGCTATCATGTTGTCAGCGGGTTGTATTCGTCGGTCGGTTTCTTCGGCGATGTCAACGGCGGAACGGTGAAAAATCTGGTCGTGCGCGGCGAGGTCAAAGGCAGTTCCAACATCGCGGGCGTGGTCGGTAAACTGACCGCAGGAACGGTGCAGAACTGCGGCAACGAAGCGGATGTTTCGGGCGGAGCGAATGTCGGCGGCGTGGTCGGTTCGGTCAACGGCGATTGCACAATCAGCGGATGCTACAACAAAGGCGCTGTGAGCGGAACGACGGGCTATATCGGCGGTGTGACGGGTCAGCATTGGCGCGCGGGCGATGTGGAGAATTGCTACAATGCCGGAACTGTGACAGGACCTGCAACGGTCGGCGGCGTGACGGGCGGTCACAAGGCAGCCTCTCCCGTGCTGAAGAACTGCTACAACGCAGGCAGGATGGTGGTTTCCCCGGGAAGCAATACCAATATCGGTGCGGTTCTCGGCGGCGGGAAAACGGATCTGAGTAACTGCTACTACATCAATGGCAGCGGAACCGACAGCAAGACGGGCGTAACAGAAGTGAATACCCTGACCGCCGCAATGCTTGGCGATGCGTTTGCGGACGGCGAGAGCCTGCCCGTGCTGACATGGGAAGCCTCGGTCTGCACCGATTCGCCCGTTCGCCCCGCGTTTGTGGAGGGGAGCGAACTGTCGGCACAGCTTGCCACGTACATCAAGGCGGCAGTGAAGAGCGCAAAGGCCAAGGGCGGTATCGGCGGCAGTCTGCTCGGCGATGAAAAATATCTCTCGGGCGCAAGTTCCACCGCAACCGACTGGATGGCGCTTGCAATGGGGCGGTTCGGTTATTCGGACGATACCTATGTCTATATGATCGATGACGGGACAGGCTATGCCGACTACCTTGCCGCAATGCGCGCTTACATTGAGCAGACCTACGCGGCAAACAACGGGGGTCTGCACAGCGTGAAGGCAACCGAATGGCATCGCGCGGTTGTGACAATCGCGGCGCTTGGCGGAGATCCGACGAATTTCGGCACTTATAACGGTCAGCCTATCAACCTGATTGCGGACGGGAGCTACAACCGCGCGCTCCGCGAAGGATCGGGAACGCAGGGGCTGAACGGCTGAATCTGGGGTCTGATTGCAATGGATACGGTTCGCGCGGAAGTCCCGGAGAACGCGAAATATCCGCGCGGGCGCTTCATCACCGAAATTCTGCGGATGCAGCTGACCGACGGCGTGAACGGGAATGCCTTTGGCGGATGGGTTCTCGGCGGATACGGCACGAAGTCCGACGTGGACATGACCGCAATGGCAATTCAGGCGTTGGCGCCCTACTACAACGACGATACGGTTTATACCTACACCAACGAAAACAGCAAGACCGAAGTTTCCAAAACCGTCCGCGAATGCGTGAACGAGGCGTTGGACGTGCTGGGCGGAATGCAGAACAAGAGCGGCGGCTATACCTCGTGGGGAACGAACAATGCGGAGAGCGTTGCGCAGGTTCTTGTTGCGCTCTGCTCGCTCGGCATCGATCCCGCGAAGGACGCGCGCTTTGTAACGGCGGACGGAAAGACCCTGCTTGACGGTCTGCTTGCTTTCCGGTCCTCCGAGGGCGGCTTCTGCCACACGGCGGACGGCGGTTGGAACTCGATGGCAAACGATCAGGGAACGTATGCGTTGGTCTCCTATTGGCGGTTTGAAAACCAACTGCGCGCGCTTTACGATATGCGCGGGGAAATGACTGCGGCGGATCGCGAAACGGTTGCGGCGGCGGAGACCGCCATTGCCGCGGCGAACGACCCCACGGCGGAGAACTACAAGGTGAAACTGAAGGCGGCGCTTGCGGCTTGGCGCGCGGTTTCCGAGGCGGAGCGGCGGTATGTGCGCGGCTACGTCGGGCTTGCCGAGGCGATTGCAATGGTCGGCGGCGAGGCGGAACTGGATACCGACAAGCCGTTTATCGTGTCGGTTTCGATAACGAAAGCGCCCGACAAGACCCGTTATACCGAGGGCGACAGCTTCGACCCGACGGGACTGGTGATAACGGCAACCTACAGCGACGGGCGCACCGAAACGGTGACGGGCTACCGCCTGTCCGCCCCCGAAAAACTCACGGTTGGGGATATGACGGTAACGGTCTTTTACGGGGCACTCCGCACATCGTTTGCCATCGAGGTTGCCGAGCGGATGCCTTGGAGCGGAAGCGGCACGGCGGATGATCCTTATCGGATCGGCACGGCGGAGAAACTGGCAGCACTTGGCGAAAAGGTGGGAAAAGGAAACCCGTACACCGACGTGACCTTTGTCCTGACGGCGAACATCGATCTGAGCGACTATCCGGACTGGATGCCGATCGGAAAGAGTACCGCGCAGTTTGACGGCATTTTTGACGGTCGGGGCTATGCAATCGACAACCTGTATTCCAAAAACGGCGGTCTGTTCGGCTATGTCAGCACGAATGCGGTCATCCAAAACGTCGGCGTTGCAAGTGGTCGGATCGGCGCGGAGAACCTTTCCTTTATGGGCGCGATTGCAAAATGGAGCAACGGCGCGGACTTTATCAACTGTTGGAACGGCGCGGACATCCTTTGCAGCGGATGGAGCGGCGGCATCGTCGGCACGGTGCGCGACGGCGGAGAGAGCGTTATCAAGGGGTGCTATAACATCGGTTCGGTCACCGCACGTGACGGCGCGGTCGGCGGCATTGTCGGACATCTTGCGGCAGGCGGACACGGAACAGAGGTTGCGGTCACGGTCTCCGAATGCTACAATGCGGGAACGGTGACGGCAGGCGACAACGCGGGCGGTATCGTGGGCAGAGTGCAGGACGGCAACACGGTTCGCAACTGCTACAATGTCGGCGCGGTGACGGTCAACGGCGAGAATGTTCTCGACGGCGCGGGCGGCATCGTCAGCCTGCTGACTTCTGGAAGCACGGTGGAGAACTGCTACTATGATTCCGCGCTGACCGCGCACGGCGTATCGAACGGAAACGATACGACGAGCGACCGAACGGCGGAGGAACTGAAATCCGCCGCATTCCTTGCCCGTCTCGGGGAAGGGTTCAAACAGGATCGCTACGCATTGGAAAACGGCGGCTACCCGTTGCTTGCATGGCAAGCGACCGAGGCGGCGGACGAAGCCGACGCGGTAACGGCGCAGATTGCGGCGCTCGGAGAGGTCACGCTTGAGAGCGAAACCGCCATCCGCGCGGCGCGGGAAGCATACGAGGCGCTGAACGAGGCGCAAAAGGCTTGCGTTTCCGGCTTTGACCTGCTGATCTCGGCGGAAGCCCGTCTGAACGAACTGAAGGATGCAGAGAATCCCGACCCCGAAAAGCCCGAACCTGAAAAACCTGAACCGGAAAAGCCCGCCCCCGAAAAGCCCGAGCCGGAGAAGCCGGACGACGGGGACGGCAAGGCAAGCGACAAAACGGTGTCGACCATGCTGTTGGCAATTCTGGTTGGCGAAACGGTGATTCTGATTCTGCTTGCGGCGGGCGTTGTGATACTCCTCGGATCGGTTCGGAAGCATAAGGACAATTTCTGGAACTGAATGAAAAGAAAATGAAAAAAATACTTCGTTTTGCGGCGTTTGGGTGCTGTCTGGCGCTTCTGCTCGGTCTGTTCTTTGCGGTTTCCGCGGCGGCGCTGTCCGGATCGACCCTACGCACCACATTGACCGACAATTTTGTTCAGCGCGGGAGCAGAAAGACCTTTGACGTCTGGGCAAGAAATGCGGGCGGCGAAAAGATCCGCGCAACCGTCCGCCACAACGGCGAGATCCTGACCCCGACCTGGGATGACGACGAAAAGGCAAGCTATACGCTGCACTTTACCGAAGAGGGGGAGAACCTTGTAACGGTCTCCGCCTCCTCGGACGGAGGGAAACGCGCGGAGCTGACCTATCATATTAATCTCCATTCTGCCGCTAAAGCGTCAGCACAAATAGGAATGAAAGCTGGCGGT
>CAVGEJ010000150.1:0-5788 GCA_963628215.1 Eubacterium sp. CAG:180
ATTACAAAGAAGCGAAATTCGGAATTCCGAATACGCGCAAATCCCACCATCTCTGGTCTTCCGCGGTTGTCAAGCAGATTGTTACGAATCCGATCTACCTCGGTCATTTGGTGCAACAGAAAACGAAAAAAATATCCTACAAGAATAAGAAGATCGTCAAAAACGACCCGGAGGATATGGTATGGGTTTACGGTACGCACGAGCCAATCGTGACGCAGGAGCTGTGGGACAAATGCCGGGAGATGGAGGCATCGGTCAGCCAAGGGAAGAAGAACAAGACCGGATATGTTAATCCGCTGTCAGGACTGGTGTACTGCGCCGATTGCGGGAACAAGATGTATATCAAGTTCAATAACACGAGACATCAGCGCGGCGGGGATAGAATTTACTATCGGGAAAACTTCAGTTGCGGAGCTTATTCCAAGTTCGGAGAGCGAGCCTGCACGAGCCATTATATTCAGATCAAAATTCTGAGTCAATTGGTACTGGCAGATATTCGCTCCAAAATGAACCTGGTCCTTGCCGACGAGAAACGCGCAAGAGCGGAATTTCTCAGCCGGAGCGAGCAGCAGAACGCCGCAGAAGCCACCGCCGACCGCAGGAAGCTGACGCAATCCACACGCCGCTTAGCCGAGTTGGACAAGCTGATCGGCTCGGTGTATGAAGACAAGGTGCTCGGCAAAATTCCGGAGGAAGTCTGCATCGGTCTGCTGGAGAAATACCAAAGCGAGAAGACTGCTCTTACGGAAACGGTCGCTGCATTGGAACGCAAAGCACAGACAGTCCGAGATGATGCCGCAAACGCCGATGAATTCATCCGCCGGCTGAAAGCCTATATGGAAATCCCGGAACTGACCCGTCAGATGTGCTTGGAGTTGATCGAATTCATCACCGTCGACAAGTGCCCCGGAAAGTACAGCAAGACACCGAGAGAAATTCACATTTATTATAAACTGATCGATAAGAAATCTTCCGCCGAGCAGAAGCAAATGTGGGAGACAAATGAAAACTTGTGACCTTTTTTGATGTTCACTACCATTAACATATATAATAATGCATTTGCGTCATCAGTGTTTTTATCAAGGAGATGATTATAATCATCTCGCATTTTATAAAAGCCTTCTGAGTTGTAATCTTTTAATCCATTATTGGCATTTATGTCATTACACTTTTCTCGATAAAATTTATATCCATATTTAAACGAATAAGACAGTCCATATTTTTCTATTATGGTTTCACACTTCTTTATAAAATCTCCAAAATCTTGTTTTGATAGAAAAATTAACAAATTGATGATTTGCTTATTATTATCAACAAAGATTATTTTTTTAGCATTAGTATTTAGCCCTACCGTTGCTCCCCCGCAAAACAAATCAACCATACATTCAATATTCTCAGGGAAATACTTATTTATTTGTTCCATTATGCGATATTTATTCCCTGTATAATTCAATGGGGATTTAATTAATTTCATTGTTTGGCCTCCATCTCTATATTATGTTCTTTGCATATTAATCTGAGCTTTTCTTTTACCAATCTAGTGGGTTCATACTTGCCGTTTTCCCATCTATTCACAGACGCAAAAGAGACATCTAGTTTTTCAGCAAGTTCAACTTGGGATAAATTCAGCGTTGCTCTTACTTTTATAATAGTCGCTGGATAGTCTATTTTCATACCGTCGCCTCCACACAAAATATCAAACTATATATAAAATTATAGCACTTATTAAGAAAAAAAACAAGTAGTTTGATGCAATTAATATCTACAAAAATAAAAAATCTCATAAAAGACAATCGTTCCGTAGCAGTATCTATCGTTCCGTTGATAGACCTTTCGTTCCGTAGCAAAATACAAAAAGAAAAAGAGCCTCGAAAAAATGTCATTTGACACTCCTACAAGGCTCTGAAACTTGTTTACGGAAAGGGAAATATCCCCTATCTGCAAAGAAAAAAGGTCTGACACAAATTGTATCAAACCTATTCTTCTTAAATGGCGGAGGATCAGAGATTTGAACTCTGGCGCCGCTTTTGACGGCCTACGAGATTTCGAGTCACGCCTCTTCGACCACTTGAGTAATCCTCCGTATATGTTCACCCTCAAAATCGAGGGAAACAATCATTATTCAATTTTTTAGAAATCCCGTTAGATAAGTCGGTCAGAAAAATCATCAACCGAGCGAAAACCCAACAAAATCAAGGCTTTTCGGCGGTTTTCAGTGGCACAACTACTCAAATGTGTACATGATTTCGAGTCAGAGCCGTTATAACCACTTCGATATCTCTCCGTTTTTGCCCCGACCATTGTCCGAACAGGAATAGTATACCACATTTTTCTTCGGATTGCAAGACCTTTTTCAAAAAAAGTCCCGCAATCCGAAGAATTTTCTGTTTTTTGCGCCGTCAGCTGTCGCTTCAGACCGCGCCCTGCTCCTCTTCGGCAAGGATTCTGCCCATGAACACGCCCATTGCCGACGCCATCATCAGCCCTCTTGTCCATCCGCTCGAGTCCCCGAGGCAGTGCAGTCCCTTGACGTTCGTATTCAGCCGCTCGTCCATCTTCACGCGGTTGCTATAGAACTTCAGTTCAGGCGAATACAGCAGCGTTTCATGCGCCGCAAAGCCCGGTACAACCTGATCGACTGCCTGAATGAAGTTGATGATGTTGGTCATGGCTCTGTACGGCATAGCGGCGGTGATGTCCCCCGCCACTGCGTCCTGCAGGGTGGGACGGACGTTCGACTGCGCCAGTTCCTTTTCCCATGTCCGCTTTCCGTCGAGGATATCCCCGAAGCGTTGAACCAGAATGTGTCCCGCGCCGAGCATATTGGTCAGTTCTCCCACCTTCTGCGCGTATTCAATCGGCTGATTGAAGGGCACGGAGAAGTTATGCGAGCAGAGGATCGCGACGTTGGTATTATCCGATTTCTTTTCCTTGAAGCTGTGCCCGTTGACCACCGCGAGGTCGTTGTCGTAGTTCTCCTGACTGACAAAACCGCCCGGGTTCTGGCAGAAGGTGCGCACCTTGTTCTTGAACGGCGCGGGATAACCGATCAGCTTCGATTCGTACAGCACACGGTTGACCCACTCCATCACCTCGTTGCGAACCTCGACCCGCACGCCGATGTCGACCGTTCCCGGCAGGTGCGCGATGTTATGCTCGCCGCAAAGGCGCTCCAACCAGTCCGCGCCGCGCCGTCCCGTTGCGATGACGGTATGCGCCGCGTAAATTTCCTCGGTCACGCCGCCGTGGTTAACCGTCACGCCAAGGCACTTGTCGCCGTCCAGAATCAGGTTGTTGCATTCGTAGCCGAAGTACAGTTCCACGCCTGCGTCGCGCAGATAGTTTTCGATGTCCCAATAGAGCCTGTGCGCCTTCTCCGTTCCGAGATGGCGGATCGGGCAATCGACCAACCGCAGTCCCGCGCGGATCGCCCGCTTGCGGATTTCCTTCACCTCGTCGGTAATCTCCGCGCCCTCCACATGGGTATCCGCTCCGAACTCCAGATAGATTTTATCGGTATAGTCGATAACCGACTGGATCAGATCCACGCCGAGCAGTTGCGGCAGATCGCCTCCGACATCGCAGGAAAGCGACAGCTTGCCGTCCGAGAACGCGCCCGCGCCCGAAAAGCCCGTGGTGATGTGGCAGTACGGCTTGCAGTTCATGCAATGCCCTGTCTTTGCCTTCGGGCAGGAACGGTTCTCCACCGCTCTCCCCTTCTCCACGATAACAATCTTCTGCTTGCAACCGCGCCTGAGCATCTCGATCGCCGTAAAGATTCCCGCAGGTCCTGCACCGACAATCAGAATATCTGTTTTCATTGTAATTTCTCCTTCCGCATACAGAGAGCCGAGGTGTGCCTCGGCTCTCTGCTGTCAGTTCTCATCTTTTTTATTATATCACACGGCGCGCGCCTTGTCAACGCTTTTGCGACAAATTCTCCGCAATGGTATTCCGCACGCGCGCGGCAAGCGCTTCGGTCGTCATGGTTGCAACCTCCTCGCGGCTGATGATCTCCGCCACATGAAGATGAACCTTTGCGCCCTTCCACGGGAAGTTTTGGGAGATGATCTCCGTCCCTTCGGTTGTCATCACCACAACGGGGGCATTCGCCTTTTTCGCAAGGTAAAACGCGCCCGTCTTGAATTCCAACAGCTCGCCCGTCTTGCTCCGCGTTCCCTCGGGGTAGATACCGATGTCCAGCCCCTCGGCTTTCATGCGCTCCGCCGCGCTTTTCAAAGTCCGCAGGGCGCGCATGGCGTTCTCGCGGTCGATGGCATAGTAGCCCGCGCCGCGCAGGTAAGGACCGACCAGAGGAAATTTGAAATTCGACTCCTTGGAAATATAGATCAGATTCCGCTTGCGGGTCTTTTGCAGAACCACCATCGGGTCAAAATCCGAGCGGTGATTGCTGACCAGAACCATCGGCTCGTCAGGCAGCTTCAGCCCCGTTACCCGAACGCGGATGCGCAGCAGAACCATCAGCCAGTCCGAGGACAGCCAGATGATAAACCGGCAGAAGCGGCTCGAGCGCTCCCCTTCTCTGCCGCGCGGCAGAAAGGGAACGGTTGCAAACAAAAGAATGAAGTAAAGCGCCGTTGCAAGGATGTATCCGAGCGGGATCATGCCGAACAGCCACCACGCCGAAAGCGACGGAATCCCGACCACCAGTCCAACCGACGCGCCGACCGACAGGAGCAGCAGGATCAGGTTCAGCATCTTATGCCTCCGTCGGAACGGTTTCCGACTCTGCGGCGGTCTCCGACTTTGCCGCGCTGCGAACCGTGTATTCGGTCACGTTCAGCACCAACTCACCGTCAATCTGGAGCGCCACGGGGCGGTCGAACTTCACCGTCATTTCATGCCCCGTCATCACCGAGACCATTTCGGTGTGCTTGATGTGCTCGCCCTTGAAGATGGAGGGGAACACGATCAGGGTCTTAAGCTTGCCCGAGCCGTACAGCACCACGGTGGAAACCGTTCTTTCCTTGTTGAGGCGATCCTGTGCGGGCGCGATGTTCATGCCGCCGCCGTAGTACCGCCCGTTCATGGTCGGCGCCAGCCAGACCTTGCCGAACGACTTGGTCACGCCGTCCACCGTAACGGTTGCTTTGGTCGGCTTATAGTGGAACAGAAGCCCCTTGATCGCAATGCCCGCATAGTTGATGGGCTTATCCGACTTTTTCGCAAGCTGATCCCCCACCTCACAGCAGTAGCCGTCGATTCCGTAGCCGATGCCGTTGAGGAAACGGTAACTCTTGCCGTTGACCGTAACCGTGGGCAGATCCTTGAGGTACTCCGCAAGCGGAATCAGACCGTTCTCCCCGGGCGCGACATCCTGACGGAAATCGTTTCCGCTTCCCATCGCGTAATAGTAGAGGTTGGCGGGATACGTCAGACCGTCGGTAAAATTGGCAAACTTGTTCAGCGTGCCGTCGCCGCCCGCAATGACCAGTGCGTCCTCTGCGGGAATGCCCGCAAAGAATTCCGCATAATCCCGGATCTCGCGGATGTCGCAGAAATTCAGTTCCTTGTCGCGGAGCAGTTCCCGCAGGCTCTGAACACGCTCTCCCCCTTTACCGCTCCCCGACAGCGGGTTGTAAAGAATGTGGTACATACAGTAGTCCTTCTTTCTATCGTAATCAAAAATCTTTCCGGCCGACGCCGGACACAGCATACCGATCTATTGTAGCATATTTTTCGCCCAAAGTCAAGATTTTTTTGCTTTTTTGTCAGGGCAACAGCATTTACTTTTTCGGTAAAAAAAGGATATCCAGCAGAACCTGTG
>CAVGEJ010000151.1:0-5759 GCA_963628215.1 Eubacterium sp. CAG:180
AGGGCTCGAACCTATGACCCTCTGCTTGTAAGGCAGATGCTCTCCCAACTGAGCTATGCTCCCGCTCACCAATCGGCGACTTGTTTATTATACCATAAACAGCGGAAATTGTCAATAGGTTTTCTTGAAATTTTTCAGGACTTTTTTCGTGCTTTTAACAGTCCCCTGTTTTTTGCCCTGCGACCCTCATATTATAGCACAGTCCTGCACTTTTGTCAAGCCCTTTTTCAAAAATTTCCGCTGTTTTTCCGAAATTTCTCTTGTTTTTCTCTGTCAGCCCAATCTGCGTGTCTCCCCTGCCCCGATCTCAACCGCATCTGCGCCGTATCGGATATACAGGGTTCTTGCGCTCGGGTTGGTCACGGTCTTGCAATCCGCCGACCACTCCATGCGATTCCAGTCCCGCACGTAGTCGCAAATCTCGCCGTTCGTTGCATACCAGATGTCGTCTCTGCCGCCCATATATTCCGCGAAGCGTTCGATGACCTCCCAGTTGTTTTTCTCCTCGAACTCATAACTGTGACCCCAGAGGTAGAACAGATGCGCAACGCCGTGGCTTCCGTCAATCTTCAGAAACTGCTCGGCATATTCCATCAGCTTCGGATGAACATGGTGGCAGGTTGCGGGCATTCTGAGCCAGTCGGTGGGAATCTCAAAACTCCCTGTGCTCTCCGTCGTCCGCGCATAGTGGATTCCGCAGTCGCGCAGGATCTGCACGACCCGGTCATTCACGACCTGCGTTCCGAACGGGTACGCCATTCCCTGCACCGTGCGCCCGAACATTGCCTCCAGATTTTTGCGATCCTCAAGAATCTCCGCCGTTGCCGTCGCAATCGGCAGGCGATGCAGGAACGGATGATGCACGCCGTGAACCGCCACCTCATGCGCCGAATTCCCGTACAGCGCCAGTGCCTGCGCCGCGGTCATTCTGCGGTGGATTGTCCCCGCTTCCCATGTCGTGCCCTCGGGCGAGAACAGCCCCGAATTGAGGTTGAATGTACACTTCAGACCGTGCGCGTTCAGAATTTCAACCAATCGGATGTCCTGCTCCACGCCGTCGTCATAACTCAACGTCAGCGCTTTTGCCCTTCCGCCCGGAAACCGCATATCCACACTCATTACCATTGCTTTTCTCCTTTTGGCATCACCGCCGCTATGCCGCCCGGCGCGGCATCGGCAAAACTGTCGGTCGAACATCAGGTGCGAAAAACGAAAAAGGAATCGCTTCCGCGATTCCTTTTCTTCGGCAACGCGGATACAATCCGACTTCGCCATCTGGGTAAGTGGTGACCCATCGGAGAGTCGAACTCCGGACACCATGATTAAAAGTCATGTGCTCTGCCATCTGAGCTAATGGGTCGACCTTTTTGGCTACCAGAATATTATAACACAATTTTTCCGTTTTGTCAAGAGTTATTGTTCCGTCAGAGTGTCAAAACGGACAGGCGATATCATTTCACATTTTGGTTATTTTATTCGTTTTTTGATCTGTCCGTAAGCCTCCCGCGCGGCGGAAGCCATGCGCGCGATGTTCTCGGGGAGGATATCGGGCATGGTTGGCGTGTACTCCCCCGCTTCCATTTCGTTTTCTCTGATCCGCGACCGCCACGCATGCAGGAAGAGCCGCTCGAACAGCCCCGCGTTCTTCAGTTTGAGTCGTCCGCCGAAATTCAGAACCGCAAACGCGCTCGCCGTCACGCTCTGCGGGAACAGTCGGTCGCGGTAGACCTCGAATTCATGCCCGCTCCCGCAACAGAGGAACAACCCGTGCGCCGCGGCTTCCAGTTCGGTCTGCCGCTCCAAAAGATAAGCGCGCAACGGCTTTGGCAGCTTGCCGTAGCGAACCGAGCCGCCGACGATGACAACATCGAAGCCGTCGGGGTCGGGGCGCGTGACCGTCAGATCCGCCACGGTCACCTCCGCGCCGCGCAACTCTCCGCGCAAAATCTCCGCGCACTCCGCCGCCGTCCCCGTTTTGCCCGCGTATGCTATCAGAATCTTCATGCCGTTTCCTCGCTTTTTGCCGTTTTCCCTATAGTATCACAAATCGGCAAAAATTGCAAGCGTTTTTTGTGAATTTCGGCTTTATTCCGTAATTCGCTTATCCTGAAAAAGAGAAAACAGATAGTTGAACCCCGTAATGCGCGGATCGCGCCGCAAAAAGTCCGACGGACGATTCAGAGGCATCATCTCCCATACAACCCGCACATAGTTTTCCGGAATGACCCGATTGGTGGGATGCAGTTCGCCCGTTTTCCGATTCCGGCAGATCGGGCGCAGTCCTTTCTGCTCGATCCGATAACGGAAGCAAATCCCCCTTACGGTAAAGAAGTCCTCTCCCTGATGTGCCTGCAACCGACTCCAAATTTCCTCAAAATCCATGGTTCTGATCTCCTTTTCCAATACTTTTTGCAACTTTTGCAACCTTAAACATGGTATCCACAAGCCCCCACGCAGTCAATGCGGCAAGGAAAGTTATAAACCCGCTCCCCCGCGGCTTGTTCTCTTTTTTGAACCTGCGCATGCGCGCCTTGTACAGTTTCTTTTCTTCCTTTGTATACTTCGTTCTTCTTGTTGTTTCTTCTTTCATTGCTTTCTCTCCAAAACAATCTGTTCTTTTTCCATGTCCACCCGCACCGTCTCATAGCCCGCAGACAACCAACTGACCGCGATCGGATGCGACGTGGTATTTGCCCAGAACTCACGATGCCGGAATGCGGATTCGGGCAGCTTGAACCGCAGAATCTCCTCCACCCCGCGGAACGACAGCTCCACCGTTTGCCCGCCGCTCTGCTCCAGATAGGATTTCAGAGTGCGGTACTTTTTCCCGCACTGCAACGCATTCGCCTTCTCCTGTACAGTCGGCTCCCCCGCGCGGTTTTCCAACTTTTCAACCCGATCCTCCAATCGCCCGATCCGTTCCATCAACTCCAAAATAATCCGTTCGTATTCCATCTTCATCCCTCCTGTGTCTCTATTCTATCACACTTTTCTTGATTTGTCAATACTTTTTATTGATTTTTATTGATTTATTTTGCGCAAGCTTGCGATCAAGGCAAGAATAAAAGAACCGATAGCGGGAAAAACTATCCCATATGTTGTAATCCCAACATACAAAATCAAGATTCCGAGGTATAATAAAAATGACTTCGGACGATCGGAGGTCACACATGAAGGTTGCATTTTACGATACCAAGCCCTACGACCGCGCGTCATTTGAACCGCTCGGCGAGGCGAATCATATCCATTTCAAATTTTTCGAGGACAAGCTGACCGAGGACACTGCGCCGCTCGCGCGCGGGTGCGACGCGATCTGCGTGTTCGTCAACGACAACGCAAACGCGGCGGTCATTGATCTGCTCTGCGACATGGGCATCCGCGTTCTGCTTCTGCGTTGCGCGGGCTTCAACAATGTGGATCTGCGGCATGCAAGCGGAAAACTGACGGTTCTGCGCGTTCCCGCCTACTCGCCCTATGCGATTGCGGAACACGCCATGGCGCTGCTTCTGACCTCCATCCGCCGCATTCACAAAGCCTATATCCGCACGCGCGACTTCAATTTCAGTCTGACCAACATGGTCGGTTTCGATCTGCACGGCAAGACGGTCGGCGTGGTGGGAACAGGCAAAATCGGGCGTTGTTTCATCAACATCTGCCGCGGGTTCGGGATGAAGGTGCTTTGCTACGACCCCTTCCCTGCCGACGATTCCTCGCTCTCCTATGTGCCGCTTGACGGGTTGTTCCGCGAGAGCGACATCATTTCTTTCCACTGCCCGCTCACGCCCGAAACGCACCATGTGGTGAACGCGGAGAGTCTTGCGACGATGAAAAAAGGCGTGGTGCTGATTAACACCTCGCGCGGCGCGCTGATTGATTCCGAGGCTCTGCTCGCGGGCATCAAGTCCCGCAAGGTGGGCGCGGCTTGTCTGGACGTTTACGAAGAGGAATCCGACATTTTCTTTGAGGACAACTCGGGACACATTCTCGAGGACGACACGTTGGCGCGGCTGATTTCCATGCCGAACGTCATTGTCACCTCGCATCAGGCGTTTCTGACCGAGGAAGCGCTTGCGAACATTGCCGAAACGACGGTGCGGAATCTGCTCGATTTTGCCGAGGGGAAACTCGGCGCGAACGAGGTCTGCTACCGTTGCGCAAAATAAAGGCATCACCGCGCAATTCCGATGGTGCAATCACGAAGTCGATTTTTTCTTCAGACGATACAAAATTCCGCAGGCTGTAGCAGAGCTACAGGCAAGGATTTTTGTGAAGTATGAAGGAAAAGGCGCGAGCGAGTGCGCCAATCGGAATTGCGCGGTGGTGCCTTAATCATTTCACACATAAAGGAGTCTTTCCTATGACGATCTCGCGTGACATTCTTTCCGTCGGCGTTTACGACCCCGACCTGACCCTGTTTGAAGGGCAATACCGCGTTCGCGGCATGGCGTACAATTCCTATCTGATTCTGGACGAGCGGATTGCCGTGATGGACACGGTGGACGCGCACGTCGGCGACGCGTGGCAGGCGAATCTGGATCGCGCGCTGAACGGTCGCGAGCCGGATTATCTGGTGGTACAGCACATGGAACCCGACCACTCCGCGAACATTGCGGCGTTCCTCACGCGTTACCCGCACGCCACGGTGGTTGCATCGGCGCAGGCGTTCACGATGATGAAGCAGTTTTTCGGGGTTGACTATGCCGACCGCCGCGTGGTGGTCAAGGAGGGCGACTCCCTCCCGCTCGGGCGGCACACGTTGCGCTTTCTCGCCGCGCCGATGGTTCACTGGCCGGAGGTGATGGTGACCTATGACGAATATGACCATGTCTTGTTTTCGGCGGACGGGTTCGGGAAGTTCGGTGCTTGCGATACGGTTGCCGACTGGGCGGACGAGGCGCGGCGGTACTATATCGGCATTGTGGGCAAGTACGGCGCGCAGGTACAGGCGCTTTTGAAGAAGGCATCCACGCTCGACATCCGCGCGATCTGCCCTTTGCACGGTCCGGTTCTGACCGAGAATCTCGGGTATTATCTGGGGCTTTACGACAAGTGGTCATCCTACGTGCCCGAGGAATCGGGGGTTGTGATTGCATACGCGTCGGTTTACGGCAACACGCGCCGCGCGGCGGAGGCACTTGCGGAAGAACTTCGTGCGCGCGGGGAGACAGCAGTGCTCTACGATCTGACCTGCGACGACATTCACGCGGCGATTGCGGCGGCGTTCCGTTACGACCGTTTGGTGCTTGCCTCGGTGACCTACAACGGGGACATTTTCCCGTCGATGCGCTCCTATCTCTCGGGGCTTGTTGAGCGCAATTTCCGCTCCCGTCGAATCGGTTTGATGGAAAACGGCAGTTGGGCGTCTCTTGCGGCGAAGGTGATGCGCTCCCTCTTAGACCCCTGCAAAGATTTGATTTTTACAGACACGGTCGTTCGCATCCGCTCCGCTCTGAGCGCCGAGAGCACCACGCAGGTACAGGCTCTTGCAGAGGAGATGCGGGAAAGATAAGAAAAGGCCTTGGAGGGAGAAGGGACTCCCTTTCGGAGGGTGTCCCTTCTCCCTCCAAACCTCCCTTATCCTCCCCGAACTTCCCCACAAGACCCCCGCCATTTGCAAAGCGAAAATTTGATTCGCTTTTGTTGATGGCGGGGGTCTTATGGGGAAGTTTTTGGTTGGGTTGGGAGGTATTACATTGTAGCATATTACCCGCATGGGATCTTCCTCTTGCCGAGAAGATCAGAGCGTGTCAGGAACGCAG
>CAVGEJ010000152.1:0-5565 GCA_963628215.1 Eubacterium sp. CAG:180
CTCCGAAAGATGCCCTCTTTTCTGTTGCACTTACTTGACAATCTGGCCTGTCGCCAAAGGCGACGGATGAGGGGGGATAAATCTGCACCCCATAGAAGTGTATCTTTCAACCGAATCGGAACGACACATGGGTCGTTCCCTACAACATATCATTTCCAACAGATAACGCACTGTGCAGGGGCGCAATCCGCAGGGAGCGCCCCGCATGTCGTTCCGCTCCCCCGCCCACCAATCGGGCGCGAAGCCGCACTTTGTAAAAACTCTATACCTCCCATCCAAACCAAAAACTTCCCCCATGTCTCCGCCACCCTCGAAAAGCGAAACAAATCTTCGCTTCATAAGTGGCGGGGACATGGGGGAAGTTCTCGGTAAGAGGGGAAAGACCTTGGAGGGAGAGAGCCCCCCCTCTCCGAAAGAGGGGGGGCTCTCTCCCTCCAAGGTCTTTCCCCTCTTACTTCTTCTGCGCCTCCAGTTCGCGGCGCTTTTTCATCATTTCTTTCATGCGGAGTTCCGTGTTCAGAATCTTCTTGCGCAAACGGATCGACTTCGGCGTGACCTCAATCAGATCATCGTCGCCAATGTATTCGATCGCTTCCTCCAAGGAGAAAATGCGGGGCGGGGTCAAAAGCAGCTTTTCGTCCGCTCCCGAGGAACGGATCGCCGTCAGATGCTTCGTCTTGCAGGGGTTCACCGCAATGTCATCGTACTTCGGGTTCTCACCCACAATCATGCCCTCGTAGACCTGCGTCTGCGGTCCGACAAACAACTGCCCGCGATCCTGCGTGTTGTACAGCCCGTAACGCGTCGTCTCGCCGTTCTCGGAAGCAATCAGAGAGCCCGTGTACTTCATCTGAATCTCGCCGCGGTAAGGCGCATAACCGTCAAAAATCGTGTTCATGACACCCTCGCCGTGCGTTGCCGTCAGGAACTCCGAACGGTAACCGAACAGACACCGCGACGGAATCGAGTATTCAATCCGCGTCCGGCTTCCGATCGGCGCCATCGACAGCAAGTCTCCCTTGCGCTGCCCAAGCTTGTCCACCACAACGCCAACCATCTCGGTCGGCACGTCCAACGTCACGCGCTCCATCGGCTCCATCTTCTCGCCGTTCACCGTCTTGTACAGCACGCGCGGGTTCGAGCAGGCAAGCTCAAAGCCCTCGCGGCGCATCGTCTCCAACAGAATCGACAGGTGCATCTCGCCTCTGCCCGCCACGCGGAATTCGTCGGTCGTGTCGCCGTCGGAAACCCGCAGGGACACATCCTTGAGCAACTCGCGGTAGAGACGTTCGCGCAGCTGACGGGAGGTTACAAACTTGCCCTCCTTGCCCGCGAGCGGGCTGTCGTTGACCATGAAGGTCATTTCCACGGTCGGCTCGGATACCTTGACAAACTCCAGAGGCTCGGGCGCGGCAGGAGAGGTCAGCGTGTCCCCGATGGTCACGTCGCCCGCACCCGAGAAGCAAACGATGTCGCCCACCGTTGCGTTGTCCACGGGCTTGCGCGTCAGACCGTCAATCTGGTAGAGCGAAACAATCTTCGTTTTCTTCACAGCGCCCGGGTTGTGGTAGTTGCAGACCGCAACCTCGTCGCCGACCTTGACTCTGCCGCGGTCAATGCGACCGATGCCGATCCGCCCGACGTATTCGTTGTAGTCAATCGACGAAACCAACAGCTGAAGCGGTCCGTTCTCGTCCCCCTCGGGCGCGGGAATGTACTCCAGAATCTTGTCAAACAGCGGGCGCAGATCCGTTCCCGGAACGTTCGGGTCGGCTGTGCATGTTCCCGCACGACCCGAGCAGTACAGCATCGGGCTGTCAAGCTGTTCGTCGTTCGCGCCGAGATCCATCAAAAGTTCCAGAATCTCGTCCTCCACCTCGCCAAGCCGCGCGTCGGGCTTGTCAATCTTGTTGATGCAAACGATAATCCGATGGTTCAGATCAAGCGCCTTCTGCAGGACGAAACGGGTCTGCGGCATCGGTCCTTCCGCCGCGTCAACCAACAGGATAACGCCGTTCACCATCTTCAGAATACGCTCCACCTCGCCGCCGAAATCCGCGTGACCGGGGGTGTCGACGATGTTGATCTTCACGCCGTTGTAGTGAACGGCGGTGTTCTTTGCCAAAATGGTGATTCCGCGCTCCCGTTCCAGATCGCCGGAGTCCATCACGCAGGTCACGGTTTCCTGATTGTCGCGGTAGACCCCTCCCTGCTTCAGAAGTCCGTCCACCAGCGTGGTCTTGCCGTGGTCAACGTGGGCAATAATGGCTACATTTCTCAAATCTTCTCGGATCACTTTTTTCTCCCTCTTTCTCCGGCTCGGAAATTAACGTATTATTATACCATATCGGAAAGACAAAATAAAAGCGGATTTTTTCACGATGTTTTACGCCGGAAAAAGCCGCTTTTTGTGCAATGTCTCGAAATACGTCCGCCGATCCCTTACGGATACGGGCGGCGTTCCTCGGTCAGCCCGAGAATATAGTCGGTGGAGGTGTGATAGAAGCGCGCGAGGGCGATCAGAACGCCGATCGGCAACTGCCGCTGACCGTTCTCGTATTGGGAATAGGTGTTCTGGCGGATGTGCAGAAACGCCGCAAGTTCGCTCTGCGTCAGGTCACGATCCTCCCGCAGGTCTCGGATTCGCATACTGTTTTCTCCCGTCTTTTCAAAAAAATACAAGAGTATTATAATAAATCTCATATTGAGATATTGACAAATATCTCATTTTGTGATATAATAGGGGTACAAAATCAAAAAGGAGTGTGAAACAAATGAAATTCTGTTCCCATTGCGGCGCCCAAATCGATGACAACGCGGTGATCTGCGTCAAGTGCGGGTGTTCGGTTGCGCAAAAAGGAATTGATCCGCAGGACGCACCGAGCACAGGCTTTACGGTTCTGAGCTTCTTTTTCCCGCTGATCGGACTGATTCTCTGGTTGGTCTGGATGAATTCCTCCCCGCTCAAAGCAAAAAGCTGCGGCAAGGGCGCACTGATCGGCGTTATCGTCAGCGCTGTAATCGGCATTAACTACGCCATCATCGCGGGCGCGGCTCTGGCATCCCTGTTTTCTTCGCTCACTTCCCTTCCGTTGCTCCTGTGATTATAAAACAAACCGCCTGACAAATCTGTTGTTGCGCGGTATCATGACATGACATCAATCATAAAAAGGAGTGTGACCCCCCATGAAATTCTGTTCCCATTGCGGCGCGCAAATTGATGACAATGCGGTCGTTTGCGTCAAATGCGGGTGTTCGGTTGCGCAAAAAGACACCAATCCGCAGGACGCGCCAAGCATTGGCTTTGCCATTCTCGCTTTCTTCTTCCCGCTCATCGGATTCATTCTTTATCTCGTTTGGAAAGACAGTCTTCCACGGCGGGCAGGAAGCGTCGGAAAAGGCGCTTTGGCAGGATTCCTGTTTGACGTTTTATTGCCGATTGCCTGTTGCCTCAGTTGCGCGGGCATTGTCGGTTGTGCAAGTTGCGCTTCCATTGCGCCGATTGCTTAACCGAGTTTCCCGTTTTTCCCCCACCCCGTTCCCGGCGCAGGCTTCGCAATCCTCAGCTTTTTCTTCCCGATTATCGGCTTGATCCATTGGCTTGTCCGGAAAGATTACATCCCGATGCGGGCGAAAAGTTGCGGAAAGGGCGCATTGGTCGGCGCGATTACCGATCTTGTCATCATCGCCACGATTGCCCCGTAGTGGTCATCACCGCGTCCGCAGAAGCCATTATCGGCGGCGTCACAACGCCCATCAGATAACCCACGCCGTCAAACGGCAGAAAAAACAGGACATTTTCAAAAAAATGTCCTGTTTTCTCTTGACAGACCGGAAGTTTTGGTGTATAATAAAGGAGTAGCATTTGCAGATGTAACTCAATGGCAGAGTGTCCGCTTCCCAAGCCGAATACGCGGGTTCGATTCCCGTCATCTGCTCCAAAGAGACCGCGCATCCCCTCAAGGGATGCGCGGTCTCTTTTCTGACCGATCGGAATCAGAACCCTCTCCGCATTCTGTTTTTTTGTGCAAAGGTATTGACAAATCAAAAAAATGTGCTATAATAAAAGTACGAGGAAACACCGGCGACGGGTACTCCCTCCGATTGATTAAGAAATAATCGCCTCGGTTTGGAAGCTATGGGCGGTTATTTCTTTTTGTTTTGCATGTCGATTACCAACTTTATCACTGCAAGTACGAAAGTACCCAGTAGAAGAAGTTCTTCCAAAGTTATGTACATCGGGCATCACCTCCCTCCGGAGAACCCGAAGGAAGAAAAAGAAATTTTTACGTCCTCCGGTTCAGGGAGGAAGCAACCGCCACCGGCAGGCAGTGCCTGCACCCGACAAAGTCTGACGTGTGCAAACGCTTTCTGCCTTGCGTCTGTCGCAACAAAGCGATGTGCGCTCCGTTGCTTGGTGTTTCCAAGTCCGCGGGTTTCCCCTGCGGCTCTTTTATTATACACCCTTGGTGGCGGTTTGTCAAGACCGCTTTCAAAAAGCCCCTGCGGAGAGCGTTTCCTCTCTCCGCAGGGGGTCTGTTTACGCGATGCTGTCCGTTGTCAGATCGTTCCCGACACCGTAAGCGTGGCTGTTCCCGGCGTGGTGACCCAAACGCCATCCGTTCCCTGCGCATAGGTTGCCGCGGGGACTGTGATCCGTCCCGGGACGGTTGCGAATACACCCGTCGTTTCGTCGTAAGTGTAGTCCGTTCCCTCGGTGAGCGTTGTGCCGTTCAGCGTGACCGTAATGCCCCGCAGGATCGGCAGGAAGGTATCGGTCACCGTCAGGTTGCCCGTTTCGTCCGCCGCCGCGCTGCCTGTGTTCTCAATGAGGAACGTATAGGTCAGCGTGCCGTTTTCCACCACGGGGACGGGGCTGATCGACTTTGTGATCGACAGTCCGGTTCTCACATCCGACGGGAGCGTTGCCGTTGCGGTCAGCGGGGTGATCCCGTCTCCGGTTACGGTCACGGTATTGGTCAGGCTTCCCGTTGCCGTTGGGTCGGCGTAGCCGTTGACCAACGCGTCGTACAGGATGGTGACGTTTCCGCCTGCGGGGACTGTGATGCCCATGAGCACGAGCGAATCGCCCGCCGTCACGGTCGGCGCGGTCTGCCGCACGCCGTTGATAAAATACCGCACCGTGCCGTCCACGTAGGTCAGCGGGACATAGGTCGTTCCCGTTTCAGGGCTATATGCGCCCAGATCGTCGGTCAGGTTCAGTCCCGTGACCGCCGCTGTGCCCGAATTGATGAGGTTGATCGCGTAGGTCACGGTCTCGCCCGTGCGGTACGAGCCGTTTACCGCCGTTTTGGTGGCGGACAGGACCTCCCGGAGCTGTCCCACGACCACGTTCGACGTGACTGTTTCGTTATTATAGGACAGCTGCGCCTGGTTCGTAAATTGTGCCATACTCTCTTCCTTTCCGGAGAGCACGTTATCGTTTCATTCTCCGCGCTCCCCTCACTCCATCATATGCACAATGTCAGATTTTTGGGAAAGGGGAGGACAAGAAAGACCTTGGAGGCGCAGGGAGACCCCTTTCGGAGGGGTCTCCCTACCCTC
>CAVGEJ010000153.1:0-5500 GCA_963628215.1 Eubacterium sp. CAG:180
TGTCCTCTTTTCTTATGAATTTTTGATAACCGTTTAAGAGTGCCGAGATCCCGCCTGCCGGCGCCCCTTCGGGGTTCGACTGCGCGGCAATGTTTGACTTTCTCGCTTACCATTACACGGCGGTGCCGCTCCGCTCAGGATGACACGGAGGTTGGTCGTTGCGTGAGTGATACAATTTCGGTGTGATAAGTAACTTTAACAACCTTAGGATCACATCTTGCGAATCGGTACTTTTCCGTGTCATCCTGAGCGGAGCGGCATAGATATCAAAAATGAAGTGATATAATCAAAGAACGCCGCGCAGTCGAACCCCGAAGGGGCGCCGGCAGGCGGGATCTCGGCACTCGTGTAAGGATCATTTTCCCCAATTGCCACCTGTGCAACCATTGGCGAACACACAAGGGAAAACTTCCGCAAAGAAGTTTTCCCTTAACTACTCTTTCAGTCCGTCAATCGTGCTTTTTGCGGAACGCGAATGCGCCCGCCATGCCGATTGCAAGCAGTGAAACGAATCCGACAGAGATGCTGCTTCCGCAACCGCCCTTCTTTTCGTCCTCCCCGCTTGTGGGATTCTTGGCAATCTTATCAAACACCGCCGTATAGGTCGTGTCCTCGGCCGCGGCTACCAGCTCCTTATCCCAACCGATAAACTTGTAGGTGTAATCGTTGTCCTCCGCTTTGGTGGGCTTGCCCTTGTAGGAGGGCTTCACGCCTTCCAGATAGGTTTCCTCAGTCTCAACGCCGTCAATCACCCATGTGATCTTGATTTTTGCCTTGACCTCATACTGCGCCGTGTAGGTCACATCCTCGGTCGCTTCAGTGATCTCCTTGTCCCAACCCTTGAAGGTGTAAACGTGCCGCTCGTCCTGCTCCTTGAGCGTTTCGCCCTTGAAGTTGGGCGTTTCACCCTTCTTGTAGTACTCCACAGTCTCCACGCCGTCCACGCTCCACGTCACCTTTACCTTGTCAAACGTATCGTACTTTGCGGTGTAAGTCACGTCGGCAGTTACAGGCGTCAATTCGGGATCCCAACCCGTGAATACAAACAGCTGTGTATCGGTCATCGGCTTGTCGGTGCTCCCCTTGAAGCTCGGAAGCGCGCCCTGCGGGTAAACCTCGGTAGTGGTAACGCCGTTCACGCTCCATGTCACCGTAAAGGATCTCAGTTCGCTGTACTTTGAGCCGTAGCATTGGCTGTTGAGGATGGCTTCGTTGAATTCGTCCGTGCAGCCACGGTAGGTCCACGGTTTTCCTTCGTTGTCAAAATCCACATCCGCGGCAACCGTGGAATCCATTTCAATCTTCGTCTCAAAACCCGTGCTGACGTTTTTCAAAGTCCACGTCGCGCCCATCGTAGCGTCGTTCGAACCTTTGAAGCGGTAAAGCCCGATCGGTTGAAGCGTGACGTCCTCGTCCATCGAACCGCTCGGCTGAATTCTGGAAGCGGAGAGGTCAAAGATCGTGGGATGCGTTGCAAAGTTGCCTTCCGCATAGCCGATCAGACCGCCAAAATATGCGGCTTCACTGTCGCCCTTGATCAGCATAACGCTTTCTTCAACCGTGGTGTTGGTAACCGAAAGATTCATGGTCTTACCCGATTTCCGCTCCGCCTCGCTCATTTCCCCGTCGTAAACGCCGATCAGCGCGCCCATCGCGCCCTTGCCGCCCTCGATGGAGGTAATGTAACCGTTTTTCAGCGTGCAGTTGTCCACGGTGATGTTCTTCTTTGCGTGTCCGATCAAACCGCCGATGCCCGCCTGCCCCCAGATAGGTGCACGGTCAACATTGGAGCTGCAAACGTAGAAGCCATCCACCGTCAGGTTCTTAATGGTCGCATTCAACGCATACGGAAAGATGCCGCAGGGAACGTCGTTCATGCGGAACGTTCCTTCCACAATCACGCCGCGCAGGGTGTGGTTGCCTCCGTCAAATGTGCCGTTGAACCATGCCCATGTGTCCCGTGTGGTGGAAAGGCGCACCGCGTTCTCATTGGCAAACCAGTCTGCCGCCGTTGTGTCGTTCAGCGTGATGTCATGCAGCATGGTGATTGTCTTGCCCTCGTAGGTGTTCTTTTCGGTGTAGACCGAATGGAAGAATGCGATGTAATCGTCAGCCGTGGAGATGGTGGGATTCGGGTCATTCGGGTTAAAGGTGTTGCCGATAGCATCCTCCGCCGCTGTCGGAACAATCAGCATTGCCAAAATCAGGGATAGCATCAGCAGAACAGCAAGAACTTTTTTCATGGTTTTCCTCCGTTTTTTGGATTGTTTTTTCGGAATTTTGCCACGCAATCAGGGAATGTTCAACAGTGCGGGAACAGGAACAGATACCTCCTTGTTGCAGTTTGACCGATATACGCGGCTTATTTCCTCCCTCATTATACAGCAATCAAACGGGAAAGACAATAGCAAAATCCGTATGTTTAGTGGCAAATTCCGTTTTTCCCTTGACAAATCGTCTCCAACGCGGTATAATGATTGTGGATATAAAAAACAGGAACGGAAGCAGGAAAATTATGTACATTTACGAATACGATCGGGACAGGAACAACCTTTTCTATATTGCGGTTGAGGCGCACATGGGCGTGACCATGCACTTTCACAACTGCATGGAGCTGATCTATGTGCTGGACGGCGATGCGGTCGCGCACATCGACGGCGAGACCTATCACCTGACCACGGGTCAGCTTTGCGCCGTTTCCTGCTTCTCCACGCACTACTACGAAAACAGTCGGGACGGGCAGTACATGGTCTGTCTGGTTCCCCGCCGCTATTTTCGCGAATACGAGTCCATTTTCAATGTCAACAGCTTCCGCAACCCCATTGTGGACGATATCGGGGACAAGCCCTTTCTGAGCGTTTTGCGCATCATGGAGAACATCGTGCACAGCCGCAACGTATTCGGCGAGCCGATGCAGACCATGACCGAGCGCTACCGCGAGACACAGTTGCATTTTCTCAGCTCCTATCTGGTCAATCTGCTCATCAACCATTGCGGACTGCATGAGCGCCACCGCATTTCCTCACTCGTTGCGGACGCGGTGCGCATCATTGAAAACAACTTCCGCGATGACCTGACCACGGCGGATATCTGCAAGAAAATGGGTTGCTATCAGAAAGCCCTCGCCCATCACTTCAAAAAGACGATGAACGTCTCCATCATCAGCTACATCCAGCGCACACGCGCGCTGGAGGCGGCACGGCTCCTCAACACCAATCCCAAAATAACCGTTGAAACCGTCATGCTGGAATCGGGCTTCAAGAGCAACCGCAGCTTCCTGCGCCATTTCAAAAGCATTTACGGCTGTACGCCGACCGAATACAAGAATCGGCCGAACGGACACAGCCGCAATCCCGATAACACCGACGAAGGAGCCCCAAAATGACCCTGACAAAGCGCAGCCTGATTCCCGATTGTCCCAACCCCTCCCCCGACTATTATTGCACATGGCAGACCCAGCTTTACGCCACCTCGGACGGAAAGCCCGAGGCGCAGCGCCGCATTCTCGGAGAGGAGGCACTGTTCGGCACCGAATTCCCGTTAGGCTGGAGCGCCTTTTATAAGGATGCCCGCCGCGACCTGCTGTTCGTAATGGATGACAGCTGGGATGTGCCGCGTGACGGTGACAGCACCCGCTATGGCAGTCTGCTCCTTGACAGCGGGAAATTTCCCGAGGCAACGCGGGGGAACGTCCCGAATCGGGAAGCCCTCGGGCGGCTGGTTGAACGGATGCGCGCGCTCGGCTGGAAGGGGCTGGGCGGTTGGGTCTGCGCAAAGGAAGCCCCGCATACCCTCTCCGATGCGGAGGAAATCCGGCAGTACTGGTCTGCGCGCTTGGCGGACGCGAACGCCTCGGATTTCGCCTACTGGAAAGTGGACTGGGGCAAGCGGGCAGACGACGCGGAATTCCGCAGACTTCTGACCGACCTCGGCAGGCAGTTCGCCCCGCGCCTGACGATCGAACACGCCATCACGCCGTCGGTCCTCCCCTATTCGGATGTTTACCGCACCTACGATGTGCCCGCCATTCTCTCCATTCCCATGACCCTGCGGAAGCTGAAGGAGCTGTTGCCGAACAGCCGCGCGGAGGCGGGCTATGCGGGGCTGTTGAACTGCGAGGACGAGGCATACATCGCGGCGGCGGGCGGCTTCACCATGGGCATCATGCGGCACCCGATGGCAGGCGCGTTTCCCGACGGACGGGCGGATATGTCCTTCCCCGCGTGCCACAGGAATCTGAAAACCAAGCTACAGGAGGTCACGCGCGCGGTCCGCTGGCATCGGATTGCCCCCGCCTTTGGGGTCGGAACGGGCGAGGTTCACATCGACCCCGCCGAATTGCGCGACACTTGGCGTTTTGAGAAGTCAGAGGAGGAGATTGAGGCTTGGTGGCTGACCAATCCCCTGCTCGGCGGCGTTCATGAAAAGCTTTGCTCGGTCTCCGCCCCCGCACGCATCTCCCGCGGATGCGACCTGCCGACGGTCACGCCGGATGAGCGCGGACGCGTGCCGTTCACCGTTGCGGCACGGAATCCGAACGGTGCCTGCTCGGTCGCAACGCTCGGCAGAACCGAGGGCAGAAGCTACGGAATCCCGCGCTGTGCGGTCACGCTTGATATCGGAGGTTCCCGCACGGTTGCCGCCTTCGGGGACTACCGCGAGCTGATTCTGCGCGGAGAAATCCCCGCGCACGGTACCGTCCTTATGCAGGATCTCGCGGGAGAGACCGCCTATGATATCACCGATGCGGTCCTGCGCACGGACGGTCGGCTCGTTATCCCCGGGCGGTGCATCCGCGAAATCGGAACCGAGACACAGCCCGCAAACGACACCTCGGAAGCTGGTGTTGTGATTCAAATCGAAGCAAGCTAAACCCAAATACCCCCGAAGCCGTTTGTGCACAAGTCCGTTAAAAACGGACAATTGAAAAAAAGAGCCTCCTATGGTAGAATAGATATATATGTACAATTACCATAGGAGGTTTTTGTTATGCCAAGAGAATATCGCCACATCGAGCAATATGAAAAGGAAATTATAGAGCTCAAAGAAAAGGGGTTAACAAAACGAGAAATCGGAGAAAGATTTGGAATCAGCAAAGACCAAGTAAAAGGCGTTTTACAAAGGAAAAGGCGAAGAGAAGAAAAGCTATCATATGGAGTATTGCCCCAAAAGAGAGGTAGACCCGCAAAGGATAGCGTAGTAACAGAAGAAAATAAGCTTGCCGAGCTTCGCTACAAGTTAGCTCGGAAGGATGCGCGGATAAAGCAATTAGAAATGGAAAATGAACTAATGCGGGATTTTCTCTCGCTCACAGAAAGGAAGTGAGGACAAGTGTAAAGTATATGGTAATCTATCGCCATAAAGACAAATATGGGGTCAGCGAGATGTGTCGGTTCTTTAACGTATCAAGAAGCGGCTACTATGACTATGTCAAAAGAATGGATATACCCGCATGGGATCTTCCTCTTGCCGAGAAGATCAGAGCGTGTCAGGAACGCAG
>CAVGEJ010000154.1:0-5492 GCA_963628215.1 Eubacterium sp. CAG:180
TTTCTTTTTCCATGCGCTTATTATACCACTTTTTTGTTACGAAAACAAGTTCTAAGAGAGCATATCGATTGGCGCTTCAAAAACAAACAGGCGCTCGGATGTCCCAGACCAGTGGAAGCTGTATTGCGGATTGCTTCCGTCCGCGTTGCACTTGAATTGGCTTCCCGTGGTTGTCCCACGCTTGTGCGCATGGCGGGCAATCCCATTTTCATCGTAGCCGACAAACACGCAGTTGTGGTAGGTTGCTTCTTCGTACAGCAATTTTGCGTGCGTAAACGCACGAATGACATCCCGGTCAATCCCGCGCTGCTTCATGAGGTAAGCATAAATCCGGTGCATATCCGAATTGGCGGGTGGCAGGGCGAACGGCTTTTGCTCCTTTTTCTTTTGGGGAACAGTTACAGCGAACTTTCCGACATCCGCGCCAAGCAGAAACCTAACTGCGGACGGATAGTCCGAGCAATCAAAAAAGCGGCGTGCAAAATCAATCGCATTGCCGCCTTCGCGCGTATATTGGTTGTACCATAGGTTGCCCTGAATCGAGACTTTTTCGCCCCCATTCATCCAGACCGAGCCCCTGCCCTCGCGCTTGAGGTCATACCCCTGCCGCCGCAGGAATTCTGCGAGATCGGTCATCCGCGCCTGTTCCCGCTCGGTAGGAGTGAAGCTTACATAGGTTGTTGACATTGTTTTTCCTTCCTTTACTGCTTTTATCAGCGTATAAAAGTGTGATTTGTTGCAATAATCTCTTTTATATGCTTGATTTTTTTAATTTATTGTGGTATACTATCCTTGAAAGTTGCGATTTGTTGCACTTTTCTATTCCAGCCAGGAGGCTATATTATGGAGATTCGCCGTGATCTGTATTTATCCAAGCTGAAAAACCGCCGCGGAAACGGACTTGTCAAGGTCATTACCGGTATCCGCCGATGCGGGAAGTCCTATCTGCTGAACACCATTTTTTATCATGACCTGTTGCAAAGCGGTGTTCCGGAGGATCACATCATCCGGTTCGCGTTTGATTCGGCAGACGATTTGCTCCTGATTGGGGAAAGTCTGATTGCATTGGAAAAGGAGAACCGAAAGGTCGACCCCGAAAAATTCATGCGTTATATTTCCTCCCGCATGACCGATTCCGATACCTACTATCTGCTTCTTGACGAGGTACAGCTTCTCGACTGCTTTGAATCGGTCCTCAACGGGTATCTGCGAAAGCCGAACATGGATGTCTATGTGACTGGAAGCAACGCAAAATTTCTTTCCAAGGATATTATTACGGAGTTTGCCGGCAGAGGGGACGAGATTCGGATGTACCCCCTCAGCTTCTCCGAGTTTATGTCGGTCTACAGTGGGGACAAGTACCAAGGGCTTTCCGAATATATGCTGTACGGCGGAATCCCGCTTGTGGTTCTGCGGCAGGATGCGGGCGATAAAGCGGTAACGCTCGGTCGACTGTTTGAGGAGATTTATTTCCGCGACATTTTCAAACGGAACAAGATTAAGAATCCGGGCGAAATGGAAGATCTGCTCAACATCCTGTCCTCGTCTGTCGGTTCTCTGACCAATCCGGAAAAACTGAAAAACACCTTTCGCACGGTTAAAAAATCCCGTATTACAGCCACCACGGTCAAAAAATACTTGGATTGCTTTGAAGACTCCTTCCTGACCGAATCGGCACAGCGATACGACATCAAAGGGCGGGCATATATCGAAACCCCGAAAAAATACTATTTTTCCGATCTCGGACTGCGGAATGCGCGCATCAATTTCCGCCAATTTGAGCAGACCCATACAATGGAAAATGTAATCTACAATGAGCTGCGCACCCGCGGCTATCAAGTGGATGTCGGCGTTGTTCCGATCTCCTTGCGGGACGAGGATGGGAAGGTCATCCGCAAGCAGTTGGAGGTCGACTTTGTCTGCAACCTCGGCTCTAAGCGGTATTATATTCAGTCCGCCTTTTCCCTGCCAGATCAGCAGAAATGGGAACAGGAAACCCGCCCGTTTCGCAAAATTGAAGATTCCTTCAAGAAAATCATCATTACGCATGATATGCTCCCTCTGCATTACGATGAGAGCGGCGTGTTGATGATGAACATCTATGATTTCCTGTTGGATCCGACTTCGCTTGAATATTGAGTGGGGTCAAATATAGAACACCCGAACCGTTGCGTCAAAACATGGTTCGGGGGATGTTATTCCAATCTCATTCCTTATGCAAGTTTCTTTTCGTCTATTTGCCTCCGCTGTTTGCAGTCAATTCGGGTAATTGGGTGGCGGTCGGGATCATCGTAAAGAAGTTGGGCAAAGGATGCGAACAGGCGGGCAACGGTAGTTGCAATCACGGTATGGTTATGTTTCATATTATAATTTGCCTTATTATAATTTGCTTCATGTTTCCCCGGATTGTAATTTCTCGTTCCTGCCTGTTCCGTTTTTCCCTGCTGTACTTTTCCTCCACTACCCCATCCGACAGGTCGGCAAAGGCAAGGTTTTCGGCTTCCTGCAAAATCATATTTTTCACCGTCCGGAACTCCGGATTATCTGTCAGCGGAATGCGTTCCGGCATCTCGTCTTTGTAAAAGCGGATGCCGGATTCTTTTTGGTCGTACCAAAGGTTGTAGAGTTCCGCAATACGCGGGTCTTTGGAGAATTCCTCGACGATTGCGTCCACAAGGCGCTTGAGTTCCGGCTTCAGATAACCGTATTGTTTCTTGCCGGTTGCCGTAGAAAGTTGCCACACCAGTTGCAACAGCAGATTCTCTATGGTTTTATTTTCGTAAGTACCGGCGTTAATTGCCCCGATAATCTCCCGCATCCGCTCGCGGCTCTCCTGCCGCAAGGTGTTTCTTGCTTCTGTGTAACGGTCATAAACGTTGCACCAATCCTGCGCGAAGATACTTTTGGCAAAGGACGACCGCAGTTTTTCG
Organism: Eubacterium sp. CAG:180; assembly: GCA_963628215.1. Classification (GTDB taxonomy): domain Bacteria; phylum Bacillota; class Clostridia; order Oscillospirales; family CAG-272; genus UMGS1865. The sequence continues at coordinate 2,931 of CAVGEJ010000154.1, forward strand.
ATTCCTTTCTCGGAAAGGTATCCCTCCTTTTCGTCCTCGCTCCAGACCATCAAATGCACATGGGGATGGTGTTTTTCATTATGGAATGCCGCATACCACCGGAGATTCCCCTGTGGAATGTGAAACTGCTCCGCGATCTCCGAGCGCTCCGAACGGAGGAAGTCTCGCCAACGGGTGGCAGTGTCAAAGCCGAGACGTTCGGCATCCTCCCGCGATAGGGAGATGATAATCGTCCAAAGGTTGCCTTGATATTGATTCAATTCCTTTGACAGTTTCCGCAAATTGATTTCTTCCCCCTCATCCGTAAACAGCCCTTGACTGCGCGGGCGGGTGGCGATGTAATCCGCGTAAGTCTTTTGCTCCTGCGGCAATTTTTCTACGCCCTCCCGTGTAGCAATATATGTTGCATACCCACCCGCTTTCCGCTTCTTGGTCGGCTTCAGATACCGGAATTTCGTTATGAGTTTTGCCAATTCACCGCATCCTCCATTGAGAATGTCCCGTTCAGCCGCTTGACCTCCTTGACACACTCCCCGCGAAGTCTCTCCAACGTCAGCTTGTCAATCTCCTGCGTTGCCGCAACAATGTTCATCAGCATTGCCATCTCGACCGACAGCTTGAACAGCATGGACGCGTGTCGATGGTCACTTTCAGCAACGATACCTTTCATGGTCGACAGAAACGCCCCCGGCAGAAAGGCAGTGTTCTCCCCTGCACTGAGGTAACCGAGGTACGCCAGCACCGCCTTTTCAATAAATTCGGACAGACTCCCGCAATCGTCCTGCGCAGAGGCTGCCCGTATCTTTTCCATTGTCTCCGGTTTCAGCCACAAGGCGAACCGGATTTTGTCTTTCACTGCTTTCATTTTTCCCTCTTTCCGACATCGTTCCGACCCCGTAACATTCCCGTTTCCGACATCGCGGCACGACATCGCAAAGGTTTCCGTAACGTGCCGAAAACGCCCCGAAAACCGCCCTTCCGGTCGGCTTTGCCGGACGGTGTGACCCCGCCGCGGACACGCACGACCCCGCGGCTTTCTCCTGCTTCAGCACACCCTGTACCCACACCGAAGCACAGGTATGCCTCATCTCCACACGTCATTTTCCAACACCTCCCATTCTTTGTACTGCTCCACGGATTCCGTGTATGCAGACTCCGTTTCTTTTCTCATCTGCTCCCGCATCTCCGCGCCGCCGTCACCGAGCAACCAATGGAACAGTCCCATCACGATGATGAGCGGGAGCAGGGCGAGGAATACGGCGATTCCGATGGTGTAACCCACAGTTTTCCTGCCCTTCTTATCACCAAGCAGAAGCAGTAAGGCTTTCTTCCCGATTGCCGCAATGGTCGTCACGACTTATCTCCCTCCTGCATCGCCGAACAGCTTTGCCTGAAAGTCCGGTGCTTGCACTTGCAAAAGGTATCTTGCGTTGCCGCAATGGTAGAGACAGACCCCGCGTTCCGGATGGTCGATTAAGGCATACTCTGCGGGTGAAATGGACAGCGCGTCACAGAAATCCCGCCACTCCACATGACCGGGGTAGAACAGGAATCGGTTTGCGGGGATAGCAAACAAGGGTTTCGTATACTCCCGCACATCGAGAGCGAGGAAATCGTCAATGTTCTGCGATGCGAGCAGGACAGCCGAGTTTTTCTTTCGCACCCGCTTCATGGCGTTGCGGATGTACTCGATGGTGGTCAGATTGGAGAGGAACAGGTAGGCTTCATCAATGGACGCGACCGTGTTGCCGTCGGTCAGCAAGCGGTGATTCATATAGCTCAGGATATTGAATAGCATTGCATCCCGCAGTTTACGGTTGGTGTCCATTAAGCCTTTGACACCGAACGTCAGGAAACAGGAATCAGTCAGGTTGGTATGCCCATTGAAGAATCGGCTTTCATTGCCGACGCACATGGAGTGAAGCCCCAAGCAGATCTCGCGTAGCAATTCCCGCGTAAACAGCGGCGCTTCTCCGTCCTCTGCCTGCCGGTATTCTTCCTCGGCGAGGCTGTAGAGGTCGGAGAGGATTGGGTATTCGGTCGGACGGAGGTCGGAAAGATCTGCTGTGCGCCCGATACCGAAATTCTCATACAGCTTGGTCAACAGGATTCCGATTGCATCCAACTGCGGGTCGGTGAAGTCTTTGTAGGCTCGGAAGAAATCCCGCAGGAAGCTGATATGTTGGTCTAACGCCGCGCGCTCGCGGAAGGCATCGGGGCAGTCTGCGTCCTCTTTGGAGATTGCGTCTGCCCACCGCTTCGGCTCTAACGGGTTGATGCGGTAGGTTCCTTCCATGAGGTCGAGGTAACACCCGCCGAGGGATTCTGTCAGGTCGGCGTATTCGGATTCCGCATCCAAACAGATGACCGACTTCCCCTGCATCCGAAGATTGGTCAGAAGCAATTTCAGGAGATAGCTTTTCCCCTGACCGGAGTTGCCGAGAATCAGGACATTGCCATTGCTCCGCTCTCCGGTTCGGCTGTCGGTGTCGGCGAGGATGTTCGTACCGAAGCGGTCGCGCCCGATGTAAAAGCCGTGCGGGTCGGTTCGCCCACTGTAGG
>CAVGEJ010000155.1:0-5426 GCA_963628215.1 Eubacterium sp. CAG:180
ACTTGCAGAACCAACGGAAGCCTTCCCCTTCGAGGGGGAAGGTGGCGCCGAAGGCGACGGATGAGGGCGGGCAATATTGTTTCCGCTTATCGCCTTGTCGTGTAGCGCGAAAGGACTCTTGCAAAAAGGCTTCCCCTCGGGGTGGAAGCTGTCGCGTTAGCGACTGATGAGGGGGGATAACTCTGCGCTTACAAAAAGGCATACACGCTCGCTACGCACCCCGCCCACAAAAAGAGTGCGATAGCCGCACTCTGCAAAAAATCTCCACCTCCCCAATCAACCAAAAACTTCCCCCACGAGCACCCGCGCCAAACAAAGCGAACCAAATTTCCTCCCTGCAAAGGCGGGTGCTCTTGGGGGAAGTTCGGGGAGGATGAGGGAGGCTTGGAGGGAGAAGGGACCCCCTCCGAAAGGGGGTTCCTTCTCCCTCCAAGGTCTTTTCTCACCCCCCAGAGCATACACTCTACAAGGGGGGATGAAGATGAGGGTGAAGATTGAGCCTGCGGCGGCAGTTATGCTGACCGCATTGCTGCTGACCGACCGCACAGGGCTTGCCGTTGCCGCATTGCTTGCCGCCGCAGTCCATGAGGCGGGACACCTCTGCGCCGCAAAATGCCTGCATATCCCCGTCCGCGCGCTCCGCTTCCATCTGCTCGGAGCGGGACTGGAAACGGGCGGAAAACTCCTTTCTTACGGCGAGGAGTTTTTGCTCTGCGCCGCAGGTCCTGTCGCAAGCCTCTTGTTTGCCATGCTCCCCGCGCCGATGTGGGGAAAATCCGAATTTGCCGAACAGCTTTCCAGCGCGTCGCTCGCGCTCGGACTGCTCAACCTTCTGCCCATCCGCTCCTTCGACGGCGGCAGAATGCTCGAGGACGCCGTCAGCGCCAAATTCTCGCCGCACGCCGCAGATACGGTTCTCACCGCTTCCTCCCTGATCTTTCTGTTCCTGCTCTGGTCAACAGCCGTCTATTGTCTCCTTCGCGTGGGCGACGGGCTCTCGCTCTGGTGCTTCTCCATGAGTCTCTTTTCCCGCTTTTTCGCCGCGCTGAAACGGGAGGATTCGGGAGAATGAGCGAGGAAACGGGAGAATTCCGCTATTTTTTGTGAGATAATTCCAAACCACGTCGTTTCATTCCGCCTCGTTGGGGATAATGCCGAAATTTAATTATTTTTGTAAAACCCTTGCATTTTGGAGATAAATCTGCTACAATATTGTCTGTCATATATGGCGTCGTGGTGTCGGTGACAGGGCTTCGCGCATTTTCAGCCTTACGCGAAGAGACGGTTCCGGCTCGTCCCATAGACACAAATCTTTTATTCTAAAGGAGTATTTATGCGGAATGAACAAAGACGTGCTGATCAGGCTGAACGGTATCTCGAAGTCTTTTGACGGAGAAACCGTTCTGGACGACTTGCATCTGGAGATTCACGACAAGGAGTTTATCACCCTGTTGGGTCCCTCCGGCTGTGGCAAAACAACCACCCTGCGTATCATCGGCGGATTCGAAACGCCCGACGCGGGAGATGTGTATTTCGACGGAAAACGAATCAACGACCTCCCGCCCTACCGACGACAGGTCAATACGGTTTTCCAGAAATACGCGCTGTTTCCGCACCTGAACGTGTTCGATAACATCGCGTTCGGTCTGCGGGTCCGGAAAACCAAGGACAGCGAAATCCGGGAGAAGGTCAAGGCAATGCTGGAACTGGTCAACCTGCGGGGCTTCGAACGCCGCCGCGTGGGAACGCTTTCGGGCGGTCAGCAACAGCGGGTCGCCATCGCGCGCGCGCTGGTCAACGAACCCAAAGTCCTGCTTCTCGACGAGCCGCTTGCCGCGCTCGACCTCAAACTGCGCAAGGATATGCAGAATGAGTTGAAGAACATCCAGCACCGCACGGGGATTACCTTTATCTTCGTCACCCACGACCAGGAGGAAGCGCTCTCCATGTCCGACACCGTTGTCGTCATGGCGAACGGGCGCATCCAGCAGATCGGTACGCCAACCGATATTTACAACGAACCTGTCAACGCCTTCGTTGCAGACTTCATCGGCGAATCCAACATCCTCGACGGCACAATGCCCGCCGACCGCCGCGCGCGCTTTGCGGGGCAGGTGTTCGACTGCCTTGACGGCGGATTTGGGAAGGACGAGCCGGTTGATATCGTCATCCGCCCCGAGGACGTGGACGTCGTCGCCCCCGAAAAGGGACAGCTCAAGGGACTTGTCACCGGCGTAACCTTCAAGGGCGTGCACTATGAAATCATTGTGGACGTCTGCGGCTTCAAGTGGATGATTCAGTCCACCGACTATGTGTCCGAGGGGCAGACCATCGGGCTTTCCATCGACCCCGACGCAATCCACGTCATGAAGAAGTCCGAATTCTCGGGTATGTTCGGGGACTACTCCTCGTTCAGCGACGAGTTGGACAAGCTTTCCGACGCAACGGAGGAAGCCGAAGAAGAATGAAAAAGCGCAGTGTGTTTGAACGGATCGCGGCTATCCCGCCCGTTTCGTGGTCGGTGCTCTTCATTCTCGCACCGCTTGGCTTTGTCCTCTACTTCGCGCTGACCGACCGGAACGGCGCGTTCACGTGGGAGAACATCACCTCCCTGTCCTCCTATTCGCAGACCTTTGTCATGTCGGTCGGCTTCTCGCTGATCGCCACCACGGTCTGCCTGCTCATCGGTTACCCCCTCGCCTACTGCATGTCCAAAACCAAGGAGCGCACGCGCGGGCTTCTGATGGTTCTGCTGATGCTCCCGATGTGGATCAGCCTCCTGATCCGCACCTATTCGCTGATGGCGCTGCTTGACAACGGCGGCATTGTTTCAAGCTTCCTTGTCAAACTCGGGTTTCAGAAGCTGACCTTCATCGGCACGGAGGGGGCGGTCATCCTCGGCATGATCTACGACTTTCTGCCTTACATGGTTCTGCCGATTTATACCTCCATCACCAAACTGGATCGCCGCTACGTCGAAGCCGCGGCGGATCTCGGCTGCAACAGCGTCCGCACCATGTTCCGCGTGATCCTGCCGCTGACCGTGCCGGGTATCATTTCGGGCGTGACGATGGTGTTCGTGCCGTCCATCAGCACCTTCTACATCTCGCAGAAGCTTGGCGGCGGCTCGTTCGACCTCATCGGCGATACCATTGAGCGGCAGTTCCAGAACGCGGTGACCTATCACACCGGCGCCGCCGTGTCGCTCGTCATGATGATCCTGATTCTCATCTCGCTTGCCGTGATGAACAAATTTACCGACAGTCGGGAGGATATCGTGATATGAAATTTTTATCGAAGTTTTACATTGCGCTGATCTTTCTGATCCTCTACGCGCCGATCATTGTTGTCATCCTCTTTTCCTTCAACGGCTCGGGGAGTCTGAGCCGATTCTCGGGCTTTACCTTCCACTGGTACGCCGAGTTGTTCCGCGACGGCGAGGCGCTGAAGGCGCTGAAGAATTCGCTGATTCTCGCGGTGCTTTCCTCGCTTCTTGCGACCGTGCTCGGCACGCTCTGCGCGTTTGCGATCAACCGCGCCAAGCGGAAGTGGTTCTCCCGCGCCGTTGAGACTGTGACGAACATTCCGATGATGAACCCCGATATCGTAACCGGCGTTTCGATGATGCTTCTGTTCGTCGGCGTGGCGGGTCTGCTCGGAACAAAGAGTCTGCTCGGCTTTCCGACCATGCTCATTGCGCACACGACCTTCAACCTGCCCTACGTCACGCTGTCGGTTCTGCCGAAGTTCCGCCAGATGGACAAGAGCCTGACCGAGGCGGCTCTGGATCTCGGCTGCACGCCTGCGGGAACGTTCTTCCGCGTGGAGCTGCCCGCGATTCTGCCGGGGGTGCTTTCGGGTCTGATGATGAGTTTCACGCTCTCGCTTGACGACTTTGTCATCAGCCACTTTGTCAGTTCGCCCGACTTCCGCACCCTGCCGCTCTACATCTACAACCAGACCGCGCATGAGGTCAAGTTCAGCATGTACGCGCTCTGCACGTTGATTATCTTCGTCATTCTCGCGCTTCTGATTGCGGTCAACCTTGCGGGGACGATCGGCGAGAAGCGGGAGAGAAGAAAGGCAGGTGTCAAGGCATGAAAAAGACGATGAAACGCTTGGTTTGCCTGTTTGCGGCTCTGGTGCTTCTGCTCCTGCCGCTTGCCTCCTGCGCGAAGGCGGATGACGGGACGGACGGAAAGACCGTCACGCTCTACGTTTACAACTGGGGCGAATACATCTCGGACGGCTCGGAGGATTCCCTGAACGTCAACGCGGAATTCGAGCGTTACTGCCGCGAAGTGCTTGGGAAGAACGTGAAGGTCAACTATTCGACCTACTCCAGCAACGAGGACATGTACGCGAAAATCAGCAGCGGGGCGGCGGTTTACGATGTGATTATCCCCTCCGACTACATGATTCAGCGGATGATTGACGAAAAGCTGCTCGCGCCGCTCGACATGGACAAAATTCCGAACTACGAGTACATTTTCGACGATTTCAAGGGCGACAACGTTTACTACGAGCCGCACGACGGCAACACCTACTCTGTCCCCTACACCTACGGCATGGTGGGCGTGATTTACAACACGGCGAACGTGCCCGAGGACTGCCCGACCATCGGCAGTTGGGGCTTGATGTGGGACGAGAGTCTGCGCGGCGACATTCTGCAGTTCAACAACAGCCGCGACGCGTTCGGAACGGCGCTCTACTATCTTGGTTACGATGTGAACGAGGCGACCGCGGAGCAGTGGCGCGAGGCGCTGGAGTTGCTCCGCAAGCAAAAAGAGATTGTACAGGGCTACGTCATGGACGAGATCTTCAACAAGATGAAGAGCGGTTCTGCGTCGGTCTCCGCCTACTATGCGGGCGATTTCCTCTCGATGTACGAGGACAACGAGGATCTGGCGTTCTACTACCCCGAGGAAGGGACGAACATTTACGTGGACGCGATGTGCGTTCCCGCAAACGCGGAGCACTACGATCTGGCTCTGGAATACATCAACTTCATGTGCAGTGAGGAAATTGCGGTTGCGAATGCGGAGTACCACTACTACGCTTCCCCGAACCGTCTGGTGACCGAAAACGAGGAGTACATCGAGTACATGGAGAGCATTCACGAGGACGCGATAAAGATTCTCTACGACGACGTTTCGACTGTGAAGTCACAGGCGTATCTGAATCTCGCGCCCGATAAGCTGACGCTCCTGAACGATCTTTGGGAGGAGTTGAAGGTGGAAAGCTCGATCGGCAAGGGCATTTACATCTGCTGTGCGGTGATCCTTGCGGCGCTCGTCGCGCTCATTGTCTACACCGTCCTCCGCAAACGCCGTTGGGCGAAGCTGTACTGATGGGGGAGATAGGAAGGCCTTGGAGGGAGAGAGCCCCCTCTTGAAAGAGGGGGCTCTCTCCCTCCAAACCTCCCT
>CAVGEJ010000156.1:0-5405 GCA_963628215.1 Eubacterium sp. CAG:180
GACTTCTCCTCAAGAAGTCCCCTAAGCAGGGCTTGGGACAGAGTCCCAAGGTCTTAAAAAAGAAAGGAGGAAAAACTCATGGCAGAGGAAAACACGAACGAAGAGAAATTTGAAAAACTGGCGGAATTGTTCCGAAGTCGGCAGTATTCCTCCTTCATGCACGAGATAGACGAAATGAACCGCGTGGACGCGGCGGAGTTCCTGACCTCGCTCGAACCGAGACAGCAAACCGTGGTCTTCCGAATGCTGAAGAAGGACGCCGCGGCGGAAATCTTCGCGGAACTTGACTCCGATATCCAGGAAAATATCGTGGAAACGCTCTCGGATCGCGAGATCGGCGAAATCTTTGAAGAACTTTATACCGACGACGCCGTGGATATGTTGGAGGAAATGCCCGCAAACGTCGTCAAACGGGTTTTGCGCAACGCCACAAAGGAAACGAGAGCGGAAATCAACCGCTACCTTGCCTACCCCGAGGACAGCGCGGGAAGCGTGATGACAAGCGAGTTCATCGACCTGCGGGCTAACATGACCTGCGCGCAGGCGATCGAACACATCCGCAAAACGGGTCTCGATAAGGAGACCATCTACGTCGCATACGTCACCGATAACCAACGGATTCTCAAGGGCGTTGTCCCGCTCAAACAACTGCTGTTTGCGTCACCCGACGAACTGATCGGCGACATCATGGATAAAAACGTCATCTTCGCCCACACGCACGACGACCGCGAAACGGTTGCAAACCTCATTTCCCACTACGATATGATCGCCCTGCCGATCGTGGACATGGAGGAGCGCCTTGTGGGTCTGGTCACGGTCGACGACGCTCTGGACGTTCTGGAAGCCGAGGCGACCGAGGACATCGAAAAAATGGCGGCAATTCTGCCGAGCGATAAGTCTTATCTCAAAACGTCGGTCTTTGAGACGTGGAAAAAGCGCGTTCCGTGGCTTCTGCTTCTCATGGTGTCGGCAACCTTTACCAGTACCATCATCACCCACTACGAAACCGCCATCGGCGCATACGCCATTCTGACCGCCTTCTTCCCCATGCTTATGGATACGGGCGGAAACGCGGGCGGACAAACCTCGGTTACCATCATCCGCGGGCTGTCGCTTGGCGAGATCCGCCTGCGCGATATCTTCCGCGTGCTGTGGAAGGAATTCCGCGTTTCGCTGATGTGCGGCGGAACGCTCGCCGTGGCAACCTTCTTCAAGGTGTTCGCGGTGGACTTCCACTTCCACGCAACCTCGATGTTGGAGAGCGGAATTCTGCAGAACAATCTGGTCATCTGCGGCATCGTCTGCCTGACCGTGTTCTTTGCGATTGTCATTGCGAACATCGTGGGAACGTTGCTCCCGATCGGCGCAAAGCGGCTCGGCTTCGACCCCGCCGTGATGGCAAGCCCGTTCATTACCACCATCGTGGACGCGCTCGTGCTGATGATCTATTTCACCGTCGCTTCCATGATTCTGCCGTTTTAGACGCAGAACCTCGGGGCTTTGCCCCGAACCCCACTCAGGGGACTTCTTAAAAGAAGTCCCCTGAGAACCTTCAAGAAATTTCCTGCAGGCGGGATTCCCTACGGAATCCCGCCTGCAGGAAATTTTTAGGGTTTTCGGGAGATTTCGTTCGGGAAACCGCCCGGGCGGGGTTCGGGACATAGCCCGGAGGCTGAATCTTTGTTACATTTGCACCTTGTCAAGCGGGGGAAAAAGTGGTATAATGAAGAAAACCCCTTAAAGGAGACAAATGGCAAGTATGGAACTCTGGAAAAAGCTGTCCAAGCGTTACTTCATCGACGCAATGGGCGCAATGGCGTTCGGTCTGTTCGCTTCCCTTCTGATCGGAACGATCTTCAACGCGCTCGGAATGATCCCTGGGCTGTCGATTCTCGGTCTGATCGGCAAGGACGCGGCAAAGGTCGCAGGACCTGCAATGGCGGTTTCCATCGCGGTTTCGCTCAAAGCGGCGCCCCTTGTGATCTACTCCTCCGCACTGGTCGGGTGGCTCGCCAACTCTTACGGCGGCGCGGGCGGACCGCTTGCCGTCCTCATCATCACCATCATTGCCTGCGAAGTCGGCATGTTGGTCTCCAAAAAGACCAAGGTCGACATCCTCGTTACCCCGTTCGTCACCATTCTGGTCGGCGGTCTGATCTCGATCTGGTGCGCGCCGTTCATCGGGAAAGCCGTCGGCGTGGTCAGCGCGGGCATCTCCTTTGCCATGACCTGCCAGCCGTTCGTGATGGGCATTCTGGTCTCGGCTCTGGTCGGCATCGCGCTCACACTCCCCATCAGCAGCGCGGCAATCTGCGCAGCGCTCGGGCTTTCGGGTATCGTCTCGGGAGACGAGGGACTTGCGCTCGCGGGCGGCGCGGCGGTTGCGGGCTGTTGCGCGCAAATGGTCGGCTTTGCCGTTATGAGTTTCCGCGAAAACCGTTGGGGCGGGCTTGTTTCGCAGGGAATCGGAACCAGTATGCTCCAGATGCCCAACATTGTGCGCAATCCGCGCATCTGGATTCCCCCCACGCTGACCTCCATGATTACAGGTCCTATGGCAAGCTGCCTGTTCCGGATGCGGATGTACGGCGCGGCAATCAACTCGGGAATGGGAACATGCGGGATGCTCGGTCCTGTCGGAATCATTCTCGGTTGGCTTGACCCCGCGTACCCCGACCCCGTCACCGCGTTTGACTGGGTAGGACTGGTGCTGATCTGCTTTGTGCTTCCCGCCGTTCTCTCCACCCTGTTCTGCCTGCTCCTGCGGCGCGTGGGTTGGATTCACGAGGGCGATATGAAACTGCCGGAATAACCTGCGCGTAACGTCACACACAGGAGGAACAAAACCATGAAAAACGTATACCGTGACGGAAGCCGTTCGCCCGAGCTGACCCTGAAAACCTATCTGCGCGACGGCGAAACGGTTCTCTGGACAGGAACGCCTTACGAAAACGCTTCTTACCGCCCGCCGTTGGTCTTTGTTTTCGGCGTGGTGTTCTGGCTCTGCTTTGTCATTGCATGGATGGTGTTAGCCGCAAAAATGGGCGGGCTGTTTGCGCTTGCGGGAATCCCCTTCCTGTTGGTTGGCGGCGTGATGCTGTGGTTTCTCACCTTCGGCATTGCGCGCAGGGGCAAGACCACACTTTACGCCGTTACCGAGACCCGCGCGCTGATTCTGTACGACACGCCGAACGGGACGGACTGCTTGGAATACGCCTTCTCCCGCCTCTCGGGCGTGATGCTCCGCCATGTCCGAAACGGCTCGGGAACGATTGAATTGGTCTCCCCCGAATCCATGGTTCTGCACAACATGAACTACGTCGCGGGGCGGCGCACGCGGCTTGCGGGCGGCACGTTTGAGATGATTTCGAACCCCGAGCGGGTCTACCGTCTGATTTCGGAACGCATTTCGGGAGAAGTCAGAAAACCCGACATTCCTGTGTGAAGCGGGTTTGAAATTCGTTTCGGAACTGTAAAAAAGCGGAAATTTCGCATTTTCCCCTTGCACGGCGCGCCCGGATATGCTATAATGGTAGTATCACAACGGAAAAAGACCGTTGGAAAGGAGAAAATTTATGAAAATCAAATGCTTATCTCTCGCCCTGTGTCTCTGCCTTCTAATCGGCATGGCACTCCCGCTCGCCTCCTGCAAAAAGAGCGAGCCGACCCCGCCCGAAGGAACTTACACCCGCATGACCGTTGACATCAACCCGAGTGTGGAATTCATGGTGGACGATCAGAACAAGGTGGTATCGGTCACCGCGCTGAACGACGACGGCAGCATTCTCATTGCGGGCGAAGCCTTTGTGGGCAAAACGCCCGAGGAAGCAACCCAACTGGTGGTCAGTCTCGCAACCGACGCGGGCTACCTTGTAAAGGGTGAAATCCACACGGAGAACACCGACGAGAGCCAGAAAGTCGAGATTTCGGTCTCTGGCAATTCGGACTACGCCAAGGAGTTGGCACAGAACGTGAAGTCGGATGTGGAAAAGTACCTCAAGGACAACAAAATCACCGCCACGGTGGAATCCGTCAAGGCGAAAACGCTGGACGAGATGCGCGCGGTAGTGGTTGCGGACGGTCTTTTCACCGAGGACGAGGTGAAGGACATGACCGAGGAACAGCTTTACAAGGCTCTGGCGGCGGGACGGATTGAGACTGCCGAGCTTCTGACCGCCGAGATGCGCGAGGCTTACTACCGCGCGAAGGATTACAAGATCTCGTTTGTGGAAAAGCAGGCGACGGCTGACATCATCAGCGGCATGGGCACGACCTACAAGGTTCTGATGTCGGGTTACTCTGCGGCTCTGGTGATGTACAGCACGTCGATTGACACGTTGGATCAATTGCGTTACTCCCTGTTGGTAGACCCCGAGTCGACCTACCAGAAGGCGCTTGCAAGTCTGCGCGACGCGAAGGAAGACCTGCTGAAAGAGAAGAAATTGGTTCTCTCCGTCAAGGACGGCGACGAGACCTACGCCGAGATTTCCGCTTCCTTCAAGCTGAGCGAAGAGACCTACAACCGGGCACTCAAGGCGGTTGAGGACGCGGGCGCTGCCGCAAACAAGGCGATGGAAGCCGCAATCGCAACATTGCGCGAAGTGGAAACGCAACTCAAAGAATTGGAAGCGACGCTCCGCGAGAACGAGGACATTTCCGCGAAGCTGACCGCCGAGGCGCAGAATCTGGAGGACACGCTGAACAAGGCAAAGGATGATTTCTTCGCCGAATTCGAAGCGGCTCACAAGTCCGACATTGAAAAGGCTGAAGCCGATCTCAAAGCCAAAAAACAAGAACTCATCACCGCAGCGAAGGGGTAAGGAAAAAGACCTTGGAGGGAGAGAGCCCCCTCTTGAAAGAGGGGGCTCTCTCCCTCCAAACCTCCCTTTCTCACCGAGAACTTCCCCCATGTCCCCGCCATTTCGAAAGCGAAAATTTGTTTCGCTTTTCAGAAGTGGCGGGGACATGGGGGAAGTTTTTTGTGTTTGGGGAGGTAAGGATTTTTCGAAGGGTGCGGCTTCGCACTTGTTTTGCGGGCGGGATGCGTAGGGAAAGTGTATGCCTTTCGAAAATGCGGATTTATCCCCCCTCATCAGTCGCTAACGCGACAGCTTCCCCCCGAGGGGAAGCCTTTTGCAAGATTTCTTTCGTACTACACAGCAAAGCGATGAGCGGAAGCGTATCTACCCGCCCTCATCCGTCGCCTACGGCGACACCTTCCCCCTCGAAGGGGAAGGCTATGGTGCGTGACCTTTTCATTTGGACTTACTTTTTGAAAAGTAGACTTGTTTTTTGAAGAATATTTTTGATGGATTAAAGTTTGAAGTACTCTTTATATAGCTTGCAGAATCAACGGAAGCCTTCCCCTTCGAGGGGGAAGGTGTCGCCGAAGGCGACGGATGAGG
>CAVGEJ010000157.1:0-5340 GCA_963628215.1 Eubacterium sp. CAG:180
TGGAATCATTTCAACACCTCCCGTTTCTTGTCAAAGTCCGAGAGAATCCGTGCGGGTTCCTCGGGGGTTAGGGTCTTCTGTCGGTTTTGCCTTTTTGCGGCTTCTTCTCTGCTGTTTCCGCAGTTCTTCCTGCTCTTTCTGTTCGCGTTCAAGTCTTTCGCGCTCCTCTCTGTCCTGTTGCAGTTCTTCCTCTGTTTTCGGTATCAAGGTAATTTTAATCGGAGTTCCGCGACGGGCATATATTAACTCCAATATCTCCACTACACGATTGATATTCACTCTGTTTCCCATCGCTTTCTCTCCCCTACTCTGTTTCTCAATATTTGCGGTTGTCCGCTTGCTTCATTTTATGAGAGCAAGCAAAATGGTAGTACATCGGCATTTTCACTTTTATTTCTCGCCAACGTTTTTGATTCCTTTTTCACCCGTTTTCCTTTACTCATCCAGCTGTTGTTCGCAAACAACATCCAAATCAAAAAAAATTTTGTTTGCCGGAATATTGAGCGCAGAAACAAGTTTGACTATAGTATCACCATCCGGAATAACTTTTTCGTTTTCAATTTGTGCCAAAGAAGAACGCGATATTCCTGCTTTGGAAGCCAAATTCTCCTGTGTTAAGCGCTGTTCCCATCGAATTTCTTTAATTCTGTTTTTCATAGCAACCTCCTGTAGTTTGTACTTGACAATATTGTATCACAAAAGCATTCATTTGTCAAGCCAAAACAACAAAATAAATTTGCACAAATTGATTGACTTTTTGTTGTTTATATAGTACAATAATGTTAGTTAGAAACAACGAGGCGAAAAAAATGAAAAGCGAAAAAGAAATTGGAGAAATCGTCCGCAAACTAAGAGGAAATATGTCTCTGCGTGATTTTGGAGACAAATGCCAAATTAGTCATACAACCATTGACAACATTGAAAAAGGAATAGATGTTAGAACCGGAAAACCAACGCAAGTAAAAATGATTACGTTAGAAAAAATAGCGTCTGCATGCGGAGTTCCGATGTCAATCTTTTTAGACGAGCCTTCAAAAGCTTCGCAAACAATCGAAGATTCTGAATTAGCGGAATTTCTTGAAGAATTAAAGACCCGTCCAGAAATGAAAATGCTGTTTTCCGTCACCAAAGGGGCAACCAAAGCGGACGTAGAGAAAGCAGTCAATATCATCAAGGCTCTTCGCGAATCAGAGAATGGATGATGTCATTTGCAGGTTCATTGGTTTGCCCGCAAAGATAAATGCGGTAACTGTTGTTGATAACAATGGAGACTATAATGTTTACATAAACGCTAATCTTTCCATTGAAGAGCAAAAGAAAGCATATTTACACGAAACACGCCATATAAAGAAAAACCATTTTTTTATTCAAAAAGCCGTGAAAGATTGCGAATATGAAGCAAATAACAAATAGAAAGGAGGTAGGAAAATGTTTTTTAAAAAGCCAGATTATTACACAAAAGAAGGATACAGACAGCATTACAATCCATCAAGCCCTGATGCAAGAAAAAACGGATATTCGCCTGTGCACAGAGACCAAGCAAGAAAAAAGTTTGGACGTGATATAGCTTCAAACGAAGTTGTTCACCATATCGACGGCAACAAACGCAATAATCGAAAGTCAAATCTTGCTATAATGACAGCTTCGGAACATTACAAAATTCACCATCCATCAAAACGCCGATAAATACGATATTTTATACTAAACATATTATCAAAGGATGGCAAATGAAGCGGAACATCACATTATATTTTGTGTTGTTCCGCTTTGTTCCTACTTTGCCGCAAGTATTCCATCAAGCTGTAAGGAATCGAATATCAAAAGAAATCATAAAATATACATAGACAAGGGGCAAGCGTACCGATGGAGCAAAATTTCAATTTTCTAATCTACCAGACCGCCGAGGAGGACGTCACCGTCAATGCGGTGATTAAAGACGATACCGTCTGGCTGACACAAAAATCTATGGCGGAATTGTTCGGAGTGAACCCTCCCGCAATTAGTAAGCATCTGAAAAATATTTTTGATGACGGAGAATTAAATGAAAAAGTGGTTGTTTCCAAAATGGAAATAACCACTCCACACGGGGCAATTGACGGAAAGAAACAAACAAGCCATGTCAATTTTTACAATTTGGATGCCATCATCTCTGTCGGCTACCGTGTCAACTCCCGCCGCGCGACACAATTCAGAATATGGGCAACCGGAATTCTGAAAGAATACATGGTCAAAGGCTTTGCAATGGACGATGAACGGCTCAAACAAGGCAAAGCGGCATTCGGAAAGGACTACTTCCGCGAACTGTTGGAGAGGGTTCGCTCCATCCGTGCAAGTGAGCGGCGGATATGGCAACAGATAACCGATATATTCGCAGAGTGCAGTATCGACTACGATAAAAACTCCGATGTCACGCATTCCTTTTATGCCATGGTGCAAAACAAATTCCACTATGCCATAACCGGACACACCGCCGCAGAAATCGTATTTTACGGAGCAGACCGCAACAAGGAGCATATGGGGCTGACCACATGGAAAAACGCGCCGAACGGTCGTATCCTGAAATCCGATGTCACCGTAGCAAAGAACTATCTGGATGAAAAGCAGATTCGGCAATTGGAGCGAACCATCACGGGGTACTTTGATTACATCGAGGATTTGATTGAACGCGAAAATACCTTTACAATGGAGCAGTTTGCGACAAGCATCAACGAATTTCTTTCTTTCCGCAAATATAACATCCTGCCCGACAAGGGAAGCATTTCCGCACAGGCGGCAAAAAAGCACGCCGAAGCCGAATATATCGAATTCAACAAACATCAGAAAATTGTCTCCGACTTTGACAAGGAGATTCGGAAGATGTTGGAAAAGGATATGGACAGCAAACTGACATGAGGTCAGAAAACGGAGGACAAATGGAAAAAATCAAATCCGTAGGCGGATATATCCGCGTATCAACCACCGAACAGGCAATGCGAGGGGTCAGCTTGGAATCACAGGAAGCCGCTATCCGCGCATGGTGCGACCGAAACGGCTACAAGTTGGTTGACCTCTACATTGACCGAGGAATCACGGCACGAAAGAAACTCCAAAACCGCAAGGAATTCTGCCGCATGATGCAGGACGTACAAGCACACCGCATCAATCACATTCTTGTCCTCCGGCTCGACCGATTCTTTCGGAATACCTACGACTACCATCGCATGATGAAAGAATATCTTGAGCCGAACGGTTGCGAGTGGTCGGCAATCAACGAGGATTACGACACCACCACAACCAACGGCAGACTGATGATTAACCTGCGGCTTGCCATCGCCGAGCAGGAATGCGACATTGACAGTGACCGAATCAAAGACGTTTTCCGTAACCGTATCCGAAACGGTCACGTTGTCACGGGACGGCAAGCAATGGGATACAGCATCACAGAGGACAAGCGACTGATCCCGAATGAGGACGCACAAACCGTGCGGGACATCTTCGATAGCTTCCTTGCAACGGGATGCGTCAGAAAGACCATGATGGACATTCGGGCAAAGGACGGGCTGATTCTGAATTTCAAATCATTCCGAGCGATTCTCTCCAAAGAAATCTATATCGGAAAATACAGAGACAATCGATCGTTCTGCGAGCCGATTATCGAGAAAGAAAAATTTGAGGTTGTGCAAAAGATGTTAGAAAACAATACGTGGTTTCGACCAAACACAAAATATAAAGAGCCGTTCTTTTTCTCGGGACTGCTGATCTGTCCCGACTGCGGAAAAATCATGAGCGGATGCAGGAACAAATGGGGCTACAAGACCTATCGGTGCATGGGGCACTACGGAGAAAAGGTCTGCCCGAATAACCGTTACCTTTCAGAGCCGATTATCGAGCGGTATCTGGAAGAGAATCTGATTCGGGAATGGGGTCGATACAGAACCCAAGCAGAAGAAGCGCAGAAGCGCACAAAGCCGAGAGCGGGAGTCAAACAGCAAACCGAGGGCATGATGAAGCGTCTCAATGAACTGTATATCAAGGGAACAATTGACATGACAGAATACGAGGAACGCTATCGGGAACTGGAAGAACGGCTGAAGAGCATCGAAGAGACGGCAATCGCCGAAAAGCGGGAAACGAAGAGCGACCAACTCATCAAGAATTTCAAAGAAATATACAGCGGATTGACGGCAGAAGAAAAAAACCCCTTCTGGCGATACATCGTCAAAGAGGTTCACTTTGAGAATAAAGAAGTTTCCGAAGTTATTTTTTTGTAGGATATCGTACTAAATTTTATAGCCCCTCTGGAACAGCCACGACGATGACGGTCAGCCCCAGTGTGAAGGCGTGGAACAGGCTCGTCAGGACATAATTCAGGTCGGTCAGTTTCAGGCGGATAACCTCCGCGCGCATTCCGCTGTCGAGCAGAAAGACATGGAAAAGGTACGACAGCGCCACCAACACCGCCGCGATATACCCGAGGACGCTGATCTGCTTTGCCAGTTTGCCAAGCCGCAGTTTCAGCGGGCTGTCCCGCTGTTCCAGTTGAACCTCGCGGCTGATCTGCCCGAGAAAGGTTTTGTCTCCCACCGCCGTGACCAGCATTTCCCCACCGCCTGCGGTCAGGTTACAGCCCCGGAACATGGCATACGGGGAGGACGGCGACAGTTCGGCGCTCTTCTCTGCGCGCCAATTGCCGTCCCACGCGCATTTCTCCACCTCGCGGCTCTCTCCGGTCATGGCGGACTGGTCCACTCTCGCCGCGCCGTGCCGCAAAACGCCGTCCGCGGGGATCATTTCCCCTGCCGACAGCAGGACGATATCGCCGCAGACGACCTCGGAAATCGGGATCTCAAGCACGCCGACCGCACGTCGGACGCGGCAGGTTGCGCGGTCTCCCTCCTCCGAAAGTCTTGCGAACGCCCGCTCCGAGGAGCGTTCCGAGAGTGTGGAAATGAGGGTGGCGAGAAAGACCGCCAGTCCGATTCCCGCCGTTTCGACCCAATCCGAACTATGAAACAGCAGGATCAGGTTGACCGCAAGCGCCGCGAGCAGGATGCGGATGACAGGGTCGTTCAGGTTAGACAAAAACTGCCGCCAGAACGGTTTTGCTTTCCGTTTGGTCAGTCGGTTCGCTCCGTACTTCTCTCTTGCATCTCGGACTTCCTCGTCCGTCAGCCCTCTTTCTCCCCCTCTTTTTACGTCCCTTTCTGCAAGCTGTCTTGCCATTCCCTCACCCCCGCGCCTTGTTCTGCATCATTATATGCGGGAATTTGGAAAATAAGACTGGGGAAGACCGTGGGTCTCTGTCCAAAGCCCTGCTTAGGGGACTTCTTGAGGAGAAGTCCCCTAAGAACCTTCAAGACC
>CAVGEJ010000158.1:0-5244 GCA_963628215.1 Eubacterium sp. CAG:180
ACCATAGGAGGCTCTTTTTTTCAATTGTCCGTTTTTAACGGACTTGTGCATTTTTCAATTGTCCGTTTTTTACGGACTTGTGCATAGGCGTTCCCTTTTTCAAACCAACTCGGAACGACACATAGGTCGTTCCCTACAACATCTCATTCTTAATGAGTTACGCCCCCTGCAGGGGCGCAATCCGAAGGGAGCGCCCCGCATTTCACCCCTCCCCCGTTAACAACTAACTTTCTACCACTTCTATCCGGTAGCGGGAGCGAGGCGTCAGCCGTCCCAATCCCGCTCGACGGGATTGGTCTCGAAGCAACCGGAAATAGTAGCACGGCAAATGGCTACATCAGAGTCTGCACAACAAAAAAGAGGATCAAAAATCCCCTTGCAGTGAAGGTCTTGAAGGTTCTTAGGGGACTTCTCCTTAAGAAGTCCCCTAAGCAGGGCTTGGGACAGAGTCCCAAGGTCTTTCGTCACTCCGCCAGCAGCTTCTTCGCGTACTCCGCCGCCGCACCGCTTGCCTGAATGCCGTCGGCAGTCAGCTTGCCTGCACCGTAGAACGCAAGATCAGCCTTCGGGTCGGTGTTCGTCAGAGTCGAAGGAAGTACCAGAGTCGCCAGAGACGACGCATTCATGAAGCACTGCTCGCCCAAAGTCTCAACGCCCTCCGAGAGCGTAATCTCGGTCAGACCCGTGCAACCGAAGAACGCCGCGATTCCGAGCGTCTTGATGCGCGCGGAAATCGTCAGCTTTGTCAGGGACTCACAGCCCCAGAAGCACCAGTCGGGGATCTCAACCACCTGCGTGTCCGCAAGAGAATCAACGCTCGTAAGCGCCGCACAGCCCTGAAACGCGCCGATTTCCAACTTCGTCAGCGTGGAGGGGAACGCCACCGTCTCCAACTGCACGCACTTCGCGAACGCCAACTGCCCGATCTCTTCCAAACCCTCGGGCAACTTCACCGACTTCACATTGGAAAGCGAGTAGAACGCCATGCTGTCAATGCGGGTCACCTTTTTGGTCGTGCTCCCGTCCTGCGTGGTCGGAACGGTTGCGGGAATCACCACCTCGTGCGGCTGTTCGGGTCCCGCGTAAGCGGTAATGCGAACCGAATCGCTGTCAATGGATTCAAAGGACAGCGTTCCGCCGTTCTCGGTCGTGTAGGAGGTCAGACCCACCTCGTCCTCCCGACGGTAATCGTCAAGGTTGGTGGAAGAATTGCCCGATTTGCACGCGGCAAAGGTCAGAAGGCTGCAAACAGCCAGTCCCGCCGCCAGAAGTTTTCTGAATTTCATGATTCTCTCGATTCCATTCCTTTCCCATTTACGCGGAGTCTGTATTCCGCATTCTCTCTTTATTATACAGGAAAAGCATCCAAAAGTCAATAGGTTTTCTGCCGTTTTTTGTAAATATTCATCCGCATGGCTTCAAACGAAGCGCTCGGCACGCAGACGAAGCCGCCCCTTGCGGGTCTCGCCCTCAAAGGGGAGCAACCGGAACTTTCCAACGCCCCGCACCGAAAGGCAGAGCGGCGGGACAAGCGCCCGATCTCCGCGCAGAACGGGCTGATAGTCTACCTCCACCAAGCCGCCCTCGATCGCCTCGCGCGCCGTCTCGCGCGATTTTCCGATCAGCGCCGCCACCACGCAGTCCAGACGTGCCGATGCAACCGTGTCGGTTACGGGAATCGTCTGCCTGCCGTCGGTAAACGGCTCGTCGGGAGACTGCGCCCGACACCGCACCTTATCGTTTGCGACCCGCTCCAAGGTTGTAAACAGGAAGTCGCGAATTTTCGCCGTGCAGAACACCACCGCTTCGTGCGGATTCTGCACCGCAATGTCACCGAGCGCGTCGCGCTCCAACCCAAGCCCCAACAGAGAGCCGAGATAATCGCG
Organism: Eubacterium sp. CAG:180; assembly: GCA_963628215.1. Classification (GTDB taxonomy): domain Bacteria; phylum Bacillota; class Clostridia; order Oscillospirales; family CAG-272; genus UMGS1865. Next base: position 1,887 of record CAVGEJ010000158.1, read on the forward strand.
GTGCGAAAGCTCCCGGAAGCCGCTCCCCGTGATCCGAACCGCCGATACCGCGCCCGTCAGGGCTTCGTCTCCAAGCGTTTCCGCAGGGTCGCTTCCCTCCGGCGGGAGCAGGTCGGGAAGGGCAAGGAAATACTCGGGCAGCAGATACAGCCGCTTCCGTTCCGCCTCCGCATAGCCGCCCCACAGCCGCATCTGCCCGCGCATCCCGCGCGATGCGAAAAAGCGCTCCGCCGCCACGCACTCCGCAGGAGTGAGAAAGGGACTGAGCGCTGTTTCCCCGCGTTCCGCAATGCGGATCATGTCCTCCAACCGTGCTTCCAACAACGCGGCGTCCGCCGCACCTCTTTCCCTGTCCGCCATCACAAAATCCGAATGATCGTCTGCAACAGACTCAGAAGCAGGATGGTAATCAGGAACGGAACATCCAGAGGGGTGGACTGAAACCAGTTCTTTTTGTAGCACAGGGCGCGCACGGGGAAGATCATCGGCTCGGTTACCAGATACAGGAACGTTGAAAAACGTCCCGACCGCTCGGGATCGAACCACGAAAAGATCGCGCGCAACAGAAACGCCACGTCCACCACATCGATCAGAAGCAGGAGCGTCTGCCGCATGATATAAACCGCTAATTCCATTCTATCCTTTCAGAAAGGGAGCAAAGCACCCGCTTCGCTCCCTTCCCCCGCTCGGGTAATTACTGTTCTTCGATATCCTCAATCTCGCCGTACTCGTTCTCCTCCGCCTGCACAGGCTCGGGACGGGGCGCACGTCTCGGCGCTTCTCTGCGAACCGGCGCGGGTGCGGGCGCTTCATCCCCCGCCATATCCTGCGCCAGACCCGTGATGTCAACGCCCGACGGCGACACCACGATGGTGTTCTTGTTGGTCTTGATCATCTCGCCGCCGAGGACGTAGACCACGCCCGCGAGGAAGTTGACCAGACGGTGCGCCGGCTCTTTTTCCAGTCGGCTGATGTCCAGCAGGACAATGCACCCCTCCTTGAGCTTATCCGCGATCTTGGTCGCTTCGGCGTGGCTCTTGGGCTGCATCAGTTTGAGCGCCACCTTCTCGGGCGAGGCAGGCTCGGGCGCGCGCGGCGCTGTCGCAGCGCCCATTGCGGGCGCGGGGCGTTCCTCCGAGGCGGACATATCGGACTGCAAATCCTCATCAACGTACAGGTCGTTGAACTCGTCGTCCTCGTCCTCGACCGCGTTGTTGTCTCTGATAAATTTCTTCAAAAGATTCATTTGATCTTCCTCCCATTCCTTGAATTTCTGTTTGTCTTTTATTCTTCCGGGGGTACGAACAGCCTGCGCCCAACGCGCACGAAGTCTGCGCCCTCCTCAATTGCAATCGGAAAACTTGCCGACATTCCCATCGAAAAAATCGGGCTATTTATATTATGAAGCTTTTTTGCCCAAATGTCAAGACCTATTTTGTAAGTTTCCCGAAAATATTTGCGATAATCCTCATTTTTTTCGCATTTCGGTGCCATGGTCATGAATCCGCGCAGGTTCAGGTGCGGCAAACGGGCAATTTCTTCGCAAAGCGCCGCCGCTTCGGACATTGCCACGCCGCTCTTGCTCTCCTCGTTTCCGCTGTTGATCTCCACCAGAACGTCCATGCTTTTCCCGCGCTTTGCCATCTGCCGCTCGATCTCTTCCGCAAGCGGGAGCGAATCCACCGAGTGGATCATCACGGCGCGGTCGGCAAGGTATTTGACCTTGTTCTTCTGCAACGTCCCGATGAAATGGAAGCGCACATTTTCCACGCCCATCTGCTCCAACGCCTGCGCGTGCTCGGTCAGTTGTTGCACGCGGTTCTCGCCGAGGTCGCGCACGCCGAGCCTTACAAGTTCCGCGATATGCTCCGCGTCGGTGTATTTGACCGCCGCAATCATTGTGGTCTTTCCCGCTCTGCCCGCGCGTTCTTCCGCCGCGCGGATATCCTCCCGCACCGCCGCGAGGTTGTTCGCAAGATACGCCAAACTCCCGCTCATTGCCTGTACACCTTTCCGTCGTAAAGATTCTTGCCCGAGAGCACCATCAGGTCGTTCAGCGCCACATACGGGATCTCGTTCTCAGGGTCGGGATCATCGCAAAGCGCCAGCAGATAGCCCTCGCGTTCCACTGCCGCGGCAATGCGCCGAAAGACCACTGTACCGCTGTCGAACACATAAACGCCCGTCATGCCGCCGCGCGTTACAATCGCCTGTTCGGGGATATACAGCCCGCTGCTCTCTCCCGTAGTCAGTTCTATAGTCTGGCAACGGCGGAACGTGAAATCCGCCGGCGTGACGTCCGAGCGCAGGATCACAAGCACCGTTCCGTTCCCGTCCCCCGCGTCGCGCAGGTCGGTGCAGGTCAGGCTCAGTTCGCGGTCGTGATTCTCGGGAAATCGCACCGCATAGGTCGTGTCGACCTCCAGTGCGCCGCCCACATCCGCGGGCAGTGTCAGTGCCAGATACCAACGGTAGTCGTAGCAGATTTTCCCCGCCGCGAACCCGTCGCCCGAAATCGGCTCGGCGTTCTGCAGTTCGGCAAAGCCTGCGCCCGTCAGCGTTTCCAGTGCCGTTACGCTGAAACGTTCCTCGAGACCGTCCACGGTTTCCCGCGCGTAATAGTAGCCGGAGGCGCTGTCGTTCCAGACGGTTCGGCTCTCTCCCGTCAGCATTCCGTCCCGCTCGGCGGTCAGCTGTTCGAGCGCGGTTCGGATTCCCTCTTCCGAAGAGAGCAGAGAGCCGTAGCGGTTCAGCGCCACGAGCATTTCGTCCTCCGCGTCTCCGACTCCGACCCAATTGCCCGAGCGGATCTCCGCGCGGATATCCGAGAGGCGGGTCATGGCGTCGTTGCGGTAACCCGCCGCGTCCGAGAGTTTACTTCCCGTTGGCAAAAGGCTTTTCTGCAACAGGCTGATCTGTCGGTTCAGGGCGTCCAGTCGGGTTTGCGCGGCGGTCAGGTCTTCCGTATCGGACGGATACCAGACCTGAAACAGTTGTGTGTTCCGTCCGACCTTCGTTCCGCTTGTTGCCAACGTATTGACCAGACCTTCCCTCGGGAGGGTCAGCAAGGTTTCGTCCCGGAACAGCCAGCCCTCGCCCGTCACCAGTGCGGTATCGGTGACCTTCCGCACGGGCGTTGTTTGCAGGCTTCCCGCCGACCCGCCGACTGCGTGGTAGACGGTATAGACGATCAGGCAGAACAGCAGGACTGTCAGCCCGATTCTTCCTGCGTGCTCTTTGAGATACCGCACACGGTTCATTATTGTGCTCCTTTCTGGGGGAGGTAAGACCTTGGGACTCTGTACCAAGCCCTGCTTAGGGGACTTCTTAAGGAGAAGTCCCCTAAGAACCTTCAAGA
>CAVGEJ010000159.1:0-5211 GCA_963628215.1 Eubacterium sp. CAG:180
CCGACGGAACTTACGCGGTCGGCGGAGGAACGGCAAAATATCTAACCGAAGTCGAGATTCCCGCGATTCACAACGGAAAAGCTGTGACGGTTATCATGGGGCAAGCGTTTCAGGATTTTCCGAATTTGAAAAAGATTACGATTCCGAACAGTGTGACAAGCATCGGCGATTGTGCATTTCTCGATTGTATCAACCTGACGGACATTACAATACCGAACCGAGTGGAGCGCATCGGAGAGTATGTATTCGGTAACTGCACCAATTTGACGGATATCACATTTGAAGGAACTCAAGCTCAGTGGGAGGCGATCTTCAAAGAACCGAATTGGAACAAACAAACAAACCAAACCCTACACCATCCACTGCACTGACGGTGATATTGCAAAATCCTGAATAACAAAACAATGCGGGCGGGAATCCAAGATTCCCGCCCGCTCTTCCTCTCCGTATCCCACCCACAAACCCTGCGCGAAGCCGCACTTTGCAAAAAGTCCGCACCTCCCAAACCAACAAAAACTTCCCCGCAAGACCCCGCCACCATGAAAAGCAAAACAAATTTTTGCTCACGAAATGGCGGGGTCTTGTGGGGAAGTTCTGGGAGAGTGAGGGAGGCTTGGAGGGAGAGAGAACCCTCTCCGAAAGAGGGTTCTCTCTCCCTCCAAGGTCTTTCTCATCCCTCCATAGCCAGTTTCTCCAACCCCGCGCGTTTGATTTTGTGCGAGGCGTTCTTCGGAAATTCATCCGCGACGGGGACAAAGCGAACGATCCGCTTGTAGGACTGAACCAACCCGTTCACTTCCTCTACCGCGCGGGAAAGTTCCGAGCGGATCTGCTCGGACGTGTATTCCTTGCCGTATACCTCCGAAAAGTGCGAGGCGTCGGGGTAGATCAGAGCAACCACGTCGAGATCCTTTTTCTTCTCGTTCGGAATGCCGACCACCACCGCTTCCGAAATGAACGGGGAGCGGCAAAGGTAGGTTTCCAATTCCTCGGGGAAAACGTTCTTCCCGTTCGCCGTCACAATCACATTCTTCTTCCGACCCGTGATGTGCAGGAAACCGTCCGCGTCGAGATACCCGAGATCGCCCGTGTAAAACCAACCGCCCCGCTTCACCTCCGCCGTCAACTCGGGCATCCCGTAGTAGCCAAGCATCACGTTGTCGCCGCGTACCCGGATCTCACCCGTGCCGTCGTCCTGTACGTCGTAAATGTCAAGCAGCATGTTCGGCGTGGAAAGCCCCGCCGCGCCGTCGTTGTAGTAGGTGTCGCGGTTCACCGCCGCAATCGGCGCGCATTCGGTCAGACCGTAGCCCTGAATCGCCAGAATGCCGAGATCGCGTAAGCCGCGCAGAATCTGCGGATCTACCGCCGCGCCGCCCGAGACCATAATCCGCAATTTGCCGCCGAAATTCTTGTGAATCGCGCGGAAAACGCTCTTTTTCGCCATCATCCGCGCCCGTTCCCCGGGGAGCGCGTTGGTGGCTTTTATCATCGCTCTGACCTTGCCCTCCAGACCGTTCTTGCGGATGTTCAGCCACAGCTTGCGGTAGAGCGTTTCCAACAGGAGCGGAACGCAGAGCACAACGGTCGGGTGTATCTCCTGCATATTGCGGGAAATATAGCGGACGCCTTCGGAAAACGCAACCGAACTGCCGCTCCAGATCTGCGAAAGGAATCCGCAGGTGCACTCGTAAACGTGGTGCAGGGGAAGAACCGACAGACAGACGTCCTTCGGTCCGCAGTAGAGCATCTGCCGCACCTCGTGAATGTCAAAGCACAGATTGCGGTGCGAGAGCATGACCCCCTTCGAGACTCCCGTCGTGCCCGAGGTGAAAATGAGCGCGCTCATCACGTCGGGATCAACGACCGCGTCAAGATAGGCGCGATCCCCCTCGGCAATCCGCCGCTTGCCCGCACGGATCAGTTCCGAAAGCTTCGCAAAACTGCAACGCGCCACCTCGGGAGGCAGAGTTTCCACCTTTTCCGCGCTCTTTGCTCCGTATACCACCAACGCCGCCTCGCTGACGTGCGCAATGTTTGCAAGTTCCTCGGCGGGAATCTCCTTGTCAACCGGGACAATGACCCCAACGCCGCAGATGACCGCCATATAGGTCACCGCCCACGCGTAGCTGTTCACGCCCGTGACGATAATCCGCTTGCCGCCGAAGCCCTGCGCCAACAGTTCCGTTCCGAGCGCGTTCACGTCCTCGCCGTATTCGCGGTAGGTTATCTCCCGCCAGATGCCGTCCGCCTTTTCTTTCAATGCGGGACGATCCGCAAACTGCTCCGTGCTTGCGGCGAGCATTTCTTTCAGCGTTCCGTATTCGGGAATTTCGTAATTCCGATAGTTTGCCATACAAAAACCGCCTTTCCGGTTTGAAAAACCGTGTTACAAGGGATATTATACCACAATCTGCGGTAAAAAGCAATAGATTTCACGACAAATCCAACCGCAACCCGCGATTTTCGGGAAAAGAGGGGTCAGCCTTCACCCTGCCGTCACATTCGCTGGCCGCTTGCGCCGCGCGGTTTTTGTCTTTTGTAAAGAAATTGCGAAACCGTTGCATTTTTCCGCCGTTTATGCTATAATAATATGACTTATGACTTGCAATAAAGGTTGGGTGAATATGAAAGAGAAAATCAAGCGGCTGTTTGCGCCTGTTATCGACTATTACCGCGATCTGCGCCCTTCCACGGTGCGGCAGAAACGCTATCAGCATATCCTTCTGCTCCTGTATTGGGCAATTTACGGGCTGATGTTCCTCGGCGTGGAGCGCATTTTTCCGTTTTTTTTTGACATTCACTATACCGCCGTGTGGTGTCCGTTCGACGAACTGATTCCGTTCTGCGAATGGTTCGTATTTCCGTACTATTTCTGGTTCGTGTTCCTTATCGCGCCCGGGCTGATCTGGTTTCTCTGGGAACCCGAGGCGTTCCGCCACTTCATGTGGTCGGTTATCATTACCTATACCATCGGGGTCATCATCTTTCTGGTGTTCCCGAATAAGCAGGAACTTCGCCCGGTGGATTTTGCGCGCGATAACTTTATGGTGGAGATCGTGCGCAGGCTCTATAACTTCGATACGAATACAAACGTCTGCCCGTCCATCCATGTCCTCGGCGCGTTCTGCGTGCAGTTCGCGGCAATGAAAAGCCGGATCTTCGCGGGTTGGCGTTGGCAGCTGGCGTTCTGGATCTCCACAATCCTCATCAGCATCTCAACCATCTTCCTCCGCCAGCACTCGGTTCTCGATATCCTCGCGGCGCTCGTCATCGCCCTCTTCTGCTACGTCATCCAGTTCATCCTCTACCCGAAACTGCGCGAAAAACGCGCCCAAGCCGCATCCTGACCGGCCGCTTTCGCGCCCCCGCCCGTCCAATCGCATCCCCCACACAAAAAGAGCGCGATAGCCGCACTCTGCAACAAATTCATACCTCCCAAATCGAAAAAAACTTCACCACAGAACCCCGCCGCTACGGAAAGCGAAACAGAATTTTCGCTTGCGTAAGGGCGGGGTTCTGCGGTGAAGTTAGGGGAGGGTCAGGGAGGCTTGGAGGGTAGGGGACACCCTCCGAAAGGGGGTCCCCTGCGCCTCCAAGGTCTTCCTCACTTTCTCCCGCTCGTCAGCGCGTTGAGCGCGAGGGTGATGAGAACGATGATGCCGATGACCACGAAAATGCCGAGCATTCCCTTGCCCATGATGGGCAGATTTTCAAAGAAAGCGCGCGGCGCGAATTTCAGAAACTGCATGGTGTGCCTCCTTGCTTAACCGAAGAAATTCAGAATCAGACCGCCCGCGATCACGGACGCAATCTGCCCCGATACGTTAACGCCCATGGACTGCATCAGAAGGAAGTTCTGGTTGTCCTCCGCCAGTCCCATCTTGTGAACCACTCTGCCCGACATCGGGAAGGCGGAAATGCCCGCCGCGCCGATCATCGGGTTGACCTTTTCCCGCAGGAACAGGTTCAGGAATTTTGCAAACAGCACGCCGCCCGCCGTGTCAAAGATGAACGCCACAAGCCCCAGACCGAGGATCAGAAGCGTTTCGGGCTTCAGGAACTGGTCGTACTTCATCTGGCTCGCAATCGTGATGCCGAGCACAATGGTAATCAGATTTGCAAGCACCTTCTGCGCCGTCTCGGAGAGCGAATTCAACACCCCGCACTCGCGGATCAGGTTGCCGAACATCAGGAATCCGACCAGCGCCACCGACTGCGGCGAGACCAACCCCGCCACCACCGTGATGATGATCGGGAAGAGAATGCGGGTCAGTTTGGAAACCTCTTTCCCATGGTAAGGCATCCGAATCAGACGCTCTTTTTTTGTTGTCAGCAGTTTGATAACCGGCGGCTGAACGATCGGCACGAGCGCCATGTAGGAGTACGCCGCTACCATGATTGCGCCGAGGTACTGCGACTTCAGCGCCTGCGCCACGACGATGGAGGTCGGACCGTCCGCCGCTCCGATGATTGCGATGGAAGCCGCGTCGTTCACGTCAAAGAACATCGACGCGGTGCAGAAGGTGAAGAAGATTCCGAACTGCGCCGCCGCGCCGAAGATCATCAGCTTGGGGTTGGAGAGGATCGGTCCGAAGTCGATCATCGCGCCCACGCCGATGAACAGCAGGAGCGGGAACAGTTCGTTTGCAATGCCCGCTTCGTAGAGGATGCTCAGCGCGCCCTCCTCTCCGATTGCGCCCGAAAGCGGCAGGTTGACCAGAATTGCCCCGAAGCCGATGGGGAGCAGAAGGGTTGGTTCCATGTCCTTCTTGATGGCAAGAAAGATGAGGATGCCGCCGATTGCCCACATGACCAGCATGCGCGGGTCGAAGTTCTCGGCTACGTTTTCGTACAGAAAAGACAAAAATTCCATAAAGCGCCTCGTTTCGTGATTTTTTGCGAAAAATAGGACGCAAGCGGAAGCGAACCGGAAAAGGGTTCGCTTCCGCTTACGTCTTGTCATTTCATACAAGGGCGGGCTTCCGAAAGCCGTGATGACGCCGCTTGCAACGGTTCGGTTTCCCTCCCGTCGACTACTCCCGCAAATTCGTTTTCCATTATACCACATCTTGTCCGCGTTGTCAAGGGGGAGAGAGAAAAAAGACAGGGCAACAGCATTTACTTTTTCACAAAAACATGGTATAATAGTGGACATGAAAGTAAGCGAATTGAAAGAAAGCATTACCAACATAACAGAACCGCGGCGTG
>CAVGEJ010000160.1:0-5210 GCA_963628215.1 Eubacterium sp. CAG:180
AGGTTCTTAGGGGACTTCTCCTTAAGAAGTCCCCTAAGCAGGGCTTGGGGCAGAGCCCCAAGGTCTTCCCTTCACCCCACATTCGATACCTTGGCTTCCCGTACTACCACTGTGAGCGTTAAGGACTGGTTTTTGCGCCAAACGACCAGAGAGAGCTCGTCCCCCGCGCTCGCCTTTGCCATGACACGCTTCAGGTCGCTCACGCCCGTGATCTCAGCGCCGTTGATCGCCGTAATCACATCATTCGCCTGAATCCCCGCCGCCTCGGCAGCGCCGCCTGCGGTCACTTCTTTGACCCAAGCGCCCGCAGGAATCCCAAGCTGACGGGAGTTCTCGTCCACGTCGGTCACGCTGATGCCGATCACCGGCTTTGCATAGTACCCCTTTTCAATGATGCTTTCCACAATCGCGTGAACGCTGTCGATCGGAATTGCAAACGCAATGTTGTCGATCGAAGCACCCGACGAGGAACTGCCCGAGTACTTCGCGTTGGTGATTCCAACCACCTCGCCGTAGAGATTGAACAGCGCGCCGCCCGAGTTGCCCGAGTTAATGGCGCAGTCGGTCTGGAGCAGATCCATCACCGTCCCGCCCGAGAAGGTCACCTCGCGGTTCAGTGCGCTGACCACACCCGTTGTCAGCGAGAAGGTCAACTCGCCAAGCGGATTGCCGATGGCAAGCACCGTGTCGCCCACGTTCAGCTTTTCCGACGAGCCGAGCACCACGGGCGACAGCCCCGTCGCTTCAATCTTCAGCACCGCCAGATCGTTGCTTTCATCGTAGCCGACGATTTTGGCGCTGTAGGACGCGCCGCCATAGGTACTCACCGTCACGCTGTTCGCGTTCTGAATCACGTGATAATTCGTGACGATATAGCCGTCCGCCGTCAGGATAAAGCCCGAGCCGGATGCCGCCGAGGTGGTCTGCTGTCCCCACAGATTGGTGCTTGTGATCGAGGTCTGAATGCCAACCGTCGAGTTCACGTTCTTGGCGTAGACTTCCGCCGCCGTCATCAGCGTGCCCGTTTCGATTTCGTTGATGTCGACGGTCACATTCTCATGCCTGCCCTGTTGGATTGTGGTGGAGGACGACCCGCCCGCGCCTGTCGTGTTGTTGCGCGTCAGAAGCCACACCGTCCCGCCGCCGATTGCGCCGCCGAGGATTGCAAAGCAGAGCGCCAGCGCAACAACCCATGCGCCGCCGCGATGTTGTTTCTTTTTCGGCGTTTGCGACGCCTGCGGCGCTGTGTATTGATAACCTGTGTAATTGTTTGTTCCGTTCCCGTCCATTGTAAAGCCTCCTTTTCGTTTGTCGGTGACTTTATTGTAACCCTTTTTGGTTAAGACCAACACAGCTTTGCGCGAAAACCGCGTGAAAAAATATGAAAAATTCTGTCACATTTTCGCCCCTCGGTGAAGTCTTAAGCGCCGCTTAAGGAGAGCGGCGGGAAGGTGTAGGTATCGGATGTTTTTTATAATAAAGGTGCGAATTTATCCCCCATAACTCCCCGGCGAAACTGCCCTCCCCTCTTGACTTTTTCCGCCGAATCCGTTATAATAGAAGTATCTTCTGCTTGGGAGGAATCCGATGTCCGAAATTCAATTGCAGGCGGGCGTTTCGGCGCTCCTGAACCTTGCCGTGCTCGCGGCGGTCACACTCGCGGTTCTCTCCCGCTTTCCTGCGGTGGAGGACGGAGAAAGCCGCTTCCGTCACGGCGCGAAAACCTTTCGCTATTTCACCACCGACTCCAATCTGCTCGCCGCGCTTGCCTGTACGGTTCTGCTCCCGTTCCGCCTGCGCGCCCTGTTCGGCGGCGCGGCGGCGCCCCCCGCTTGGGCGCTGATCTTCAAATACGTTGCGGTCTGCGCGGTCACGCTCACGCTTCTCACCGTGCTCTGCTTCCTTGCCCCCACGCAGGGATGGGGCAAAATGTTCGGCGGGTCGAATCTTTGGCTGCATCTCGTCTGCCCGCTTCTCTGCATCCTCTCCTTCCTGTTTGCCGACGGCGGAACTCCGCTCCCCTTTCCCGCGACCTTTGCGGCGCTGATTCCCATGGGGCTGTACGGCGCGGTCTACCTTGCGGAGGTGGTTCTGATCGGTACGGATCGCGGCGGATGGAAGGATTTTTACGGTTTCAACCGCGGTGGGAAATGGTTCGTTTCTCTCCCGCTGATGCTCGGCGTTTCCTACCTGATTGCGCTCGGGCAGTGGGCGCTCTCAGGCGCGATATGGAGGTGATTTCATGAATGCGCGACCGAAAATTCCCGCGCGCAACCGCGATCTGCGGCAATTGGTTCTGCGGCGGCGATTGACCCGTATCGGGCTTTATCTGCTCTGGCTTGCCCTGCTCGCCATCGGCGTTCTGCGCTTCAATGCAGGGCATGAGCGCCACCCGATGCCGGCATGGCAGCTTGCGTTCTGGCTTGGCGGCGGGACGGTTCTCGGATTTCTTCTGCTTCGGATGTGGGTGCTGTTCACCGACCGCTCCTTCATCGCCACCGTAACGCGCTCGGGGCTTTCGCACGGAATCAAGGGCGACGACTTCCGTCTGAACACCGCCATTCGGCTTGTCGATTCCGCCACGGGCAAGCGCCGGCGGCTTCGCTTTGAGCAGAAGGAAGGCTTCTACCTGCTTTACCACGAGGGCGTTCAGGTCTGCAAGCTTTCCGCGCTCCCCTATCCGCTTCCCGACCCGCGGACAGTTCCCGCTCCCGAAACGTCCGATTCCAACGCAACGGACAACCGCTCGGATGGCGCGTTCTGCGTGGTCTGCGGGCGGGTCAACCCGCGCGGCGCTTCGCATTGCGAGGTCTGCCGTCACTCTCTGATCCGCCCCGAAGATCTGTTCGGTGCGGAGGTCGATTCCGGAAAGGAGTTCTCATGAGTTATCCGCTTTATCTGCTCGCGCTGATCGGTTTGACGCTCGGGCTTCTCTACGCCTGCGGGCTTCTGATCTGGCTCTGCTCCCGTCTGTTTTCGCGTTTGGTAGGGCGGCACGCGTGGGTGATTCTGGACATCACCTCGGTAATCGGGACGCCTGTGCACGAGTTGGGTCACGCTTTGATGTGCCTGCCGTTCCTGCATCGCATCACCAAAATGCGTCTCTGGAGACCGCACCCCTCCGACGGGCTTTACGGCTATGTGGAGCACACCTACAGCAAGCGCAACCCCTGGGCTCGGCTCGGAAATCTGTTCATTGGGTTAGGACCTCTGTTCAGCGGGCTTGGCGTTGTGGTGCTTGTTCTGCATTTCTGCTTTCCCTCGCTCTGGCAGGGCTATCTTTCGCACACGAACGAGCTGATCTATGCGGGTTCAGTTCCCGTTCGGGAGTTATTCGCGGGCATATTCGCGCTCTTTCGCGGCTTTCCTGCGGCGTTTCGTGACAACTGGCTTCGCAGTCTCATCGGGCTTCTTGTCATTCTCTCGGTTTGTTTACACATCACCTTGAGTTGGGCGGATGTGAAGAACAGTCTTTCCGCGCTCCCGCTTTACCTCATTCTTCTGGTTCTCTTCTCGCTTCCGACCTACTTCATCCCCCACGCGGAGTCCGCTGTTCTGGACGCTTTGCTGCTCTTCAACGTTCGCGTTTCCGCCCTGTTCGGTCTCTGCATCTGCTTCGCGCTCTGCTGGGTTGCGCTCGGTCTGGTTGTGCGGTTGGTGAGGATGGTTGTGGGGAGGTAAGGGTTCGGGACAGAGTCCCAAGGTCTTGACTTTCACCCCAAAATATGCTATACTGTAAGCATCAAAGCAGAGAGGAAACGAAAATGGATCAAGATTATATTTGCGGGGACTGGGGAGACGTGACGGACTGGACGCAACTGCGCGTTACGGTGGCGCTTTCCGACCTCGACGAACTGACGGCAATCATGAGCATGGTGTCGAACAACCTCCAGATTGAGGACTATAGCGACATCGACCTCAAAACCTGCTACGGCGACCTGATCGACGAAAGCATTCTGAACGCCGACAAAACGATCGCCTCGGTGTCGGTCTACCTGCCCGCCGAGCGGAACGTTGCCGAAACCGTGGCGTTCCTGCGCGCGCGGTTCGACGCCTGCGGACTGAAGCCGAAAAAGATCGAGACCGTCGGGGTCAAGGAAGAGGACTGGGCGAACTCGTGGAAGCAATACTACAAGCCGATTCACATCGGAAGCGAAATCGTGGTCGTTCCCGAGTGGGAGCATTACGAGCCAGGCGCAGGCGAAAAGGTCATCACGATGGACCCCGGCATGGCGTTCGGGACGGGCACGCACGAGACCACGCGCCTTGTCATGCGCCTGTTGGAAAAGCTGATGCCGCGCGACGCGGAAGGAATCCGCAACGGGGTGTTGGATGTCGGGACGGGCAGCGGAATTCTGTCAATCTGCGCGGCGAAGCTGAACCCTGCGGCGCGCTGCGAGGCTTACGACATCGACCCGATGGCGGTACGCGTTGCGAACGAGAACATCCGCAAAAACGGTCTGGAGGGTCGGATTCTCTGCCGTGAAGCGGATCTGTTGCGCGGCGTTCCCGAGCATCCACGCCGCGTCATCTGCGCAAATCTGGTGGCGGACATCATCATTCGGATGATCCCCTCCCTCCCGCCTTTCACCGACCCCTCAACCGTTCTGCTCGCCTCCGGCATCATTGTGGAGCGCCGCGGGGATGTTGAGGACTGTTTCCGCTCCCACGGCTACGAGATCTTTGCCTCCGAACAGGAAAACGGTTGGTGCGCTCTGGCTGTGAGAGAAAACTGAAGGGGGAGGAAGACCTTGGAGGCGCAGGGCGACCCCTTTCGTAGGGGTCGCCCTACCCTCCAAACCTCCCTGACCCACCCCTAACTTCCCCACAAGACCCCTGCCATTCCACGAGTGAAGATTTGTTTCGCTTTTTTGGATGGCAGGGGTCTTGCGGGGAAGTTTTTGGATTGGGCGGGAGGTGCGAATTTTTTGAAGCGTGCGGCTTCGCGCCCGATTGGCGGGTGGAGTGCGGTTGGATATAGTACCCAAGCAAAGTATATCCTCCAAACGCGCCCCGCTCACAAAACGGGTGCGATAGCCGCACTTTGCAAAAACGCTCTACCTCCCCAAACGACAAAAAACTTCCCCCAAATCCCCGCCGCTTCCAAAAAAACGAAACAAATCTTCGCTTTGAAAGCGGCGGGGACTTGGGGGAAGTTCGGGGAGGTTGAGGGAGGCTTGGAGGGAGAAGGAACACCCTCCGAAAGGGGG
>CAVGEJ010000161.1:0-5114 GCA_963628215.1 Eubacterium sp. CAG:180
TCCATTCCTTTGGAAGGGTGTTGCACTTCATATTATAACCTGTCCACCTTCCCCCTCGAAGGGGAAGGCTATGGTGCGTGACACTCTCATTTGGACTTGCTTTATGAAGAGTAGATTTGCTTTTTGAAGAATATTTTTTGATGGATTAAAGCTTGAAGTACTCTCTATATAGCTTGCAGAACCAACGGAAGCCTTCCCCTTCGAGGGGGAAGAAAACTGCGAGCAGTTTGTCGCCGAAGGCGACGGATGAGGGCGAGTCATGAAAGCAACCCACGATTCAAAGCCATATTTACCCTGTTCGCACAGTGTAAGAAAGGCTTCCCCTCGGGGGGAAGAAAACTGCAAGCAGTTTGTCGCGCCAGCGACTGATGAGGGGGATAAATCTCCACCTACCATAAGCACAGCCCCCTACAACAAGTTCCTTTCAATCGAAACGGAATGACACACGGGTCGTTCCGCATCCCGCCTACCAATCGGGTGCGACAGCCGCACCATGCAACAGATTTATACCGCCCGAAATAACATAAACTTCCCCCATGTCCCCGCCGTTATCAAAAAGCGAAACAAATCTTCGCTTTCTAAATGGCGAGGACATGGGGGAAGTTCTCGGAGAGAGAGGGAGGTTTGGAGGGGGAGAGCCCCCTCTCCGAAAGAGGGGGCTCTCTCCCTCCAAGGTCTTCTTCCCCACCTTTTCTCTAAAATTTTCGCAGAAAGGCTTGTAAAAAGAGCGGGTTTATGATAAAATAAAGGAGATTTGAGAAAGAGGGTGGAAGGAATGCAGACGGATCTGTTTGGGAATAAGAGACAGAAGGTCAACCTGCATATGCATACAACGAGGTCGGATGGGGTGCACTCGCCCGCAACCGCCCTGCGGATTTATCGCAACGAGGGCTACGACGCCGTGGCGCTCACCGACCATTGGCGGTTCGGTGAAGGAGGGACAGACGAGGGAATGACGGTTTTGTCGGGCGCGGAATATAACCTTGCGGGCGACACGGGCAAGGGCGGCGTGTTCCATATCCTCTCCATCGGCGCTGAGCGAGAGCCGGAGATCGTCGGGGATGACGACACCGCCGACCCGCAACAGGTCATCGACGCAATTCATGCCGCAGGCGGGCTCGCAATTCTCGCGCACCCCGCGTGGTCGCTCAATACCCCAGAGCAGATTATGCGCCTGCACGGGTTCGACGCAACCGAGATTTACAATTCGGTTTCGGGCGTGCATGAATCCAGACGACCCGACTCCTCCATTATCGTCGACCAACTCGGGGCGCGCGGGCTGTTCCTGCCGCTTGTTGCCGACGACGACACCCATTATTACGATTCCGACCGTTGCTTCGCGTGGATTATGGTCAAAGCGGACGACGCGTCGCGCGAAAGCCTGCTTCCTGCCATCCGCCGCGGCGATTTCTATGCCACCGAAGGACCGGAAGTGCATATCCGCGCGGAAGGAAACGAGGCGATTATCACCTGTTCGCCCTGCCGCGAGGTCGCGGTCTTTTCGGACGCGGTGTGGGTCGACAAGCGCATGATCGAAGGCGAGGATCTCTGCGAGGTTCGCGTTCCCGTCGTGAAGTACGAGCACTTCGTCCGCGCGCGGGTCACAGACAAAGAAGGACGGCAGGCGTGGACAAACTGCGTCCAACTCCCCAGATAAGATAAAGGATTGATTGAACCTATGAAAATCGGATTTGTATCGCTCGGATGCCCCAAAAATCAACTGGATACCGAGGTCATGCTCCACGAGGTTATGGAGGCGGGCTACGAAATCACGCCCGAGGATATCGACGCGGATGTGATTATCGTCAACACCTGCGCGTTCATCGAGAGCGCGAAGAAGGAAGCCATCGACAACATTCTGGACGTTGCATGGCTGAAGAAGAACCGCCACCTCAAGGCGATTATCGTCACGGGATGCCTTGCGGAGCGTTACGGAAAGGAAATCTTTACCGAACTGCCCGAGGTGGACGCGGTTCTGGGCGTGGGGAGCATTCACCACATCGTTGATGCCATCAAAGCAGTCACGGCAAAGGTGAAAAAGGGCGAGGAGCGCCCGAAGTATTACGCGCACGACGACCGCGATTCGGTGGCGCTCGGCGGCGACCGTGTGCTGACCACCCCCGATTATTCCGCTTATCTCAAAATCGCGGAAGGGTGCGACAACCGCTGTTCCTATTGCGCGATTCCCTATATCCGGGGCAGATTCCGCAGCCGCCCCATGGAGGATCTGGTCGCAGAGGCGAAGCAGATGGAAGCGCTCGGAGTCAAGGAACTGACGATTATCGCGCAGGACATCACGCGCTACGGCAAGGATCTCTACGGCGATTATAAACTGGCGGAACTGTTGCGGCGGATCACCGACGAGACGAGCATTCCGTGGATTCGCCTGCTCTATTGCTACCCCGATAAGATCACAGACGAGTTAATTGCGGAAATCCGCGACAACCCGCGCGTGCTGAAATACATCGACCTGCCGCTCCAACACATCAGCGACCCTGTCCTGAAGCGGATGAACCGCCACGGGGACAGCGCCATGATCCGCGAGGTGCTTGCAAAACTGCGGCGGGAGATTCCCGATCTCATCATCCGCACCACCTTTATCGTCGGCTTCCCCGGAGAAACCGAAGCGGATTTCGAGGCGCTCTGTAAGTTCGCAAAAGAGGAGAAATTCGACCACGCGGGCGCGTTTACCTATTCCCGCGAGGAGGGAACGCCCGCCTACGACTTCCCCGACCAGATCGACGAACAGGTGAAGCAGGATCGGCTGGATATCTTCATGCGCCAGCAGATGGAGATCAACGAGGAACTGAACCGCGAGAAACTGGGAAAGGTCATCACCGTGCTTTGCGAAGGCTACGATACGGTTGCTTCCGTCCATTACGGCAGAAGCGCGGCGGACTCGCCCGAAATCGACGGAAAGGTCTATTTCAAATCCTCCATGCGCGTTGCCCCCGGAACATTCGTGAACGTCAAGGTCAACGACGTGGTCGACTATGACCTCTACGGAGATCGGGTCTGACGGATTACGCACTCATGCAGGGGCGCAATCCGCAGGGAGCGCCCCGCATTCCATCTGCCCTCCGTCCACAAACTAACTTTCTACCATTTCTATCCGGTAGCGGGAGCAAGGCGTAAGCCGACAAAATCCCGCTCGACGGGATTTTGTGCGGGAGCAGCCGGAAATAGTAGCACGGAATATGGCTACACCAAAATCTGCACAAGGTAACGACAGACACATAAATCCAATTGAGTTCAAGGTCTTGAAGGTTCTTAGGGGACTTCTCCTTAAGAAGGCCCCTAAGTAGGGTTCGGGGCAAAGCCCCGAGGTCTTACCCTTTAGCGAGGATAAAACAATGAAAAGCGCAGTGAAGGACCTGACACAGGGAAACCCGATGAAGCTGATTCTCGGCTTCGCAGTTCCGATGTTGCTCGGGTTGCTGTTTCAGCAGTTTTACAGCATGGTGGACGCCATCGTCGTTGGCAAATGGATCGGCGTGGGCGCGCTCGCGTCGGTCGGCGCAACCTCTTCGATCAACTTCATGATTAACGGATTCTGTACAGGTATCTGTACAGGCTTCGCAATCCCCGTCGCGCAACGGTTCGGCGCGGGCGATATGAAATCCATGCGTAAATTCGTGGCAAATATCGTCTGGACAGCCGCAGTCATCGGCAGTATCCTCACCGTGGTTGTCTGCCTGCTCTGCCATAACATCCTCGTCTGGATGCGAACCCCCGCCGATATCATCGACGGCTCGTATAGCTATATCTTCTGGATCTTCCTCGGCATCCCCGTTACCATCCTCTATAACCTCGTCGCGGGTATCATCCGCGCACTGGGGGACAGCACAACCCCCGTCGTGTTCCTTATCCTCGCCGCACTCCTGAATATCGTGCTCGATATCGTGTCGGTGGTCGTTATGGGGAGAGGCGTGGAAGGACCTGCCATCGCAACGGTCATTTCGCAGGCGGTCTCGGGCGTGCTCTGCCTTGTCTATATGAAAAAGAAATTCGCCATCCTGCATATGGAGGAAGGCGAATGGAAACCCGACTTCCGCTACATCGGAACGCTGCTTTCTTCGGGCATTCCCATGGGTCTGCAGTACTCCATTACCGCAATCGGCAGCGTGATCCTGCAGGCGTCGGTCAATGAACTCGGTTCTGCCGCAGTCGCGTCCGTGACCGCAGGCGGAAAGGTCAACCTGTTCTTTACCTGCCCCTTTGACGCACTGGGCGGAACGATGGCAACATGGGCGGGACAGAACGTCGGCGCGGGGAAACCCGAACGGGTTCATAAGGGGCTCATGAGCGCCCTGCTGCTCGGCGCGGTCTATTCGGTGCTTGCCTGCGCGTTCCTCTCCTTCTTCGGAAAGAACGTGGCGCTTCTCTTCCTTGATTCCGGAGAGGCGGAAATCCTTACAAACGCGCAAACCTTCCTGCGCGTTAACAGCGCGGCGTACCTGCTCCTTCTGTGCGTGAACGTGTTCCGCTTCTGCATTCAGGGCATGGGGTATAGCCTCTTCGCCATCCTCGCAGGCGTGTTTGAAATGGTGGCAAGGAGCGTCATGGGCTTCGGTCTTGTGCCGAAATTCGGATTCCTCGCCGTCTGCTTCGCAAGCCCCCTCGCATGGCTCATGGCGGATCTGTTCCTGATTCCCGCGTATGCCCTCTGCCTGCGCAGAGTGAAAAAAAGAACGCAACAGTTCCGCGGGGCGGAGAAGGGGATTCGGTAGCGGACTTGGCGGCTGGTGGTGCGGATTTATTCCCCCTCATCAGTCGCTAACGCGACAGCTTCCACCCCAAGGGGAAGCCTTCCTTACACAGTGCGAACATGGTAAATATCATTTTGTGTTGTGGTTTGTCTTTGCGATTCGCCCTCATCCGTCGCCTTCGGCGACAAACTGCTCGCAGTTTTCTTCCCCCTCGAAGGGGAAGGCTATGGTGCGTGGCTTTTCCATTTGGACTTACTTTTTGAAGGGCAGATTTGCTTTGTGAAAAATATTTTTGATGGATTAAAGCTTGAAGCACTCTCTATATAGCTTGCAGAACCAACGGAAGCCTCCCCCTTCGAGGGGGAAGAAAACTGCGAGCAGTTTGTCGCCGAAGGCGACGGATGA
>CAVGEJ010000162.1:0-5077 GCA_963628215.1 Eubacterium sp. CAG:180
CAAGAAAGTCTTCCACCACGTCGTTTAGATGGGTGGTAGAAAGTTTCAAGCGATTGCATAGCGAAACAAGTTCGGAAATAGCGCTTTTGTCAGGTGTGATATCGTGACCAGAGGCAATGATGGTTGTGGTACCATCTTCTTTAGCGTTTGCATAAGCGACGATTCCGTAAGATGTACGCGAATCCGATCCCAAGAAAAAAGTTTCCTTGGTCATTCCGTATGTAACGTTACTCATACCAGTTGCACAACTTCCTCGAAGTATTCTGCCGCACGATTTACAAACTCGCTCGGATTTTCCTGCATTTTCAGAAGTGATGTTTCTGTAAGTGCAGAGGGGCAGACGGTCTCGCCTGTCTCAAGATCAGAATAGGAGCTTTCACCCATTTGGAGTCGTTCACTCATTTCCTTTTGCGTAAGGTTCAGGCACTCTCTCGTTTGGATTGCAAGAAAACGAAGATTCTCGCCTAAGATTTTTTTGAATTTTTGTCTCATTTATAACCATATCGGCTTGGAATTTGCCGAGCAAGCCTTTCCGGGATACGAGGTTTTGGTCACCACGCATCCGGATGCCTATGACGAGAACGGCGCACAGCGCGTTCATAACCATTTTATTGTCAACTCGGTCAGCTTCGAGGACGGCAGAAAGATTCACTTTACCCCGAACACCTTGCAGGAACTGCGGAAGATCAGCGACAACCTCTGCCGCAACCACGGGCTGTCGGTTCTGCCGCCGTCCGGACGGAGCAACGGAAAAGGCATCAGCACGCGGGAGTACCGCGCCACGATGAAGGGGGACGGTTGGAAATTTCAGCTTATCAATGACGCTCAATATCTACAGCCACCCCGACACACGGATGCAGACCGTTTGTCTGGAGGCACTGGACGAAGAATAACAAAAAGCCCCGCGAGGAAGCCTCGCGGGGCAATTTCGTGGCGGAGAGAGAGGGATTCGAACCCTCGGTCGGTTATTAGCCGAACACACGATTTCCAGTCGTGCGCCTTAGACCAGCTCAGCCATCTCTCCATGCCGACTGATATAGTATACTACTTTTTTCCGCTTTTGTCAAGCCTTTTTCGCAATTTTTTGTCCCGAACGCGATTTTTTCCGCTTTTCTTCCGTTTATTTTTGCAAAACCTCTTGACAAATCTCTTTTTTGGGGTATAATATGAGAATGGTTCTCATATTTGTACGGCTTTGCGCTGTCTTGCGCGGCGCGCGGGGGAGGGAGTCTCTTGGATCGTAAAAATTATCAGACTGCGGGCAGGCGGCGGCTCGTTTCCTTTCTTGCCGCGCATCCCGACTGTCAGTTTACCGTGGAGGAACTTTGCCTCTCGGTCAACGGGGACGCGAACATCGGAAAGAGCAGTCTCTACCGTCAGCTTTCCGCGCTTTGCGACGAAGAGACGGTTCGGAAATTCCGCAACGAGGAGCGCGGCTGCTCGGTCTACCAATATATCGGCGGGTCATGCTCCTGCCGCGACTGCTTCCATGCGAAATGTCTGCGTTGCGGCAGGCTGGAGCATCTGGATTGCGGCGATTCGGTGGTCTTTGCGCGCCATCTGATGGCGGAGCACGGCTTTGCGATCGACTGCGGGCAGTCGGTGCTGTACGGCATCTGCCGCAAATGCCTGAAAAAAACGGAGGAAAAACGGCTTGGTTGATGTAATTCTTGACACCCTGCTTGACACGGCGAAGCTGTTGCCGTTCCTGTTTCTGACCTATCTGCTGATGGAATATCTGGAGCACCGTTCGGGGGACGCGACGGGGCGTTTGCTCGGTCGCTCGGGGCGGGTCGGACCGCTCATCGGCGGCTTGCTCGGCATTGTTCCGCAATGCGGCTTTTCCGCCGCGGCGGCGGGGCTGTACGCGGGGCGGGTTGTGACGGTCGGAACGCTTCTTTCGGTCTGGCTCGCGACCTCGGACGAAATGCTTCCGATTCTGATTTCGCACGGCGTTTCGGCGGGCTTCCTCTTCCGTTTCCTTGCCGTGAAGGTGCTTTGCGGTATTGCGGCGGGGTTTGCGGTAGACGCGGTCTGCCGCCTGTTCCGCAGAGGGGCGGAGCACTCCCACATTGAAGACATCTGCGAGCGGGAGCACTGCCACTGCGAGGATCACTTTGCGCTGTCGGCGCTGAAGCACACGCTGAAAATCACGGGTTTTCTGTTGGTTGTCAGCTTTGCGCTGAACACGCTGATTTACTTCATCGGCGAAGAGCGGATTGCGGCGCTGATTCTGGACCGTCCGGTTCTCGGCAATCTGTTGGCGGCTCTGGTGGGGCTGATTCCCAACTGCGCGTCCTCGGTGGTGCTGACCGAACTGTATCTTTCCGATGTCATCAGCGTTGGGGCGATGCTTTCGGGTTTGTTGGTCAACGCGGGGGTTGGACTTCCCGTGCTGTTCCGCAACAACCGCCCCGTTCGGGATTCCGTGCGGGTGACGGTGCTGTTGTTTGCCATCGGGCTTCTTTGCGGGCTTCTGACCGATCTGTCGCCGCTTGGCGCATGGGTCGGCGGGGCAAATTAAATAGTGAAAAAATAAAAATATAAAGAGGGATGAGTATCATGACAAAGATTGACATTTTCTCGGGTTTTCTGGGAGCGGGCAAGACCTCGCTGATTAAGAAGCTGATCAAGGAGGCTTACAGCGGGGAAAAGTTGGTGCTGATTGAAAACGAGTTCGGTCAGATCGGCATTGACGGCGGATTCATGCAGGACGCGGGGATTGAGGTTCGCGAGATGAACAGCGGGTGCATCTGCTGCTCTCTGGTCGGCGATTTCGGCAAGGCGCTTGAAAAGGTGCTGACCGAGTACAAGCCCGACCGCATTCTGATCGAGCCTTCGGGGGTCGGCAAGCTTTCCGACATCATCCGCGCGGTGCAGAACGTTGCGCCGCAGGGAGCGGTTCTGAACGGGTTTACAACGGTTGTGGACGTGAACAAGTGCAAGATGTATATGAAGAATTTCGGCGAGTTCTTCAACGATCAGGTGGAGAACGCGGGGTGCATTGTGCTGTCGCACACCGAGGGGGTAAGCGACGCGAAGCTTGAAGAGGCGGTTGCGATGCTGAAGGAGCATAACGCGACGGCGGTCATTGTCACCACGCCGTGGAGTCAACTGGACGGCAAGCAGCTTCTGACGGCAATGGAGCGCCGCGACACGATTGAGGACGAATTGGCGCGCCTTGCGGCAACCGCAGGGGAGGAGCATCATCATCACCACGATGATGACGATGACGATGAATGCGACGATCCCGAGTGCGCCTGCCACCATCATGACGACGATGACGATGATGACGAGCACGAGCACGAGCATCATCACCACCATCACCATCACGTCGAGGATGACGATGAATGCGACGATCCCGAGTGCGCCTGCCATCATCACGACGACGATGACAACGATGATGACGATGACGAGTGCGACGATCCCGAATGCTCCTGCCATGACCATCACGACGGAGAGGGACACCGTCACCACCATCATCATCACGACCACGATGCGGACGAGGTGTTCGTCAGCTGGGGCATTGAGACGACCAAGAAGTTCGGCGAGGACGAGTTGCAGGGCATTCTGGAGTCCCTGCTGGAAGAGAACAAGTACGGCATTGTTCTGCGCGCCAAGGGCATTGTGGAGGGGATGGACGGTCGTTGGATTCACTTTGACTATGTGCCGGGCGAACCGGACGTGCGCCACGGTTCGGCGGGTGTGACGGGCAGACTTTGCGTGATCGGCTCGCATCTGAACAAGGCGGCGCTTGCCGGGTTGTTCGGTGTGGAGTGGAAGAAGAAATAAGCGGAGGAACAACCATGGCGACAATGCTACCGGTTTATCTGTTCACGGGCTTTCTGGAGGGCGGCAAGACGCACGTCATTCAGGAGTCGATGGAGGACAAGCGATTCAATTCGGGCGAAAAAACGCTGCTTCTGCAATGCGAAGAGGGGATTGACGAGTTTGACCCGTCGAAGTTCTACGGGCAGAATGTCTACCTTGAAAAAATCGAGGATGAAAGCGAGATCAACAAGGAGAACCTGACGGCGCTTGGCAAGAAGCACAAGTTGGATCGTGTGATTATCGAATACAACGGGATGTGGATGCTTCAGCAGCTGTACGACAGCCTGCCCGACAACTGGGGAATCTATCAGGAGATGATGTTTGCGGACGCGAACACGTTCATCAGCTACAGCCGGAATATGCGGCAGCTGACGGTTGACAAGCTGACGAATGCGGAGATGGTGGTTCTGAGTCGTACCCCTGCGGACATTGACAAGGAAGAGGTTCACAAGATTGTTCGCGCGGCTTCCCGCCGTGCGGCGATTACCTACGATTACCCGGACGGTCATGTGGAGTACGACGACATTGCAGATCCGTTGCCGTTTGATCTGGATGCGCCCGTTGTGGAGATTGCGGACGCGGATTATGCGGTCTTCTACCGCGATCTTTCCGAAGAGATGGACAAGTACAACGGGAAGGTTATCAAATTCAAAGGTCACATTGCGCGCGACCCGAAGATGCCTGCGAACATGGCGCTTGCGGGGCGGCACGTGATGACCTGCTGTGAAGCGGACATTGCGTTCCATCCTCTGGTGTGCGTATTCGACGGTCCGACAACGCTCAAAACGCGTGACTGGGCGATGCTGACGGGGAAGATCCGCGTAGAGAAGAACAAGTTCTACCGCACAGCCGGACCTGTTCTCTACGTCTCTGCCTCCGATTTCGCCGTCCCCCCCATACAGGAAGTTGCTACCTTTTATTGAGGGGCGGGTGGGAAGACCTTGGAGGGAGAGAGCCCCCTCTTTCGGAGAGGGGGCTCTCTCCCTCCAAACCTCCCTCTCTCACCGAGAACTTCCCCCATGTCCCCGCCACTTACGAAGCGGAAATTTGTTTCGCTTTTGGAGAGTGGCGGGGATATGGGGGAAGTTTTTTGTGTTTTGGGAGGTGAGGACTTTTTGCAGAGTGCGGCTTCGCACTCGTTTTGTGGGTGGGAAGCGTGAGGTTTTGTAACGTTGCGTGGGTGGAGATTTATCCCCCTCATCAGTCGCTAACGCGACAGCTTCCCCCCAAGGGGAAGCCTTTTTGC
>CAVGEJ010000163.1:0-5044 GCA_963628215.1 Eubacterium sp. CAG:180
CTTCCCCTCGGGGGGAAGCTGTCGCGTAAGCGACTGATGAGGGGGGATAAATTTGCTCTTGCAAAGCAGAAAAGATGAATCCGCACAAAAAATCCGAACAGATGCGCAATTATGCCCCGCCGTTTTCTTCCTTCAGCTTCTCCGCCGATTCGGCGGTTGCGAGCGCGTCGATCATCCCGCCGATGTCGCCGTCGAGAAAGCGGTCGAGGGAGTGGAGGGAAAGCCCGATGCGGTGGTCGGTCACGCGCCCCTGCGGGTAGTTATAGGTTCGGATGCGTTCGCTTCGGTCGCCTGTTCCAACCTGCCCGCGGCGGTCGGCGGCAATCCGGTCGTCGCGCTCCCGTAAAGCGCGGTCATAAAGGATCGTCCGCAACATCATCATTGCCTTGTCGCGGTTCTTGAACTGGCTTCGTTCCTCCTGACATTCCACCACAATGCCTGTTGGTTTGTGCGTCAGGCGCACGGCGGATTCGGTTTTGTTGATGTGCTGACCGCCCGCGCCGCTGGACTTGCAGGATTCAAAAATCAGGTCGGCGAGGTTGATGGAAACATCCACCTCTTCCGCCTCGGGCAGAACCGCCACCGTTGCGGTGGAGGTCTGAATGCGTCCTTGCGATTCGGTCAGCGGGACTCGTTGCACGCGGTGCACGCCGCTTTCAAAGCGGAAGCGGGAGTAAGCCCCGCTGCCCTCCACCGAAAAGACCACCTGACGGAATCCGCCCAGTTCGGTCGGCGTTTCGCTCATCATCCGGCAGACAAATCCAACGCTCGCCGCATACATGTTGTACATCCGATACAGCACCGCCGCAAACAGCGCCGCTTCCTCGCCGCCCGCGCCCGCGCGGATTTCGATCATCACGTTTTTTTCGTCGCGCGGGTCGCGGGGGAGAAGCAGGAGCGTCAGTTCCCGCTCGCGTTCCTCCGCCGCCGTGCGCGCGTCGCGCAGTTCTTCGGTTGCAAGGTCGTGCAACTCCGCGTCGCCGCTCTCCAAAAGCGACAGCGCCTCGGCAATGCGATCCTGCGTGGTTTTCCATGCGCGGTACGCCTCGGTCACGGGGGTCAGGGACTTGTAATCCTTCATAATGCCGCGCAGCTTTTCGGGGTCGGAAGCAACCGCAGGGTCGGACATCGAAGCTTCCAACCCGCGGTAGCGTTCCTCGGTTTCCTTCAGGCGCGTCAGCAGTGCCTCGGTCATCAGAAGTGATAGAACGCGACGAACGCGCGGTAAGCCTCGTAAAGGTCGGTCTTTGCAATCACCTCATAGGGCGCGTGCATCGAGAGCACCGGAACGCCGAGGTCGATGGTGTCAATGTTGTGGTTCGCCATGAACTTTGCAATCGTTCCGCCGCCGCCCACGTCGATCTTGCCGAGTTCGCAGGTCTGCCAGAACACGCCCGCGCCGTTCAGGCAACGGCGTACCCAGCCAACCAGTTCGGCGGAAGCGTCCGAAGTGCCGCTCTTGCCGCGCGCACCCGTGAACTTGCACATTGCCACGCCGCAGTTGATCAGCGCCGCGTTGCGCTTCTCGTAAACCTCGTCAAAGTTCGGGTCGTAGGTCGCTCCAACGTCGCTGGAAAGGCACTTGGAGTTTGCGCGAACCGCCGCGTCGTTGCCGCCCAGTTCCTGCGCGAGCGCGGAGATCAGGTCGAGGATCAGACTGCACTGCATGCCGCTGACGCCCTCGCTTCCGATTTCTTCCTTGTCGGCAAGGATGCACATCGTGGTGTGTACCTTCTCGTCCGCGTCGATCTGCGCGGTGAGCGAGGGATACGCACAGCAACGGTCGTCGTGACCGTAGCCGCAGATCATCGAGCGGTCAAACCCGACGTCGCGCGCACGTCCCGAGGGAACGATGCAAAGTTCCGCCGACTGGAAGTCGGCTTCGGTGATGCCGTATTTTTCGTTGAGGTAGGCAAGCACGTTTGCCTTCACCGCGTCCTTCTCTTCGCCGTCGAGCGGGCGGCTGCCGACCAGAACGTTCAGCTTCTCCGCCGAGAACGCCGTCCCAACGGGCTTTGCGTTGTCCGCCGCCGCAAGGTGCGGGAGCAGATCGGTGATATACATTGCAGGCTCGTCCTCGTTCTCGCCGACCGTGATGTTCACAACCTCGCCGTCCTCGCGCACCACCACGCCGTGAAGCGCCAGAGGCATTGCGAGCCACTGATACTTGCGGATGCCGCCGTAGTAGTGGGTCTTGAGGAACGCCATGTCGCTGCTCTCAAACAGCGGGTTCTGCTTCAGGTCGAGGCGGGGGGAGTCGATGTGCGCGCAGGTGATGCGGATGCCCTCGTTGATCGGCTCTGTTCCCACGCGGAATACGAACAGATTCTTGCCGCGGTTGTTGTAGTAAAGCTTGTCGCCAACCGAGATCTTGTCGCCGAAATGATAGGGGCGATAGCCCGCCGCTTCCGCCATCTTTACGCCGAGCACAACCGCCTCGCGCTCGGTTTTCGCGCCGTCCAGAAACTTCATGTATCCCGTCGCGTAATCGTAAGCCTTGCGTACAATTTCCTCGCCCGCGGCTTCAAATACCGTCTTTTTCTCATATACGTTCGGATTTTTTTCCTGCTTGTCTGCCATGATCTTTTTCTCCTTTATCCTTGAAAATAGAGTTTTGTATACATTTTTTGTCCCTTGACCGCGCCCGAGACGAATTTCGCCGCCGCGCTGTCGGGAATCTTTGTCAGCTTGCCCTGCTTGTTCAGGCAATTCGGGTCAAGCACCCATTTGTCCACAGCCTCAGTCCCCGCGCGCCATGCGGCATAGACCGGTTCCCACATTCCGTACCGCCCGTAAAGTTCGGAGAGCAACGCGCACCCCGCGCGCAGATTGGTCGCAGGGTCGTAAAGCATCCCGTCCTCGGGTGCGTCCTCGTGCAGAATCTCCGCGTAAATCGCGCGGAATTGCTCGGGGGTCAGGCGAAACAGCCCGATGCCGCCGTCCGCATTCTGCCCGCCGCTGTCAAAGCCGCTTTCCATGCGGATCACGCTCCAGACAGCCGCCTCGGGAATACCCGCTTCCGCCGCCGCAGAAGCAATCAGGTCGCGGTAAGCGGCGGGACGTGCGTATTTGTGCTTTTCTATCGCCGTCGCAATGCCGTCAAAAGCGAATCCGAACCCGACCGACAGCAGAATCAACAGAAAAAACGCAATCAGTCGGCGGGAGGTGAGTTTCATTCTCCGAGCACCCCCGTTTCCGAAAGAATCCGCCGCACCGAAGCCGTCAGCGACTCCGTTCCGCCGTCGTTTTCGATGATGTAGTCGGAGTGCGAGCGGAAGAACGCGTCGGGCTTCTGCGCCGCCATGCGCTCGCGCGCGGCTTCCTCGGAAATCCCGTCCCGCGCCATGATCCGCCCGAGCCGTATCCCGGGGGAGGCAAGCACCGAAACAATGATGTTGCAAAGCCCGTCCGCGCCCGCTTCAAACAGTTGAGGCGCGTCGAATACCGCCGCGGGACAGCCGTCTGTCCGAAGTCCCCGAAGCCGCCGCCGCACGTCGTTCATCACGTAGCGGTGGGAAATCCCGTTCAGAATCTCCAACTCGGCGGGATCGGAAAAGACCACCTTGCCAAGCGCCCGACGGTTGAGCGTGCCGTCGGCGGCAAGAATTTCCCGCCCGAAATGCCGCACCAGTTCCGAAAGACAGTCCGAAGGCGGAATGAGCAGTTCCCGGTAAATGCGATCCGCGTCAAGAACCGGAAGCCCGAACGAGGCAAACAGCCCCGCAACCGTGCTTTTTCCCGCTCCCGTCGGACCGGTCAGCCCGATCGTCAGCATGGTGACACCGTCCCAAGCGCCATCGGATGTTCGCCGACCGCCGAAATGACCCGCTGAACCTCCGCCCCGTCCGCAAGGGAGGGCGAGAACGGGCGGTTTTCCGCCACAGCCGAAAGGAATGCGTACATGGAGTACAGATGCCCGTACAGCCACCCCGCAGGCGCTTTCGGAGAGGGGAATACCATGCCCGGGTAGCGCCCCACGCATTCGATGCGCGTGTAGCCTTTCGAGCCGCCGAGCGGCGCGTCGGGAAGCGTTGCGTCGTAAAAATACAGCCAGTTCGGTTCCATCAGGGAGAATTTCAGCGCGCCGGATCGCCCGAAGATTTCAAACGACAGATCGTCGTTTTCTCCAACCGTCACCTTGCTGAATTCCATCGTGCCGAAAACGCCGTCCGCCGTCTCCGCGTTCATGTAGAACGCCTCGTCCGCATTCGTGCGCCA
Organism: Eubacterium sp. CAG:180; assembly: GCA_963628215.1. Lineage (GTDB taxonomy): Bacteria > Bacillota > Clostridia > Oscillospirales > CAG-272 > UMGS1865. Next base: position 4,219 of record CAVGEJ010000163.1, read on the forward strand.
TTCGTTGCCGTCGCGGTCAAGGTGCGTGGGGCAAACGATCTGCGCATGCCCCGCAACACGAACCATCCGCCCGCAGAGCCATGTCATCAGATCGATGACATGCGAGCCGAGATCAAACAGCGTTCCGCCGCCGCAGATGTCGCGGTTCTGCTTCCACCCCGCGCGCCGCGCAGGGTCAAGACAGCTGTTGTGGCGGTAGACCGCATGGTAACTGATCAGGTCGCCGAGCCGTCCCTCGTCAATCAGCTGTTTCGCGCGCATCACGGGCGCTAACCAACGGTTGTTGAACACCATCCCGCAGGTTCTGCCGCTCGCGCGTTCCAGTGCGGCAAGTTCGTCCGCCTCCGCGCCCGTCAGGCAAAGCGGCTTCTCGCACAGCACATGCTTGCCCGCCGCCAACGCCTTTTTCACCGTCCGGTAATGGCAATTGTTCGGCGTGCAGATGTCAATGACGTCAATGTCGGGGTTTCCGATCAGGTCGTCCTCGTTCGCCGTCGCAATCGGAATGCCGAATTCCTCCGCCACGCGGCGGGACTTTTCCTCCGTTGTGGTGCAGACTCCCGCCGTGACCGCGCGGAAGGGAAGCGCCCCGAAAAAGAACGGGAGATTCCGAACCGCCCATGTGTGGGTTCTGCCCATCGAGCCGAAGCCGAGCAGCCCGATCCGCAAGTCTTTCTGTTCTGCCATAGAGACCGCCTTTCCGAGTATTAAAAAAAGTACCTCTCTATATTATACCGCATTTTTCCCGATATTTCAAGAGGGCGGGGGATATTTCCAGGGCAACAGCATTTACTTTTTCACAAAAACATGGTATAATAGTGGACAT
>CAVGEJ010000164.1:0-5030 GCA_963628215.1 Eubacterium sp. CAG:180
TTCCCCCTCCAAACCTCCCTCATCTCCCCGAACTTCCCTGCACGGCAACCGCCGGGATGGTTGGAGATGATTTCCTGCGTTTTTGGGTGGCGGTTGCCGCGCAGGGAAGTTTTTGGGCGGATTGGGAGGTGCTTGGCGGTAAAGGGTGCGGCTTCGCACACTTTTGGTGAGAGAAAATAATGGTTGTATCAAAAAATCCGCAGGGTAACCTGCGGATTTTTTGGAGGAACGTTGCGAAACGTATTTTGCCGACAAAAGATCGGTACGCCTCAAGGTAATCTGTTCACCAATATTCAGAACCGTATGTTCGCACTCCCCCTAAAAATGCGTTGAAAGTTCTTGGGGGGTCTTAGGGGGCGCTTCTTTCAAGAAGCGCCCCCTAACGCATCCTCCCCCTTAGCGCAACTCTGCTACGATTCGGGACATTTCGTCGGCTTTGCGCTCCATGTCGGCAACCAACTTGAACTGAGTCCGGCAGCGATCCAGATTGTGGTTTTCGCGGTGAATGCGGAAGTAGTGGTCGCCGTCGATGTGGTCTGTGAGGAAGCGCATGCCGCATTCCAGAGTCATCAGCTTGGCGGCGAAGGGGAGAAGTTCCAACTCGCGCGGCGTGGCGCTGTCGCCGAGTTCTTCCAGATAGGCTTTGGTGTAGGCGCGGAAGTAATCGAGGTCGAAGGAGACCTTGTCGAGATCCCGCTCGTCCTCGGCTGCGGTCGAAGCGCCGAAGCGCAGGGAATCGCCGTAATCGTAGAGCATCGAGCCGGGCATCACCGTGTCGAGGTCGATTACGCAGATGTCTTTTCCGGTTTTGGCGTCAAGCATGACGTTGTTCAGCTTGGTGTCGTTGTGCGTTACGCGGAGCGGAACAGAGCCGTCGGCAATCGCGCTTGTGATGATTCCCATCTCGGCGGCGCGATCCAGAACGAATCGGATTTCCGGCTCAACCGAGGCGGCGCGCCCGACGGGATCTTTTGCAAGCGTTTCGCGGAAAATGCGCAGACGGTCGGGCGTGTCGTGGAAGTGCGGGATGGTCTCGTGCAGTTTTTCGGCGGGGAAATCGGAGAGCATCCGCTGAAATTTTCCGAACGCCCGCGCGCTCTCGGCAAAGATTTCCGGGGTGGGGGCGCTGTCAACCGACACGGCGTTTTCAATGAAGAGATACACGCGGTAGCAGTCGCCGTCCGGGGTGCGGTAGTAGGGGTGGTTGTCGGTTGTCGGAACGACCGTCAGCGTTTCGCGCATCGGGTCGCCGCCCGCGGCAACGATTTTTGTCCGTAGGAAGGAGGTTACCGCGAGGATGTTTTCCATCACGCCGTCGGGGTCGCGGAAAATGTCGGTGTTGATGCGCTGAAGAATGAAGCGCGGGGAAGTTCCCACAAGGTAGGTGTTGTTGATGTGCCCGTTCCCGTAGGGGGTGGAAACATGGTCCAGATCAAAGTGGCGCAGGATGTCCGATGCAAAATTGATATCTTTCATTTTTTTGTCAGAAAATGCGAAAAAGCTCTTGCATTTTTTCCTTTCATGCGTTATAATAACATTATACAATACCCAAAAGCAAATACATATATAGAAACGGATAACTTTTCTTTGAAAAAGGATATTTATTACAGAAAAACGGTTCCCGAGCCGATGACCGACGTTCCGCTGACCCGTTGCCCCGACATTACGTCGTTCCATTTCTCTCTGGATCGCATCTTCGGGGAGTCGTATGAGTTCGCGGGGGAGAAGCACCCGTTCTGGGAACTGGTCTATGTGCTTGGCGGGTCGGTCGGCATTACGGCGGGCGAAAAAATCTATACATTGGACGCGGGGCAGTGCCTGTTGCACCCGCCGAACGAGTTCCACCGGATTCGTTCGGAGCGGGGGACTGAGCCGCACGTTCTGAATCTGTCCTTCCACAGCGATTCTATGCCCGCATATCAGGGGCGGATCTTCATGCCCGATTCCGACCTGCGGGAGGAACTGCTGGAAATCAGCATGGAAGTCCGGACGGGACTGCACAACTCGGACGCGGCGCTCCTGTCGGAACAGCGGGTGCGGTTTGAGTACTGGCTTCTGCGCGCGCTCCGGAGCGTGGGCGAGGGCGGCGCAACCGAAAGTTCGGGCGCTCTGCGGTACGGGGAGATCATCAACGTCATGCGGGCGCACATCGGCGAGGCGCTCTGCGCGGAGGAAATCGCGCGGCTGTGCAATATGAGTCTGTCCAATCTGAAAAAGGTCTTTACCCGTTACGCGGGCATGGGCGTTGCGCGGTATTTCACCGAGATGAAGATGCAGCGCGCGGCGGAACTGTTGCGGACGGGCAAGCGCGTCGGCGAGGTTGCGGCAGAACTCGGTTATGGCGATCAGAACTATTTCAGCACGGTTTTCCGCCGCATCATGGGCACGCCGCCCGGAAGCTATCGGGGGTAGGGCGTAACGTTGCCGCATGGAGACGGTTGAAGGAAATCGGATTTGCTATGAGCGGATTAAGATTATCCCCCCTCATCAGTCGCTTACGCGACAGCTTCCCCCCGAGGGGAAGCCTGTTTCACAAGGTGCTAACATGGCAAATACAGCATTGGATAGCGTTCTGTTTCAGGTGCTGTATTCACACGAGAAGCTTGCAAGGAAGCTTTTTCCGCGGGGAATCCGTCTTGTGTGGCGCTAACATGGTAATATAACTTCAGATTGCCTGCTGTTTCAGATGGTATATGAAACGGCAAGGCGTTTGCAAATAGGCTTCCCCTTGGGGGGGAAGCTGTCGCGTAAGCGACTGATGAGGGGGGATAATATGTGTTCAACCGTAATTGGAAGCACCAATAAAATCAGTACAGGAGAACCTATGATACGTTTTGGAACAGGCGGTTGGAGAGCCGTAATCGGAGACGATTTTATCAAAAGCAACATTCAGAAAGTGGCGCAGGGCGTTTGCCTGTTGGCGCGGGAGGAAGGAAAGACCGACAAACCGATCTACATCGGGTACGACCGCCGGTTTCTGTCCGATACCTCGGCGCGGTGGATTGCGGAGGTTCTGTGCGCAAACGGTCTGCGGGTTCTTTACGTGGGCAGAAGCACGCCCACGCCGTTGGTCATGTTCGAGGTGATGAACCGCGGACTGCACTACGGCATAGAGGTCACCGCCAGTCACAACCCCGCGACCTACAACGGAATCAAACTGATTACCGAAGAGGGGCGGGACGCGTCGGCGGAATGCACCGCGCGGTTGGAGCAGTTGATCGACGGGGTGGAGGACATTCCGACGCTCCCGTTTGACGAAGCGGTTGCGGGCGGGCTTGCCGAGGAGGTTCACACGCCGTTCAACGCGTTTCTGGACTCGGTTCTGTCGCGGTTGGATCTTGCGGTTATCCGTCGGCGCGGGTTGCGGATTCTGTTCGACCCGATGCACGGCTCGGGAACTTACCCGCTGACGGTGGTGCTGAACACCGCGCGCTGCACGGTCGACACGATTCATTACAACAAGGACGCCTACTTCGGCGGGGAACTGCCCGCGCCGGGAAAGCGGCAGTTGCGCGGGCTTGCCGACGAGGTGCGCGCGGGCGGCTACGATCTGGGGCTTGCCTTTGACGGCGACGGCGACCGTCTCGGCGTGATTGACCGGAACGGGGCGTATGTGGATGCGAACCGCATTCTGGTGATGCTGTACTATTATCTGCACGAGTACCGCGGTTGGCGAGGACCTGTGGTGCGCAACAATGCGACCACGCACATGCTGGATCGCGTTGCGGAGTCCTTCGGCGAGGCTTGCTACGAAGTCCCCGTTGGCTTCAAGTACATTTCGGCGAAGATCGACGAAACCGACGCGGTGTTGGGCGGGGAATCCTCGGGCGGTCTGACGGTTCGCGGGCACATTCACGGCAAGGATTCGGTCTATGCGGCTTCGCTGTTTGTGGAGATGATTTCCGCAATGGACAAGTCGCCGAGCGAGCTGTGGGACGAGTTGACCGCGAAGTACGGAGCGCACACGATGGAGGAGGACAATCTCTCCTTCCGCCCCGAGGACAAGGCGACGGTGCGGCGCGTGCTGATGGAAGAGCGGCGGTTACCCGATTTCGGGCGCGCGGTGGCGGACGTCGACTACACGGACGGCTGTCGGATCAACTTTGCGGACGGCGCGTTTCTGATCTGCCGTTTCTCGGGCACAGAGCCGCTGTTGCGGATTTTTGCCGAGGATCGCGACGCGGCGGGGGCACGGTCTCTGATCGACGCGATGCGCGCCTTTTTACACCTGTAAAACAAACCGGAAAAGAGGGAAAAGATATGAAATTCATTACCGTACCGACCTATGAAAAGATGAGCCGTCAGGCGGCGAACATCATTTCCGCGCAGGTCATCATGAAGCCCGACTGCGTGTTGGGGCTTGCGACGGGTTCTTCGCCCGTTGGCGTTTACCGCCAGTTGATCGACTGGTACAACAAGGGGGACATTGATTTCTCGCAGGTGACATCGGTCAATCTGGACGAGTATGTGGGTCTGACGGGGGATCACCCGCAGAGTTACCGCTTCTTCATGCAGGAGAATTTCTTCAACCACATCAACATTGACCCGTCCCGGACGTTTGTTCCCTGCGGCACGGCTACCGATCCTGCGGCGGAATGTGTGGAGTACGACGCGCGCATCAAGCGGCTTGGCGGGATTGACCTTCAGCTTCTGGGTATTGGTCTGGACGGGCACATCGGATTCAACGAACCGGGCGACTGTTTCGTCACGGCAACGCACGTTGCGGATCTTCACGAGTCGACGATTCGTGCGAATTCCCGCTTCTTCAAAAGCGAAGCGGAAGTGCCGAAGCGGGCGATCAGCATGGGCATGGTATCAATCATGCAGGCGCGCAAGATTCTTCTGATTGCGAACGGGTCTGCGAAGAAGGACGTTCTTCTCCGCGCCTTCAACGGACCGATCACGCCCGCTCTCCCCGCCTCGATCCTTCAGCTGCATCCGGATCTGACGGTGATATTCAGTGAGGAGTGAGGGGAAGACCTTGGAGGGAGAAGGAACCCCCTTTCGGAGGGTGTTCCTTCTCCCTCCAA
>CAVGEJ010000165.1:0-5025 GCA_963628215.1 Eubacterium sp. CAG:180
CGCCTCACGACGGACGCCCTTGCCCTCTGCTAACAGTTCCTACTGCCATGCCTGTAGTGGACTTTCACCACCATGTTGTATCGCATGCTGAGCGCACTATAAAAAGCAAGCGAAACGGACTTCGTCGTTTCGCTTGCTTTTTATTTGGATTTCCATTCGTCGGCTAAGATAGAGCAGATACCGACGGTGACATACGTACCTTTTACCAACATGGACTCGCGGAGGTAGCCTTCAAAGGTCATGCCGCAACGCTCCATTACGCGGAGGGACGCGTCGTTGCCTTTGATGAATTTTGCCTCGATACGGTGGAGGCGGAGATCCGAGAATCCGAAGCGCAGGACGCGCTCGAGGGCTTCGGCGGCGATTCCTTTGCCCCAATAGTCGGGATTGAGGACATAGCCGACCTCTGCGCTGTCCGAGGGGCAATTGAAGGAAGTAAACCCGCAAGTCCCGACCATTTTACAGTCCGGCTCGTAGACGATTGCCCAATCGTAAAACATCCCTGCGGCGTATCGGCTTCCGAGGTATTGCAGATACTCCCTTGTATACGCTTTATCGGGATGCGGATGCCATGTCAGATACTTTGTCACGTCGCTCCGGCAGGCATATTCATACATATCCTGCGTATCCGTAACCAACATTTTCCGCAGGGTCAGCCGTTCGGTTAACAGCTCGGGCAGATGCGAAAACACGCGGTAAAGCTTTTCCTTTTTCATGCCGTCTCCCCCTCTGTGTTTTGTCAGCCTCTCTATTATATACGAAAACGGATCGGATTGCAAGCCTTTTTCCGAAATTTTGCCGTTTTGAATTTCCGGGGGAAAAATTTTTCTCTCCCCTATGGCTTTTCCGCGCGGTTTGTGGTATAATATGAGGTAGCACAGAGAAAAGGAGGTACGCGGTTTTGCAATTCATCGAATCGGAAATTCTTGCGGGCGAATTGGTTCCCGTTCTGCTTGGGCAATCGGTTGAGACCAACGAGACCGCAAAGCGCATTTTCCGCAGATACCGCCTGATTTCTCACGTTTTCTGCGAGAAAAAGCCCCGCGTATTCGGGCTGACCTTCTGCACCAAGTATCACATCATCCGTCACGCGGCGGGAGAAGGCTTGATGCTGACCGCGCTGTTGGATTTTGCCAAGCGGTTGGCGAATGCCGATGTGATTTACTACCTCATTCCCTGCACGGTCGATTACGCGAATTTCGTCTGGCGCTACCATGACCAACTGGAGCCATACTATGTGATTGCGGACTGGCAGGAGATGCAACGGGTCTGGTACGGAGAGGAGGGGTCATGATGCAGACGCGGCTTTTGGGTGTGCTGGGCGGTCTGGGTCCCATGTCGACCTTCCGCTTCTGCGAACTGCTGACCGCGCACACCGCCGCGGACTGTGACGCGGATCACATCGACATGATCGTCAGCAGTCGCGCGTCGACCCCCGACCGCACGGCGTTCATTCTCGGCAGGTCCGACTGCTCCCCTCTGCCCGCCATGCGGGAGGAAGCGGCGCGGTTGGTTGCGGCGGGCGCGGGGCTGATTGTCATTCCCTGCAACACGGCGCACTACTTCTACGACGCGCTTGCCGCCGACTGTCCCGTTCCGATGCTGAACATCATCCGTGAAACCGTCGGGCTTCTGCACCGCGCGGGCATCGGGCGGTTCGGGCTTCTGGCAACCGAGGGGACTGTGCGCTCCCGCTCTTACCACCGCTACACCGAAGGGACAGGGATCGAATGTCTGATTCCGACCGAGGCGGAACAGGCGATCATTTCCGACATCATTTACGGTGCGGTCAAGCGCGGCGAAGCGCCCGACATGGAAGCCTTCCGCAGGGTTGCGGACGCACTGCTTGCGCGCGGATGCGAAGCATTGGTATTGGGGTGCACCGAACTTTCCCTGCTCCCGAAGGACAGGCTTGACCCGTCGGTTTTTATTGACTCTCTCGACGTTCTGGCATACCGCACGATCGCGGAATGCGGCAAGAAACCGATCGGCTTCCCCGCATTCTTCTCCGCCGCAAAGGAAATCTGCCATGACATTTGACATGCTTCTTGCGCAGGCAAACCGTTACCGCATTACCGAACAGGCATTGAAAGCCGACGCGGACTCCGTATTCGTCTGCATCCGCGGCGCACATGCGGACGGGCATGATTTTGCACCCGGGGCTTACGCGCGCGGTTGCCGTCTCTTTGTTGCGGAACATCCGCTCCCCCTCCCCGCCGACGCGGAAACCGTGACGGTTTCCGACACGCATGCGGCGCTCGCGGCGCTCGCCTGCGCGCATGCGGGAGAGCCTTCGCGCGAACTGGCGGTCATCGGCATAACGGGAACAAAAGGAAAAACAACGACGGCGTTGCTTCTCTCGCATATTCTGAATTCCGCAGGGATACGGTGCGGGTATATCGGAACAAACGGCATGGATACGGGCGACGGGAAGCAGTCCCTCACCGCCAACACCACGCCCGACGCGGTGACCCTGCAGAACGCTCTGCGGGAGATGGTGACGGCGGGTTGTCGCGCGGTTGCGTTGGAGGTTTCCTCGCAGGCGCTGAAACTGGGGCGCGCCTCGGGAACGGTCTTTGACGCCTGCATCTTCACGAATCTTTCCCCCGACCACATCGGACCTTCGGAGCATCCCGACTTTGCCGATTACGCCGCCTGCAAGCGGAAGCTGTTTACCGACTACCCGACCCGCGCGGTGATTTGCAACACGGACGACCCGTTTTCGGCGACCCTGCTTGCCGATACGCATGCGCCGCTTTGCGTGCGGTGTTCTTCCCAATCTCCCGCCGACTGGACGGTGCGGGAGATCGAGCCGTCCAGTCGGGAGACCGAACTGGGCAGTCGGTTTTCGGTGCTTCACGCGGGTAAAGAGCCGATTTCCTGCCGCCTGCCGCTCATCGGAAGCGGAAACGTTTCCAACGCGTTGCTTGCGATTGCCTGCGCGACGGAGCGGTTCGGGGTCTCGCCCGAAGTTGCGGCAAAGTCACTCGCGGATGTGCGCATAGCGGGGCGCTCGGAGGTCATGGGGCTTCCGAACGGAGCGCTTGCGGTGATTGACTACGCGCACAACGGGGTCAGCCTGCGGCGCTTGCTTTGCGACCTGCGCGAATACCGACCGAGCCGCCTGATCGTCCTGTTCGGCTCGGTGGGCGAACGGACGCGCCTGCGGCGGCGGGAACTCGGCGAGGTTGCCGAGGAATGCGCGGATCTTGCGATTCTGACCTCGGACAACCCCGGGGCTGAAGATCCGCAGGCGATCATCCGCGACATTGCGCTCGGAATGCCGCGCACACCGCACATGGAAATTCCCGACCGCCGCGAGGCGATTCTGACCGCGCTCTCGCTTCTCCGCCCTGCCGATATTTTGGTTCTTGCAGGCAAGGGACACGAGCGCTACCAGCTGATCGGCTCTCAAAAACTCCCCTTTTGCGAAAGAGAAATTATAAAGGCCGCAGGGCTTTGCCCCGCAACCCCAGCAGAACCTTCCTGAAAAAAGGTTCTGCGTGCGGTGCGGGCAAAGCCCTGCGACCTTTTCTTCAGGCGCGCCCTTGGGCGCGTCCTTTTTTCATACCCTGAACGGCTTTTTCGATGATGAGAACCAACATCATACCGGTTGCGATTCCGAGAATCTCGGCGAGCGTGGAAACCGCTTTGGAAAAGCAGGCGTCCCACGCGCCGTCCACAGCGTACCGCATGGTCTGGTACAAGCCTTTTCCGGGAACAAAGGAGATCATGACAGCCAGAAGGAAAACGGTTTTCGGAACTTTCAGAATACGCGAAAGAACCGCGGAGTAACCGCTCCCCACAAAGGCGGCAATCAAAATGGCAAAGAAGGGCGCCATGCCCGCCTTGCCGCAGAGCAGCCACAAAAGGCAAGCCAGCGCGCCGCCCGCCGTGGTCACAGGCAACTGCCGCCCGTGCAGGCAGAACAGCAGGGAGAAGCCGAACGTTCCGACCGTTCCCGACAGCAATACAATCCAATCCTGTCCCGTCATAAGAGACCTCCCAGAAGCATCAGCGAGAGCGCAACCCCCGCCGCAAGAGCCAAGGATTTGATAATCGCCTCCGCGATTCCCATCAGCCCGGAGAGCGTGTCCCCCACCATCAGATTTTCAATCGATCCCGTCAGCGAAGCGCCCGGAATCAGGAGCATGATCACGCCGAACATGATGTGATCCACCGAGTTGCCGATTCCGAGCAGAACGGTCAGAATCGCCAGAAGCCCCGCCACAAAGGAAGCGTTGAGGTTGTACAGCACACGGTTGACCGAAAGGCGCACGGAAAGCATCTCCATTCCGAACACCCCAATGCCAACCAGAAGCGCCGCCAGACAGTCCCCGATTCCGCCCCCGAAAAACGCGGTAAACGAGAAACTTACAATCAGCGCGCCGAGCGCACGCGTCCATGTTTTCGGAGCGCTCCGAGCCATCGCCTCGTCAAACAGCCGCTTCGCCTCCGCAGGCGGAACGGGATCGCCGCAAAGCCGACGGGAAAGCGAGTTCATTTCCTCCACGCGGCGCATATTCTTCCGATTCCCGTAAACACGGCGGCTCAGCGTAAACGAATTGCCGTCGCCGTCCGCCACACTGACCAGAATCAGCGAGGTAATCGCAAATACATCCACCCGCGCCGCACCGTATGCCCGACTGATGCGCGTGACCGTGTCCTCAACACGGCTGATTTCCCCCTCGGAATAGAGAATCTGCTCGCCGATGTCAAGCGCAACACCAACCGCATCCCGTAACCGATCGGATTCCGTTTCCAATTCTTTCGCAGTCATTGCCGTTCCTTTCAAGCCAAAATCACAATGAAGATTATACCACAATCCCCCCATTTTTGCAATAGAAACCGACAAAAAATTCCCCCATATCTTCTTATATTTTTCTTTCCCTTCCCATTGTAACTTCCCTACCATTTCTATCCGGTAGCGAAAGCGAGGCGTAAGCCGACAAAATCCCGCTGGTCGGGATTTTGCGCGGGAGCAGCCGGAATTCGCAGCACGGAATACGGCTACATCAGAATCTG
>CAVGEJ010000166.1:0-4993 GCA_963628215.1 Eubacterium sp. CAG:180
CGCCTCACGACGGACGCCCTTGCCCTCTGCTAACAGTTCCTACTGCCATGCCTGTAGTGGACTTTCACCACCATGTTGTATCGCATGCCGAGCGCACTAAAAAGCGCCCCTTTTCACGGCTTGTACCGATGAAAAGGGGCGTTTGTTATTTCGTTTTCGGGAAAAGCGAAGGCGCTCTCCACTCCTCATATTTGATGTTATAAAAGTTCCGATAAAACCCGTTGTCAATCTGTTTATTCGCGGGATTCAGACGGATGGACGCGGAATGCTGTTGCATAATGGGATAGCAACGGTTTCCCGCGAGGATCAGATGTTCCAGAAGCGTGATATCGATGGCGTCAAACGCGCTGGCAAGCGTTTCGGTGACTGCGATGTCACCGGCGGACGGCAATGCAAGCCCTTGCGGGTGGTTATGCGCCAGAACGACAGCGGTCGCTTTCCGAAACAGCGCTTTCTGGGTCATCAGGCGGATCGGAACTGTGGAACTGCTGACCACGCCTTCCGAAACCAACACGCAGTCAATCATATTCAACCGATTGTTGAGAAGCATCATGTAAAGGCATTCATGATCCAATCCGATAAACTTACGGGAAAAGAAATCCGACAGCTTTTGCAGATTGTCGTACACCTCGGTCGGAGAGACGTCCTCCATCGCATAGCGCTTCATCAATTCGGGAATCAGCTTGAGCAGGATTGCCGACTGCGGACCGATTCCGTCGCACAGAAGCAATTCGTCAAACGAAGCCTCGCAGATTCCCTTGAGCGACCCGAACCGCTCCATCAATCCATGCGCTACGCCGTTGGTATCAGTGCGCGGGATGGAATAGTACAGCAGCATTTCGAGAAGCTCGTGCGTTGCAAAGTTGTCAAACCCGTTTTGCAGACACCGCTCCCGCATCCGTTCTCTGTGGTGCTGATGCAAGGCAGTCCCCTCCTCAGTCCTTTCCGGTTTTGCACTCCGCCTGCGGCAGAATGCCGTCGAGCAGATCGTCTGCGCGACGCTTGATAATGGTTGCGTAATAGGTCACGACAATGACCTCCAACGCGCGGTTCAGCCGTTCTTCTGCGCCCGCGAACGGTTCTACATAGCCTGCGGTGACTTCTTCAATGACCTTCACCACATCATTCAGCGCCCCGCCATCGCCGCTCATCATGCGATCCAACGCGCGGCAAATGTAATCGTACAGCATGGAATCGGAGACAATATCGTCGGATTTATCCGCCACGTCGCCGTTGACGTACCGGATCAGATATGCAATTCGATCCAGTCGCATGCAGGATCGCAGCATATTGATAATCAGGATATGCGCAACCTGATCCATATCGTAGCGCTTGAGGTGGCTGTTCGCAACCCAACCGCGCTTTGTCCAGTTCTGAAGTGTGGACGAATCGATTCCCGAAATATCGCGGATCTGGGACAGCATCACGCCTTCGGAAACAAAAAATACTTTTTTCAAAAAAGCCAGTCCCGTCAGCCCGTCCATATCGGATCGCTTGAGTTTCGTTCCCGGGATCAGTTCATCGTAAAATTGCAGGTACATGCATACTCCTCCTGACTTCGCGTTCGGTTGATATCTTTCTATTGTATTTTATCACACAATCAGCCGATTGTCAAGAGCATTTTTGCGATTTCCTTATTTTTTCTTGCCAACGGCTTCCCGGACTGCATCCGCGATATGCGCCGCGTCCAGACCCGCCATGGAAAGGCAGGTCTGCCCCGCCTCGTCCGGGTAATCAAAGGGTTGCTCCAGAGCCAGAATGCGCCGCTCTCTCCCCTGCATGTCCGGCGCGCCGCGCATAGCGTCCGAGAGCAGCATTCCCATGCCGCCCGTGCGAACCTCTTCCTCCAGAAAGAGGACGGGACACCGCTTCCTCGGCAGATATCCGAGCACTTGCGCCGCAACCGTTTCGTATGGTTTGATCTGCTCCAGAAGCAGGATTCCGACCCGTATCCCCTCCTGCGCCAACCGGTCGGTTGCGGCGAGCGCTTCCTCCACGATCCTGCCGTGGGTCACGATGACCGCGTCAAGCGCCTCGCGCGCTTTGAGACCGCCGACGGGATAGTTATTCCGAACCGCCACGTTCGCGGGATCGGCGTTGCCGTAGAACTCCCGGACAACCCTTGCCGACTCGCAACCGTTCGGATAGCGGATGGCGCACGCGACGTCGGAACGGAACGCCTCGTTCATCGCGTTGCGCAGGGCGGTGCGGGTAATCGGCGTATAAATGCGCAACTCGGGCACTTCGGAAAGGAACGCGACGTCAAACACGCCGTAATGCGTGGGACCGTCCGCGTTGTTCAGTCCCGCACGGTCCACCAGAAAGACCACCGGCAGGTGCTGAAGCGCCACGTCATGCAGGATGTTGTCATACGACCGCTGCAGGAAGGTGGAATAAATCGCCACTGCGGGGCGGTAGCCGTTTGCCGCAAGTCCCGCCGCAAAGGTCACCGCGTGTTCCTCCGCAATCCCGACATCGAAAAAGCGTTGCGGATAGGTCGCGCGGAACTGGGTCAGTCCCGTTCCGTCGGTCATGGCGGCGGTAATGGCGCAAATGCGGTCGTTTTTCGCCGCCATGCGGCAAAGTTCCTCCCCCATTGCGTCGGAAAACTTCGTGCACTCGGGTTTCGGCGCGTCGGCAGGCGACATGCCATGGAAGCGGTCTGGCGTTGCTTCTGCGGGGGCGTACCCCTTTCCCTTTCGAGTTTTGAGGTGGATAACACAACTTTGGTGCGTTTTTTTTGCGTCCCGCAACAGCTTTTCTACCGCCGCTTCGTTGTTTCCGTCCACAGGACCGAGGTAGTAAAGCCCGAGGCTTTCAAACAGGTTACTGCCGTAGAGCGCCGCCTTCATTCCCATTTTGAAGCGGAGAAGCCTGCCGTATAGCCATTTCCCGATCAGCGGAATATGGCTTACAACCCGCCCGATGGCATTTTTCGTCCAGATATACCCGTTTGAGGCGCGGATATGGGAAAGATTTTTTGCAAACCTGCCGATGTTCTTCGAGATGGACATCTCGTTTTCGTTCAGGATGATAATCAGATTCAGCCGCTTGCGGCAGTTGTTCAGCGCCTCATGGATCATGCCGCCCGTATACGCGCCATCCCCGACCACGCAAACCGTATATGCCTGCGACCCCGCCATGCGATCCGCTTCGGCAAACCCGAGCGCCGCCGAGATCGAGGTGGAACTGTGCCCCGTTCCGAAGCAGTCGTGTTCGCTCTCGCAGCGTTTCGGAAAGCCGCTCAGTCCCCCGCTCTGCCGCAGAGTGGAAAAGCGTTCCTTCCGTCCCGTCAGCAGTTTATGAATGTAGCTTTGATGTCCCACGTCGAAAATGAGGTGATCCTGCGGCGTGGAGAACACGCGGTGGATCGCCAATGTCAGTTCCACCGCGCCGAGATTGGATGCCAGATGTCCACCCGTTTCGCTGACCTGATCCACCAGAAACTCGCGGATTTCTTCCGCAAGCGCAGGCATTTCCGACGCGGGCATTTTTTTCAGATCCTCCGGGCTGTTTATCTGTCCCAACAGCGGATAATGATCCGACCAGAATGTATCTTCGATGCTCAACAGCCCCTTTCTTCCGTTTCGTACAGAATATTATTATATCACACCGACAGCCTTTTGTCAACCTCGCGCCGCAAATATCGCAGGGCAACAGTGTAGTGTTACAATAGAAGTGAGACCAAAAGCGAAAAAGCTATAGAATAAGTGATTGAGTTCTGATAGAATAGAATTACCGCTAATCCGTCATCTGAAAGGACTCAATCACCATGAAAGATTATACCACAAAAAAACGCTATTGTCCACACCTTTTAGAAACAAAATTGCACGCAGTGGAAAATTATCGGCAAACAAAGGATCTTTCTTTCGTCTGTCGGCGGTATCATATCTCAAAAGCCTCCCTGATGCGGTGGAATCGAACTTATGACGGAACGAAGAATTCTCTGCAAAACAAGTCCCATAAACCGCATTCTCCACATCCCCATGCCCATACCGAGGAGGAATTGAAGTGGATTCGCGATTACCACCGTCGGAATCCGAACATCTCCATCTGCGAACTGTACGGAAAACTGCGTGAAGAAAAAGCCTACAAACGCCATCCCGGTTCCCTATACCGCGTATTTGTCCGTCTTGGATTCAGGAAGAAAACCGAATCCACCAAGAAGAAGTCCAAGCACACCGGTCAGTACGACACGCCGACTTCCATCGGTGTAAAATGGCAAATGGACGTCAAATATGTGCCGAATACCTGTTATTCCGGCAAAGATGGGCAGAAGTTCTATCAGTACACGGTCATTGAGGAAGCATCCCGAAAACGGTTTCTCTATGCGTATGAGGAGCATAGCAGTTTTTCAACGGTAGACTTTCTCAAACGTGCAATTGTATTTTTCGGTTATGCTCCGAACATCCTGCAAACAGATAACGGCGGAGAGTTTACGCATCCCACTAAAACAAGCCGCATCCATCCGTTGGATGTGTTTTGCAATAAATACCGCATCCGGCACAAGCTAATCCGTCCGAGAACACCGTGGCATAACGGAAAAGTGGAAAGAAGTCATCGAAACGACCAAGAACGGTTTTACAATTATCTGCGTTTCTATTCTTTCTCCGACCTGCAAGCACAAATGAAGCGGTATTTGTACCGTTCCAACAACATTCCCATGGCGGTTCTCGGGTGGAAATGTCCGAATCAGGTACAAAAAGAACTTGGCGGTCGATAATCGTTCTCGGCGCGCCGCCCTGCGGGCTTCGTTCGGTCGTTCCTCCGCTTCGCTCCGTCTCTCCCTCTCTACGACCGCAGGGCGTTTCATGATCCTTTGAACTTGATTATTTTTTCATCTTTTTTGGTCTCACATCATTGACAAATATACAGCGCCGCAAATATCGCAGGGCAACAGCATTTACTTTTTCACAAAAACATGGTATAATAGTGGACATGAAAGTAAGCGAATTGAAAGAAAGCATTACCAACATAACAGAACCGCGGCGTG
>CAVGEJ010000167.1:0-4969 GCA_963628215.1 Eubacterium sp. CAG:180
ATGCGTTTGGCTCCAGCCGCCTTTGGCGGTGGGAGTCCAAACGCTCTGCTTGCCCCGCTGAAGCGGGCAAGCATCTTGCCACTGGCGGAAAGGGATACCGAACCGACGGGCAAATCGTTCCGGCTCCATTTTCCTAGTGGCTGAAAAAAAGAAAATTGTTATTAAGTCATCGGCATCATCCTTTCTTTTTGATAATATGGGAGCAGTATTTAAAATACAAACCGATAAAGCAGGGCTTGCTTTTTTCATCTTTCGGCAAGATATGCTTATCTATTTTTGGCGTAGCAAGCGTATCATTTTTTGCGAATGAAAAAATATTCTTCTGATATTTTTATTTAGGTTGACAACATCCTAAAATAATGGTATAATAATATCATCAAATCGAAAGTAGGTATGGGCATGAACATCAACACAAATCAGATCGTACCGATCTCAGAGGCAAATCAGAATTTTTCCAAGGTTGCCCGTATGGTAGAAAAGAGCGGAACGGTATATATTTTTAAGAACAATAAGCCGAAGTATAAACTGACAGATATTGAAGGTGACACGACGATTGAAATGACTGACGATGAAAAGATCGATTTTGTCGCCGCGCGTGTCCTGCGTGAGTATCGGCGCGCATTTGAGGAGTTGGCAAAATGATCAAGTTCAGTCAGGAAAAGGTGCTGCTCCTTCATCGGCTGATCACTGAAGAAACCGGTGGAGACCCGAATGTCCGGGATCTGAATTTGCTTGACAGTGCCCTTGAATCTGCATTTCAAACATTCGATGGGAAAGAACTGTATCCCACCAAAGAAGAAAAAGGGGCAAGACTCGGATTTGCCCTCATATCCAATCATGCTTTTGTTGACGGCAATAAGCGCATCGGAATGTATGTGCTTTTGACATTCCTTGAAACAAACGGCATTAAGATCCGCCCGACGGTTGACGATGTTGCCCGTGTGGGACTTGCTATTGCCGCAGGTGAAATGGGATATGAAGAATTGCTCTCATGGATCTATGAGAACGAATAACACCCGCAGATATTGTGCTGTAAAAGATCTGGCGTAACAAACGAAACAGCGATCCCAAGTGGTCGTACGATCTGCGGCAAATGCTTTCCGTAGATCCGTCACTTCCCGCCAATGAGTTGATTGACGAGGCTAAGTCCAAAAGAGTAATCACCCGCGAGGCGGCAGACAATCTTCACAAACTTCGTATGTGCCGAAACAGTCTGCAACATCCGGAATCCCGCAAGGTGCCATTTGACAGAACCATGCTGGAAGAATGGAGAGACCTTGTATTTTCATTGAAAGGAGACAAAACGTGAGCCACGCCGTACAAATTGATTACGCTAAAATCGGATTGCAATGTCAGTCTAATGCCGTTTAAGAAACGCGCCGTATTTTCATTGATCCGCACGATTCCGTCCGCACGGTCTGCCAAATCCTGTTGGTATTTCTGAATTCTTTCCGAAAGAATGGAATTATAAAGAGCACGCAATTCCTGCATCTTGCCGGAAGATAAGGAATCTATATATCTTTGCAATTCTTCGGCAGCAGCAACGATATTCCCCTGTTGCTCACGCCGCAAATAATCCGTGTCGGTTGTCTGAACGCCCCGGTTAATCAGTACCTGCGCCATGTTCTGAACTGCGTGCAACCTTATTCGGACGGCTTCTTTTTCCTGCTCCAACTGTCGATGAAAAAAAGCAGTCTGATCGTTTTGCAGCCGACTTGTCGTTCGATCAATTTCTTTGAGCATCTCTTCTAATTCGGTCAATCGCTTCTCTGCAATATCGCAGATACGGATGAGGTGTTGCGGCAGTTCGCATATCTTGCCTATCTCAAGCAGCCGGAACTGTTCGGCGATGAGCTTTTGAAAGCCGGAAAGATATTGAGAGATACAACTGTGGCTGACCGTGAAAGAGCGGAAAAAGAACGGATTCGTCGGGAACTTGAAGCATCGCGTATTTCCCATGAAAGAATCGATGAAATTGTGACTTCGGATAAAACGCTCTCTGAAATGCAATCCGAGGCAACATCGGAACTTGTAGAGGAGCAGGTGAGGAAAAAATCTCTTTCCATTATCAAAAAAGCAATTACTGTTCGTGGTTTCATTATAGACAAGAATAATATACGCCTTGACCCGAAGACAAACGAGGTGACGATGGTTGCCTTGAAAGCCAGCGGGGAAAAGGCAACTTTCCGTGTGTTTCTGGATGGTAGATTCATTTATGATTTCCGGGGATATGAGGGACAGGCTTGTCATAAAGATATCGAACCGTTTATGTCCGATCTTGAAGAAGTCTATGGTATCCATGTAAAAGCAAAAACGGAGATCTGGTCAAATCCGGATAAGATCTCCACAATGAAGTATCAGGCAATGAATACAAACAAGAATAAGGGGTGAAAAAATGGCACTGGAAACAACCTTCAAACGCTTGCGCCGGGAAATCGGTATCAAGCGGTGTGTGATTCTTGACGGGAATGTCGGAGATGTGTACCTGAATGAAAAGAAGCAGATTGTGGATCTGAAGCAATATCTTATGGATATGCTGCATTCGATGGAGTATGATGATGTTCTTTACTGGGACAGAATTGACGGCGTGGACGGGGATGTCAGTCGCCTTTCGGTCATTGATGAGGTAGAGGTAGCGGGTGACGAATACGCTTTTGACGATGAGGAAGAAACGCCAAAGGAGGATGAAAAGACCGGAACGGGACTTTTCAAGGAGCCGGCGGAGATCTTCCATATCATTTTCAAAAATCTGAAAAAGCCCAACCGGAAGACGGCGTTTGTTTTGAACTGGGCGGATTATCTCTTTTCCTCAGGTGGGCAGCTGCCGCCGGACGAGAGGGAACTTCTGACGCTCCTCGGCAAGGCAATTAAGGATAAAAAGGTGGAATACCTTTCTTCTGAGGTGAACGAAAGTACGGTCATTCTGATTACAAGCAAACTTGCCATGTTTCCGATTTCCTTCTATCAGGGAAACCCGGAGGTTTCCTGCCTGACGCTGTCCCGCCCCGACCGGGAAGAGCGCGAGCGGATGATGGAGAAGATCGAGAGCGGTTTTGAGGTTAAACTCAAGCCCGGCGAATCCCTGATGACCGCAGAAAAAAAGAATGAATACATTGATATGCTGGATGATTTCACCAACCGTGAAATCATCCAGATGGCGCGTCTTTCCCGAAAAGAGGGGAAGATGCCGTTCGAACAGCTTTATCTGCTCTTCAAGTATGGCGAGAAAGATAATCCGTGGGAAAAACTTGACTATCAGTCGGTGAAAAACATCAAGAAAATTCTCGGCGATCGCGTAGTCGGTCAGGAAGAGGCAATCGAGAAGATCGAAAAGGTCGTTGTCAAGGCGTATATGGGACTTACGGGAATCCATAAATCTTCCAGCCGTTCCGCTCCGAAGGGAGTGCTGTTCTTTGTTGGACCTACCGGTGTTGGCAAAACCGAACTTTCCAAAGCGCTTGCTAAATTTCTGTTCGGGGATGAGCAGGCATGCATTCGTTTTGATATGTCGGAATACGCTCAGGAGAACAGCGACCAGAAGCTGATCGGAGCACCTCCCGGGTATGTCGGATATGAAGAAGGCGGGCAGTTGACGAACGCTGTGAAAGAAAAACCGTTCAGTATCATTCTGTTTGATGAAATAGAAAAAGCGGCAAAGCCGAACCCGCGTATTCTGGATATTTTCCTGCAAATTCTGGAGGACGGTCGCCTGACGGACAGCAAGGGTGAGACCGTATATTTCAGCGAGAGCGTGATCATCTTCACATCCAACCTCGGTGCTTCCGAAGTTTCAGCGAGCGGTTCCAACCGGGATGTTGCCGAAGAATTCATCAAAATTGTAAAGAATTATTTTGATAACGAGATCAAACGCCCCGAAATTCTCGGCAGAATCGGGTACAGCAATATTGTGCCGTTTAACTTTATCAAAGATAAAGAGTTTAGCGTTAAAATTGCGAAATCGAAATTGCGCCCTGTGCAAAAAGCCATCGCCGACAAATACCGGATCGATCTTGAGTTTGAAAATGAACTGGAATTCATCAACTATGTTCTCGGCGGTGCCGACAGCAGTAAGGGCGGTCGTGATATCCTCAATGCGATCAATGATAAACTTTTGGATGCGCTTGCTATGTTCATGTTTGAAAACAAGCAGGATCTCGCTTCTTTGAGAGGGACAAGATTGCTTGTGAAGGTAAACAAGATTGGGCTTGAGTTTAGCTTTGAAAATGAGTAAATTCAATATCGCCGCCATCAATCTTTGTACGGAAACCGAAGGACCGTTCAAACGGCTGACCATTTGGTTTCAGGGCTGTAATATCAGATGCCCCGGATGCGGGAATCCCGCTTTTCAGAATTTGGAACCGAGGTATCTGATGACCCTTGAAGAACTTACGCATGTCATTTCAGATGCAAAAGAGAAGTATTCGATTGAGGGCGTTACTTATTCTGGTGGGGAGCCGACCATGCAACAGAATCTGCCGGAGCTGACTGCTGCAATTCAGAATATGGGGCTCGGAGTTATCGCATTTACCGGACATTTGTATGAAGATGTGGCGGATGCGCTTTCGGGATGCGATATGGTGCTCGACGGTGCATATCAGGCGGGAAATCCGGAACATTCTCGCCGTCTATTAGGTTCGACAAACCAGCGTATTCTATGTTTAACAGACCGTTACCGCGATCAACTGTCATGGTTCGACGGTGAAAGATCTGTCGAATGGAATGTGAATGATGCACTTTTTGCAAACGGCGATTATTTTGGCTGATTTTTTCGAGAGCTGAATTTTGAAAAGCATCCGATTGGCGACGGTCGGGTGCTTTTTCTATGCCTATTCATCCGGACGGTGGAGCCCTGCTTTTTGCGATGCTTCAGATTTTTTTGTAAATATTTTCACCGAAAACCTTACATTCGGGGCATGAAATGTCGGTATAGTGAAGGGCTGACATTTATGCTCGCCATTCTTTTGCAGGA
>CAVGEJ010000168.1:0-4958 GCA_963628215.1 Eubacterium sp. CAG:180
CACGCCGCGGTTCTGTTATGTTGGTAATGCTTTCTTTCAATTCGCTTACTTTCATGTCCACTATTATACCATGTTTTTGTGAAAAAGTAAATGCTGTTGCCCTGGGTCAAGCAGCTTGGTCGGAATCGGGAACAGGGTATAATCTTCGGTTTTCATTTTCGGATACTCTCCTTTAGTATTTTTTCATAATCAATCGGTTCTGCGTCAAAGGTCATTTGCAACGGCTTCTCGCGCACGCTTTCGAGCAGATCGAAGTTGCCGATCAGCAGTTCGGGGTATGCGTCCCCCGCGCGATAGCGTTGTGCCATGCTGTGAATACGGCTGCATTCGAGGAGCTGCCAACCGTCGTACAGGGTGCGGATATAGGGACAGTCGTTATACGACAGCAGGACTTTTCCCTTGATGTCTCCCAGCGTATTCCGCAGGCGTTGGTGGTCGTCCCTCGTGAAGCACGCGGCGTACATCCCCTCGGTTTCGTAGTACGGCGGGTCGCAGTAAAAGACGGTATTCGGGCGGTCGTAGTGACGGATCAGGGCTTCAAAGTCCCGGTTCTCAATGACCGTATTCGCCATGCGCTCATGCAGGTCACGGATCAGCCCGAACAGCCGCCGCACGTCAAGCGGTTGGCAGGCGTAGCTTTTCAGTCCGGACGAATAGCTATAGCGGATGAGTTTGAGGAACGCGACCGCACGCCGGACATCCTCGGCATCGGCGCGGGAACGGATAAGATTTGTCAATTCCTCCGCGTCGGGCGGCGAGAATGCAACCCGTGCGAGTTGTTCGTCGGCTTCAAGGTCGGCTCTTGTGACATCCTGCTCCTTCGCAAGAAACTTTTTCAGCATCTCAAACTCCGCGCGGGAGTTAAGCGGCAGAAATCCGAGTTCCCCAAGAAACGCGACGGTCTTATCCCGCATACAGCGAAACAGGTTAACAAGATTGCCGTCGAAGTCGTTATAAACCTCAAACGGGCAGGGTTTCCGGCTCAGCAATACCGAACCGGATCCGCCGAAGACATCGACGAATCGCTCCGTCCGCTCTGGCAGAATGGCATTGATATAGGGCAGCAGGGCGGTCTCATTTCCCACCCACGATACAGGACTCCTAATGATTTCACCTCCTAAAAGACCTTGGGCTTTGCCCAAACCCACTTAGAACCTTCTTATAAGAAGGTTCTAAGAACTCCAAGAATTTTAAACGCATTTTTTTGCAAGAATGTCGTGTGTCATCCCATGGTCAGATGGAAGCCGTTACTCGGTTCCGTTCGGTCAAGGAAATCCTCGAATGTCGCGGTCACGCCGAGAAAATTCGGCTCGGTTTCCTCGGTCAGGGGGATGTATCCGTCCTCCCCCAAGTCGATGGGGGAAAGGGTCACAACCGAGCCGCTGTGATTCACCGACACGCTTTCCTCCAGCGTGCCGAACGGCTGTCCGTCATCGCTCCCGCGCAGGTGGTAGAGGTACAGTCCGGACGGAATGTCTGCATTCGTCAGGCGCGCATGCGTAAACAGCGCGGGCTGTCCGCAGATTTCAATCCGGTCATATTCCTCATCATCCAATAAGAGATAACCGGTTCCGTCATTGTTCTGCAGAAAGCCGTAATGCTCCGGTTCGCCACCCCATATATGAGCAGAGAGGCGGAAAGCATCGGCACTTCCCGTGTCCGGCTCGTATCTCTCCGTGCAAGCACCGTTTTCATAAATCCGCTTCCCGCAGTTGAACCCGACATTCTCGTCCGCCCACCAATGCTCCATTCGGATTGCCGGATACTTTGCGGAAAATGCTTTCATCACCGGATGCGGCGCATTCCATGCGGTCTGGAATGCAATGACATTGTCCGAGGTTGCAAGCAGCTGCGCCTCGTCAAAGCCGTAAGCGTTCCATTTGGTCCCCCAGTTGTCGGTACACCAGCCGTACCATGTGGCTTGGCCGTACTGCCGCAGGTTATTCCACGCCTGCTTGCCGAGCGCGAACATCTCCCGATTGACATCCTTCCGCGTCTTGAGAAATGCTTCCTCGCTTGCGGTCGGAATGTCCGACAAATGCTCCATGTTGACCGTTCCGCCAAGCGTATACACTTCAATGAAGTCCTGATAAGCACGCAGTCCGGCGCGGGTGCAACTGCTTTCTTCCATGTCAAGGCTCGGCGGCATCGGGATGAAGCGGTTAAAATCAATGGAGCCGATCCCGTATTCGGGATTCTGAATCGCCTCCCGCATTTGCCGGATGGCATCCTCATCGCCGGAAAAACGGACAATGTTCATGACATGGTTTGGCATGAACCCACCCCCTCCTGTTCTTCGTTCTCACATTCCTCCTGCGACAGGACACGGAAACGGTCAACCTCCGGGCGCAGGGCAAGCGTTCTGCCGTCATCCCATTCCATGAGGACATTCCCGCCATCGTCACAGGCAACGACCGTTCCGCGCGTGCCACTCCGGACGGGGAACGGCTCGTCCGCCATGTGGAGCAGTTCAATCCGCGTACCGGATGGGTACAGGCGTTTGTTGCGCTCCGACAGGCGGCGCATTCTTTCAAATTCGGTCATACTGATCAATCTCCTTTTTATGTTTTTCTTTCACATTTCTATGCTTTTCTTTCACAGCGTCATCCCTCCCATCTCCTGCCCCTGCTCCGGAAGAATGTCCTCCAGGCTGCAATTCTCCGCCATGCCGACGAAGCCGATACCCTCCACAAACCTCCCTTCGGATTCCTGCGCGAGGTATTCCCCGCAACCGGAATAGTTGAAGAAATCCTCCAGTTCGGTCGGGAGGTCGATTCCGAGCTTTTTCTCCATCCACCACCTGCCAAGCGTTTCATAATCCCGCGCGCCCGGTGCAAAGATGAAATCGTTCAGGTGGTCTGTGATTCGGGTCAGTCCGTCCGATGTGGTCGCGTCCGCATACAGCACCGCCGCCTCCAACTTGTCCTGTTCGTCAGTGGTCAGGAATTCGATCCGCTTGCAGAAAGCGTTGAATGCGGTGAAGCCTTCATTGTGTAAAACGCCTTCCACCAGCTCGCCGAGTTTGACACCGAACGGAACGCAGGTGATTTCTGCCCCGCATTGCTCCACGCGGTCTGCTCCGAGCCGCTCCAAAGCAAACTCCACGGATTCATCCTCGCACGGGCAGTAGAGGTATTCCTTTCTGTCCTGATAGGTTAATTCTACGCCCGTTTTGTCCATCCCCTCATACCAATATTCCGGGAAATTGACACCGTTGTAGACCGGCTCAAACGGCACTTCGTCGTTGATAAACAGCAACCCGTAATCCGTCAGGATTCCGCTTCCTTGCTCCAACAGCTCCCGCGCCTCGACTGCCCGTTGCGGGGAGTTATATTCCTCGGTTGTGCAACATCCACCGAGCGTTTCCATGTAGTGCATCGCACCGACTTTTTGCAGGTTGGAGATGTCCCGCACCAATGTGATGCGATTCAGGTTGAAGGTGTAATTGATGACTTGCGGCAGGTTCGACCCCCCGAATCTCGATAGCGCCGCGCCCATTTTGGCAAGCTCGGCATCATCCATCGCGTCCATGCGTTTGGCAAGGTAGTTCATCTCATGGATGTTGATGTAGGTTTTCTCAATCGCTTTCATCCATGCCGACTCGGTCAGCTCGTCTACATAGACCGTGTATTTGTCATCGTCCGTGCGGTGGGCAAGCATCTGCTTGATTTTGCTGTCCGCACATGGAAAAGCAACCGTTTCCGTTCTGCGATTGCCAAGTGCCAGCGTTGCCCGAATGTGCTTCATGATGAACCTCCCTGCGTCAGGATTGGAAAATCGCCCGTCATCGTAATTGTTTTTCCTTTTTGCATAAATTCTCCTATGTTTTGATTTTAATTGTAGATACAAAAACAGCCCTTGAACTTTTCTCATTCAAGGGCTGCTATTCCATTGTCGCCTTCATTTCTCCGCGTGAAAGCAGGATTGCTTGAAAGATAAGATTCAGGACCCACGGGCGGATGATGTCCCGTTCGGCGAGTTCTGCAAGTCCGACCATCGGCTCGCCCGTCAACAGTTCCTTTGCGGAACAGAACAAAGCGTAAGCGTCCGGCTGAATGCCGCAAAGATGGACGGCAGACAAGTTTGCTTGCCGTCCCGAAATGCGCCGCGCACCTGTTTCCACAAGGTCTTGTCTGCGGTCAGGAGATACACCGCCGCAAGATGGTGTGCGGACGGTCGGTGTCTCTGCCGCCTGATGTAGTTCTGAAAAATCTGCCTGTGCTTCTCCCCTCGAAATTCCATTGTATTTCCTCCCTTGATTTATTGCATCTGCATCCCTGAATCATACCCCTGCGATTCTTCCTGTTTCGTCTCCTGTTTCTCCTCTTGCGCATCCCGAATCGCCTGCTTTGCCCAATCCGGAATGTATTCATCCTTGAGGATGCCGGCAAAATCCGTGCGGTACAAAAAAGACCGCTCGCCGTCATTCAGGAATGTGCCGAAAACTTTCGTCCCCAATGCCCTCGGATTGCAGCCGTTTCCGCTCTGTGCAAGGAACAACTGGTTGTCCGAAGTCTTATACGGGTCCTTTAACACGTTTGGGTCGACAACCAAAACACGCCCGATCAGGTTCTGACCAAGGTGGCTTTCCATTTGCTCCGGTTTCCAAAGGTGAAGATCCTCCCATGCCTTGCGAACCTCGTCCACCAACCCGTTTACGATTGCGGGGTGGGAAGTGACACAGAACTCCGAATTGTGGGAGTCTGGCGGAATGCGGAAGGTCTTTGCCCACTCCTTGTTGGCTCTCGAATACCGCCCGTCCGCACTTCCCTCCCCGACTGTATTTGCCAACACCCACATCACGCGGTCGAAGCCGTATGCGTCTAAGATCGTTTGGAGACATCCATCCGACAAATGCATTCCGTCAAAATCCTCTGCTATCGTCTTTCGGATAATTTCTGCGCACGCCCGATTTGCGCGGTAACTCGCCACCCATAAATCCTTTTCCCGACTCCCCG